>JAFROJ010000016.1 GCA_017429765.1 Bacteroidales bacterium | reverse complement strand
CGTGTCATCGCTTCGCGATAACTTGTCTCCGGCGGGCCCCTCCCCCTGCCCGTGTCCGGGGGTGGACACGTCCGCCAGAGCGAATCCTCACCCTGGGGTATGAATAGCCGCGGAGACAGATCACCTCTCAGAGTCAATCACTTCCGTGTTTTCCCGTGTCTGAAATCGGATATGGGAAAGTACTTAAAACAT
This sequence comes from Bacteroidales bacterium, assembly GCA_017429765.1. Taxonomy (GTDB): domain Bacteria; phylum Bacteroidota; class Bacteroidia; order Bacteroidales; family UBA932; genus Cryptobacteroides. The sequence continues at coordinate 12,925 of JAFROJ010000016.1, read as the reverse complement.
TGACAGTCAAGCCCAAACTGTCTCCGGGGCCGGGGCCGTAGCGGTTCCAAACGCGCTCGCCTGAACATTTTTGCGAATCTTCGGGAAAGATTGTATTTTGGGATACTTGACGCTTTGATTATGAAAAACAAGACAATCTACCGGCCAGGCTGTCTGGGCCATATCTATCAAAGAGGACACCATGGTTTTGTTATGTTCTACAACGTGAAAGACAGCATCGTCTTCTTCACCATCTTCATGCTCGCCGTGAAACGGCACGGAATCAGGGTCTCAGGGATTTGCCTGATGTACAACCATTACCACGTGGACTTCGAGACGGATAACGCCAGAATAGTCGGTAAGTTCATCTCCGAATATTGTTCAAAGTACTCCAAGGCTTTTAACTCCCGTTACGGATTTTCCGGAAAGGTGTTTGACAGATATGGAATCTCAAACAAGAGAAGCGATAAGGAGAGAAGGACTGCCTACGCTTATCTCTATAACAATCCTGTGGAGTGGCATCTTTGTCTCAGGGCGGAAGATTACCAAATGAACTTTTTGAAATATGCGGTGGAAGACCATCCGTTCTCTGAAAAGATTATCTCACGGAATAGGAGCAGAGGTTTCAGGAGGGCTGCCGAAGAGGCGAGTTATCTACATTCCCGCAAGCTCCCAATAATGTATAAAACCATTGACAGGCTTATGGACGGACTGAGAATGAAAGAGAAACGTCAGCTTGCCGATATCATATTCAAGACTTATTCAATGATAGATTATGACAGGGCAATCAGCCGCTATGGCTCTTTTGAGAAGATGACTAACGCTTTCAGCGACAACACCGGGAGTGAATATGACATCGTGGAAGAGTATGACAAGTCGGCGGGGAATGATTACAGAAAGATGGCCCGTTACCTAGCTGATGACCGGCGCCACAAGAGTATCGGCGATCTGGTTAAAAGCCCTGCGGAGGACCGTGTCTCCTATCTTTGGGAACTGGTCACCAACTGCCATGTCACGGTCGAGCACGCTCGAAGGTTCCTTCATATAAATGCGGAGACAGTTCCGTGTTGATAGTCAATGAATAAAGCAATTTCCCATATCCGAATTCAGACACGGGTAATAGCGGAAATAATTGATTATCAACGGCAAAGTGTCTCCGGATCAAGTGTTTGTGGCCGTAGAGGCAGGAGTTTTAACCGATGTTGAGAATAGTTTTGCTATATTTATAGTCATGAAACGGTTTGTATTAATTCTTTTGGCGTTGGCGTTCGGGGTAAGCGCCTCCGCCCAGCGATATGTGACTAAGGCCGGCAGGATGGACCGGAGCCGGCTGAACATCGGAGTGTACCATCTTCGGCCCTATGCCCGCACCGAGGCCCACATCAAGGATCTGGCCGATTGCGGGGTGGATTTCGTGATCTGCATGGAGAATGACCGTCCGGCTCTCGACCTTTTCAGCAAGTACGGGGTCGGGGCGATAGTCAGCGGGATCGTGCCAGGCTGGTGGGGCGGTGACGGGGACAACGCCGGCAAACTCGCCGAGAACAACCCCATCTCGAAATACGAGGAGGCGGCCGCCAAGTTCCAGGACCACCCGGCGATCTGGGGAATAGACATCGGGGACGAGCCCTCGGCTTTGGATTTCCCTTACTATAAGACAGTTATGGAGAAGGTCGAGGAGCTTTTCCCCAACCAGTTCGCTTTCCTGAACCTGTACCCGAACTATGCCTCTGTGTCCCAGAACACGGCCGAGCAGACCAAGAGCCAGCTCGGCACGGCCACCTACGCCGAGCACATCGAGAAATATTGCGAGTGGGTCCCGGCCGACTACATCTCCTATGACTTCTACTACAAGAATGTGGGAGTCGCGCTGGACTATTCCAACCTCAGGGTCGTCTCCGACGCATGCCGGAGGACCGGCCGGGGGATGTGGGTGACAGTCCAGGTCAACAGCTACGACCCCAAGGTCTGGATCACTGAGAATGAGCTCCGCTTCCAGGCCTATTCCGCCCTGGCTTTCGGGGCCGAGAACATCACCTGGGCGTGCTACACGGCCGGTTGGTGGGACAATCAGGTCCTGGACGCCAACGGGGTCAAGACCCAGCAGTACGACAAGTTGAAGAAGGTCAACGCCGAGCTGCACCTGATAGGGAAGGACTACATGAGATACGTCTCAAAGTCAACCTCTTTCGTCGGCTTCGGCGGCACGAATATGCTTGAAGGCACGGGGGAGAAGAGCCTGAAGGTCTATTCCGACGAGGTGTTCTCAGATCTTTCCGCCGGTTGTCCCCTGGTGGTCGGTGAGATGGTGGCCCGAGAGGGCGAGGGAAAGGCCCTTTTCGTCTGCGTCGCCGACGATCCTTTCGACAAGGCTCCAAAGACGAGGACACTGAGATTCAAGGCTCCCGGCAAGGAGGTCTCCGTGAAGGGAGGCGAGGGATACATCCCGATGAAAAGGGACGCCCAGGGATGGTACGAGTGCCAGGTCTCTTCCTGCCAGGGAATATTGATTGAGGCCACTCCGGACAGGAGCGCCTGGAGAGACACCAAGAAACTGATAGCCTTTGACTTGGACGCCACCTTGACAGCCCCGAAGCAACCCCTTACCGACGCTAACAGGGCTGTTCTGGACGAGCTCAGGAGGCGCTACGAGATAGTGATGGCCGGCGCCGGCAACTGCAAGAGGATCTACAACCAGATGGGTGAGTATCCCATCACGATAGTCGGGAATTACGGGATGGAGGAGAGCCGGATAGTGGACGGCGAGTTTAAGATCGTCCGTGAGGAGACAAGCCCGGCCGACACCGCTTTCTTTGAGGAGAAGTGCTTGGAACTCAGGAAGAAATATGGTTATATGTCCTGGGCGGGAGACCCTCTGGAGTACCATCAGTCCGGGATGGTGACCTTCGCTCTGTTGGGCACAAAGGCCAACCATGAGGACAAGATGGCCTTCGATCCCGACAAGAGTAAAAGAAGGGAGATGTATCCCGAGGTGATGGAGGTGTTCAAGGACTATTCTGTCTTCATCGGAGGCACGACATCATTCGACATAACCCCGAGACAGTACAACAAGTACGACGCCGTGATGCGGTACGCCGCTGAGAGGGGATATTCAAAAGACCAGATCCTCTTCGTCGGGGATGATTTCGATGACGGAGGCAACGACAGCCAGATCCGCCTCGGCGGGATGGATTATGTGCGGATAGACGACTACACCAAACTTCCCGAGAAACTGGGTTTCCTTTTCTAGATGGAACTGTCGGTCCTGGATTACATAGTCTTCTTCGTTTTCGTGGCCGGGGTTGTGGCTTTCGGTTGCAGCTTCTTCCGGGGGAGTCGCAAGGGGGCGTCCTCTTTCACGAAGGCTGAGGGCAATGTGCCGACCTGGGTGGTGGGGATGTCCATTTTCGCCACTTTCGTCAGTTCCATAAGCTTCCTGGGACTTCCCGGAGGATCCTTCTCCGGCAACTGGAACCAATTGATGTTCAGCCTGTCCATCCCTGTGGCCACATGGCTGGCGGCTAAGATATTCATTCCTCTTTACAGGGGGATAGGAAGTGTCTCGGCCTACCAGTTCCTGGAGGACCGCTACGGCTATTGGGCGAGGTGCTATGTCGCGGTCTGCTACCTTCTGACCCAGGTTTGCAGGATCGGCTCGATCCTGCTCCTGCTCGCCATCCCGCTCAACACCATGTTCGGCTGGGACGTCAGTTCCATCATCATCGCGACGGGCGTCCTGACCCTGGTTTTCTCTGTGCTGGGAGGAATATCCGCCGTGGTGTGGACGGACGCCGTGCAGGGAATAGTGCTGATTGTCGGCGCTTTAGCCTGCGCCCTGATCCTGACCTTCGGTATGCCGGAGGGCCCGGGTCAGCTATTCAGGATAGCGGCGGAGGGGCATAAGTTCAGCCTCGGCGGCCTTGGGCTGACCCTCCGGGAGCCGACAGTCTGGGTGGTGCTCGTCTACGGGATATTCATGAACCTTCAGAACTACGGGATCGACCAGAACTATGTCCAGCGCTACATGACCGCGCGCTCGACGAAGGAGGCCGTCAGGGGAACTCTGTTCGGCGGCTTGCTGTACATCCCCGTCTCCCTGGTGTTCGTGTACATCGGGACGGCCCTATATTCCTACTACACCGCCTCTCCCGACCTTCTGCCGGCCGGCGTGACCGGGGATAAGGTCTTCCCGTATTTCATAGTCCACGGGCTTCCGGCCGGCCTGACCGGCCTTGTGGTGGCGTCCTTGTTCTCCGCCGGGATGAGCACCGTCTCGACTAGCGTGAACTCCTCCGCCACGATTTTCTTCACGGATTTCTATTCCAGACTGGCGAAAGGATCCGGCGCCAAGGGCAGCGAGATGAAGGTCTTGTACCTTTCCTCGGCGGTCGTGGGCGTGGCCGGGATCCTGGTCGGCCTCGCGATGCAGAGGATCAACGGGGTGCTGGACGCCTGGTGGAAGCTGTCCTCGATATTCAGCGGGGGAATGCTGGGGCTCTTCCTGCTGGCCCTGGTCTGCCGGAAGCCGGTTAAGGCGGCCGCCATGGTGGCAGTGGCCTGCGGCCTGGCGGTGATAGCCTGGATGAGCCTGCCGGTGTTCGGGAGCCCCATCCACACCTACCTCACCATAGTGTTCGGGACCACGACCATCTTCCTGGTCGGCTTCCTCCTGACACGACTGATGTCAAAGAACGGAAATAATTAACATTCAATATTATGGCTAAAAGAATCGTTTTTTTGGTTTTGTCTCTTACCCTGGCCGTCTCATGCGGCCGTGAGATGGTGGACCTTCCGATGGCGGTGGCTCACAGGGGCTGCTGGCTGAAGGAGGGCGGAGAGTTCTACATCAACGAGAACTGCCCGGCGGGGGTCAGGATGGCCGCCCAATACGGCTATCCGGCGATCGAGTGCGACGTGAAATACACCCTCGACAGCGTGATGGTCATAATGCACGACGGCACGATCAACCGCACGATGCGTAACGCGGCGGACTATTCGGTCATCGAGGAGCCTGTTAGAGTCTCGGAGCGCACCTTCGAGGACCTCAGGACCAATTACGTGCTGGCATCGACCGACCCGGCCCTGAGGGTCCCGATACCCACGCTGAAAGAGGAACTTGAGGCCTGCAAGGAATACGGGATCGTCCCGATGCTGCATAGCGCGGTGGTCGAGTCCTACAAACTTGCCAAGGAGATACTCGGGGACAATTTCATCGCTTTCGACGGCAACGAGGCGGCGGTCTCCCAGGCGCGCGGCTATTCCTCCTGCCTGATCCTGCTCGACCCGGGCGAGACGGAGGCTGGACAGACTATCGAAAGGCTGAAGAATATCGGAGGCTACTGTGGGATGAGCACCATGAGGCACGGGATGCTTGACCGTGAATATATCAAGGCGGTGAAAGAGGCCGGCTTCGAGGTGCAGGCCTCGATCTTCCCGGCTCCCCATGAGCAGAGGGCGGTCTCCGACGAGGTGACAATCCAGCTCTCGGATTTCTGGTGGCATCAGACCGACGGGCGGAAACCCATCCAGACCTTCAAGGAGAAATCCGTGAGTCTGCCCGAGGGCGAGTCCGTTTCCTGGACAGCCGAGGCTCCTGAATACGCCGCCGTGACCCTAGACCTCGACTTCACCGGCTCCGTGGAAGTCAACCTGTGCGGCAGGACCTACACCTTGACCCATCCCGAAGCCGGGAAGACCGAGAGATTCGGCGTCCGCCTGTTCAAAACCAATCCGGAGATAGAGGTCAAAGCTCTCGCGGATTCCCGGATCAATTCTGTCAAAGCCGAGTTATTTGATTGCGGAAAGTGATGAGAATCAATAGAATACTGATTCTTTTCGGCGTCCTGGCGCTTTTCGCCGGCTGCCGGAAGGAAATGTCGGAACCTGAGTCGAGACATGATTTCAGCAACAGGGTCTCCATGATCGAGACCAGGACGATAGGCTCTTTCGAGGACGAGGGACTGGACGGCTTCAAGGCCGGGGAAGGGGTCTCAATCAGGCTGGACAACGGGGGTTTCTTCGGTCTCCGGCCGCATAGAGGGAATGGTGTCCTTCTGGTGAGTCCGGAGGCAGAGGCTCCGGCCTGGAGGGGAGTCCGAAAAGATTTCCCGACCCCGGAGGACTTCTCCGCGACCCCCTTGGCTGAGTTCTCGATATTCACCCAGGAGGGCCCGGCGATCGACCAGTTCGCCCGCCTTACCCTCTTCAGCGGAAAACGGGAATATTCGGCTGTCGCCCAGATCATCCCCACGCTTTGGCGCACAGTGATCCTCGACTTTTCGGGTTGTCCCTTCCTGTCGAGGGTCGACGGGATTGAGATAGGGCTGATCTGCAGCGGGAAAGAGCCTTGGGTGTCGGGCAGGGAGTTCTTCATCGACGACCTGCGGTTCGGGCGTCCCTTGGACTTCAATTTCAGCCTGCCTTATTCCGCTGACTGTTTCGGTCATGGGGGAGAAGGTTCCATCTCGTTGAAAGATGACGCCTTGCGCTATCAGTTTGATTCGGGCGCGTCTCTTCTTTCCCCTGACCTCACCGGGAGCCGTAACAGCACTTTCAATCCTCCGCTGGAGGACCGGAACACCTTCTTCGTGGTGATGGAGAACAATAGCGATGTCAGCGGGTTACGCCTCTCCTGGGAGACCCTTGACGGCGGTAAGGGAAGCAAGGATTTCGGGATAGAGCCGTTCAGCCCGAAGAGGGCGTATTATCTCAACATTTCCGATGTCCCCGAGGCTAAGGGGGCGCTTAAGGCTTTCTCGCTTTCCTCGGCCGACGGGAAAGGAAAAGGCACCTGGATAATCGACCAGATCCGATTCGAGCGTGAGGATCCGCTCATCCGTTATGGAGGCGAGGTTCTCTCCTGCTCGGCCTCAAATGAGGAGGTCACGGTTAAGGGCTCCGTGGACAAGGATCTTCTTGAGGAATTCTCGGAAGTCGCTGTCTATGAATATCCTATGAAGATGGAGGGCGCCCCGCAGGAGAGTCTTACCCTGATTTCGGAGTGTCCTGCGGAGGAGTCGTTCAAGCTTGTCTTTCCCAACCGTAGGCATTACGGGAAGATGACTCATCTGAGTTCACGCTTCCTCGCTGTGCTTCGTGACGGGGAGGGAAATAGCGTTCCTTTGGCCAAGCCGTTCTACATTGAGAATTGGAGAGACTTCACCTCTAATCCATATTCATTCGAGCTGCCGGACAAGGACTTCCACGTCTTGGAATACGGGGCTAAGGGGGATGCTTTCACCGATGACACTAAGGCCATCCAGAAGGCCATTGACGCCTGCGCCAAATCCGGGGGAGGACGGGTGGTCTTCGCCGGTTCGGACGACCCCTACGGCAGGAGGTATGTGGCCACCCACATCACTCTCAAGAGCGGGGTGGACCTGCATTTCGAGAAGGGTGCTGTCCTCTGGCAGTCAAGTGACCTGAGGGACTATGATTATATTCCCTCATTCGGCCACGATTTCGACATCCCGGGCTGCCCTTGGACGCACTGCCTGTTCATCAATTACCCTCTGATCCAGGGCAATTTCCTGGAGAAGGTCAAGATCACGGGCCCCGGAACCATAAGGATGAGCGATCCTTACACGGTCAACCCCGACTGGGACCATTACGCCCGCACCTGCAGCGACCGCGTCCACATCTGCCCCGTGATTATCAGCGACAGCCGCCAGATAGAGTTCACCGACATCGACATAATCCGCTGCAACAACTACCACACTAACTTCCAGACCGACGAGAACATATTCATAGGCAATGTAAAGCTCCACGAGGTCCAGTGCGTCAGCGGTGACGGTTTCAGTTTCGGGCAGGGCTCAAGTCACATCAGGGTGGAGAGGTGTTTCTTCGACTCCAACGACGACGGGATCGTTTTATGCGACAGTTACAGGGATCCCCGGGGCAAGATCTCTCCATGGAGAACGGATGTCGATACCCTCGACCACTCGATCAGGGACATTGTCGTCGAGCACAACTACATCAACTCCTCGACAAAGGGAGCGGGAAAGGCTATAGCCTTCATCCCATGGGGAACGACAAACCCCGACCTGACCAAGCAGGAGATCGACAGCGTGCAGGTCTACGATTGTGTCCTCGAGGGAGGGCACTCGGTCGGCACCTGGTGTGACAACCCTCACGACGGGAAGCCTTTCGACAATAACGAGAGGGACGACTACGCCCCCATCAAGAATGTCAGGATACTCGGCAACGAGTACCGGAGTCTCTGCGACATGCTCTGGGTCAAATCGACCAACTTCATAACTGACTGCGGGTTACACAGCGCTTCCGGGTTCATGAACGGGGATTTCTCCCACGGCCATTGTTATTGGACGATGGAGGGGGATGCCGGGGCTGAGGTCGGTTTCGGCTTCGCCAGGAACGGGGGAGCCATCTTCGAGGGCCTCTTCCTTGAATATGGTGACTTTGTCTTCAGCGCCGAGGTCAGCGGGAAGGGCAGCCTGTTCGTCAAGACGACCCTTGAGGGCGGGATGGTCGCGTCTGAGGAATTCAACATTCCGGAAGGCACATGGGAGAAGGTTGAGCTGAGGTTCAGCGTCCCGGTTCCCTGTGTCGACTGTGACAATCCTCTCGACTATTCATTGGGTCTCCTGAGTCCTTCCGGCGCCAAGATCCGGAACGTCAATTTGAGTACTTCAGGGCAGCGGCGATATTGATTGAGCTCTCCCAGGGGCGGCACGGGGTGTTGAACGGCACGCCGTCCACGTAGTATTCCACCCATGAGAGGGAGCTGTCCCTGAGATCCATCATCTTGCGGTAGATCTCCCCGGCCAAGGGGTGGTCATATTCGGCGAGGGCATAAAGGAACAGGCCGTAGTCGTAGCCCAGGACAATGTTCCTCTCGTCAATCCTGCCGGTCCGGTGGTACAACTCCACAACGTCTTCCAAGAGAGCCTGTTTCTCATGGTCTGAGAAGAGGCGGGCGTCTATGTAGATGGGGAAGAGGTACGCCGAGGGGATCGTGAATCTCCTCGGGGCGGCAGGCTCGATGCCGGTGGTGTCCCTCTTCATGCAGTCCTCGCAGAAATACAGGTTCCCCTTGAAGTGGTAAGTGACCGGATAATGGGCCGTGGGGACACCGGGATAGAGGCAGACGCCGGGGCGGGTCTCGGGATAGACGACCTTGTTCTCCCTGTCGGGGTTGTTGATGTAGAGTTTGCCGTCGATGAAGAAGTTGTCGCGGTAGGCCTCGGCGCAATTGTCGGCGTCTTTCCTCATGGACTCGATCTCGTCCGGGGTCCATATTCCCGAAGGGTGAACTTCCAGATAGTCAAGCAGACGCCTCGTGCCCTCGATGAAGAGAAGGGTCGCCTCGGCGGAGCCGTGGAACATCACGTCGCGAGGGATTATCCCTCCGGCGATGTAGGTCTCGTCCCCGTTGAACGGCAGCATGCCGTCGATTATGTCGGCCTGTTGGACCTGGACGGCCCAGCGGAGCATCGGCATGATCCTGTCCACGAAACGGCTGTCACCGCTTCTCCGGAAATAATCCATGGCCTGGACCACCAGGTAGCCGGTGATCTCCGTGTTGTCGTCCTCGTGGCAGTGGAAGGCCCCATCGACTCCCATCGGCTGGGCGTTGTGGATCAGCCCGTGCCGGAGCCAGATCCGGTAATAGAAGTCCAGGAGGTCGCGCGCGCGGTCGAGGTGCCCCATCGCCAGAAGTCCCCTGGAGTTGCCGTACTGGTCACGGACATAGGCCATGTGGTAGTTCTTCCCGGCGAGGATCCCGCCGCCCTCGTCCTGCTGGGCCAGCACATAGTCACTGACGAGGTTGAGGGTTCTCTCCAAGTCCTCCCTGTCCCCCGGGGACAGTTTCCCTGTACCGATTTCCGGGAGCCCCTTTCTCGTTCTCTTTGAATAACTTCCGCTAAGTCTTGTGGCCCTGCGGGGGCTCAGGCGCCGGGCTTTCCGGAGTTCTTTCCGCAAATTCTCGGGGGAGTCCGCTATGACCACATAGACCGTCCCCTCGCCGTCTGTGGAAAGCCTGAGGGCGGCCAGGTCATCGGTGGCCTCCAGGGAGGAGTCTCCTTTAGTGAGGATCATGGCGTGATATTCAGAAGGGGACTCGTAGGCGGAGTAGAATGGCACGCCCGAGGTCACTTTCGCCGTGAAAGCGGAGGTGGCTCCTTTGACCTTGGCGGGTTCCAGGGTGAGATGGTCCCGGAACGCCCGATTCTCAGGAAGGAACTCCACAAGGAAGGTCAGGGGCTCGCCTCGGGTCTCCACGCTCCTGACGAAAACGTTCCGGCGAGGAGGTATCCGGTCGGTAAGAACGGCCTCGGAGCCTCCGTCTCTTTTAAGCGAGGTCCTCCAGACTCCGCCGGTCTCCGCGGGGGAGGCCTGGATCTCTCCGGGATTCTCCGCCGTCATCGAAAGGAGGGTCGGCGCCGAATAGACCGGTCCGAACACGCTCGGGATGTCGGCGTCTTTGGCGTAGACGCAGACCCGGCCGTTGCCGATGGCGTGGGTGCCGCTGATGTGTGTGTTGTCGCCGGCGGACATCGCCAGCCCGGCGACCGCCGCGATCAGGGCGGTTAAGCTCGCAACCATGTGTGTCTCTTGACGCTATACAAAGGCAACAGAGGGATCAGGATGGGAGTTTTCTTGATATACTCCTGATAGTCAGGATCTTCCCCGTAGACGGAATCTTGACGGATCTCCAACCTGCGGGCTCCGCTGAACATCACGTAGACTATCCCGAGGTAGCCGGCGATCACGATGACCCATTGCCAGGCGCTGAGATGGGCGCCTATGCCGGAAACCAGCGCTCCGGTCCAGATCACGAGTTCCCCGAGGTAGTTGGGGCAGCGTACCACCTTGAACAGCCCGGTGTCGACGAAACGTTTGGGATTGAGTTTCTTGGCGGCGGATTTCCTGGCGTCGGCTCCGGCCTCGAGGCCGACTCCCAGAGCCATAACGACGGCTCCTATCCAGGCCCAAAGGTCTGTGACAACGGCTCCTGAGGCTGTGTTGCCGAGCCTGAAAGCCACAGGACTGACCTGGCCGACGTACAGGAGGGCGCAGAAGACCCAGACCATGATGATCACTCCCAGAGGTTTCTTCTGTTGGAGGGAGGGGTCATACAGGATTCTCCTGTAGGCGGCGGCCTTCTTCTCCCGGATCAGGAGGAATCCCCCGAGCCTGCATCCGAAGATGAGCAGCACGGCGCAGAGCAGGGCTGTCGGAGGGGTGATGGCTCCGGCGAAGACGATAACCATAGTCACCGCCAAAGCCGCGATAGCGAAGCCGTAGCCCAGGCTGAAGAAATAGATGAAATACTTCCAACCCACGGCCGAGACGGCCAATGAGACGGCGAGAAGGATCCAGAGATATGACATGATCTTTTGTGTTTACAAAGCCGGGACACCAGGGAACAACCCCTCGGGAACACGGCCTGTCCAAGTCTCAGGGCAGTCCAGGCCAAGGGCGTAAGCCACGATGGAGGGGATATCCCGCACTTCCGCATCCTTGATCAGGCTGTCGTTGCAGACAGTCTTGCCGGAGACGCCGAGGAACACATAGCGCTCAGCCTCAGTGTCGCCACCATGGCTTCCCTCAGGAGTGCCTCCGTGATCGGCGGTGACGATGAACAGGGTTTTGTTCAATATGCCTTTGGCCTCAAGTTTCCTGTGGATTTGGCCGATCAAGTCATCCACGGCCGACAGGGCGGCGAGATGGCCCTCGGTGCCGTAGCCGTTACTGTGGCCGGCGCCATCGACAGAGTCGAACTGAACGAACAGGAGAGTGGGGGATTCCTTGCCCAGGTAATCGATCACGAGCCGGGCCACCTCCGGGTCATCCCCGGTACCTTCGACGACTCCCAGGTTATTCTCGATGATCCCGTTGTTGATCGGGTTCCAGTTGCAGAAGGAGGCGAGAGGAGCGTCAGGCCACCTCTCCCTGACCACGCGGAAGATCGAGGGATAAGGGCTCTCCGTGTCGTACGGGTTATTGCTGATGAACTCGTTTGTCAACTTGTGGACGTCCGGCAGCACACCGAGAAGCATCGATCCCCAGCACTGCGCGCTGATCGTCGGGAAAGAGGTCTTCGCCCGGTAGGTCCGGGCGGCGTTCTTGAATATCTCGTCTGTCTGGGGAGTGTCAGCCTGGGCGAAAAACGCGCCAGCCCCGTCTACTCCCAGGATGACAACATGTTCATAAGCGCCTTTTGATTCAGGGACGCTCTCCCGCTTTTTCTCGTTCGACTTGCATGAGACGACAAGCGCCAACAGCGCCAACAGCCATATTCTCTTCATGATTGTGATCGTTTAATTGTTTTTGACTGTTCAAATATACCCAATTATTTAATTATATTCGCGATAGGCCATGAAAGAATCGATCAAAACCTATCTACGTGACATCTCCGCGGTTATCCTCGGTATCTTCATCACTTTCATGATACAAGGGATGATCGACAGGTCGAGCGACAAGAAAAACGCCCGATCCTCCCTTACCCTGGTCCGGGCCGAGCTTGTCCAGAACATGGCGGACATCTCCGAGATGAAAAATTACATGCTGGCGGAGAAGGAGTCGGCGGAATATTTCCTGACCTTCATAGACTCCCTCGACAAATGTCGCAGAGACTCGTTGTATTTTTACCATAGCGGGATCCTTTTCGCCGACGTCTCATTCACTCTGTGCCAGGACGCGCTTGAGCTCCTCAAGATGTCCTCCGTCTTCCAGAAAATCAACAATAACGAGTTGTCCATGAAGATTATCCGCGCCTATGACTCCTGCTCGTCGATTCTCGAGGCGCTCAACCGTTATTTCTCGATGAGGGACGCCAGGTTCGACAACTCGATCGACAAGGAGACCTCCGGAATCTACGCCAGAAACGGCGGGATCGACGTGAAGAGATATCTCCAGACTGATTATGGCAGATATGTCATCAGGTGGATCACCGTCCAGCCCGAGCCGGAGGCGTTCATCG
>JAFROJ010000015.1 GCA_017429765.1 Bacteroidales bacterium | reverse complement strand
TGCCACGCGTGAATTTCCAAGAACTTCTTGATGCAGGCGTACATTTCGGTCACTTGGCCAGGAAATGGAACCCTAAGATGGCTCCCTACATCTTCGACCAGAAGAACGGGATCCACATCATCGACCTGCACAAGACCATCGTCAAGATAGACGAGGCTGCCGACGCGATGAAAGAGCTTGCCCGTTCCGGTCGCAAGATCCTCTTCGTCGCCACCAAGAAACAGGCGAAGGAGATAGTCGCTGAGAAGGCGACGGCAGTCAACGTGCCATCGATCACCGAGCGTTGGGCGGGCGGTATGCTCACCAACTTCCCGACCATCCGCAAGGCGGTCAAGAAAATGAACACCATCGACAAGATGAAAGAGGACGGCACGTTCGAGAAGCTCGCCAAGAGGGAGCGTCTGCAGATCACCCGTCAGAGGGAGAAGCTTGAGAAGAACCTCGGTTCCATCAGGGATATGAGTCGTCTTCCTTCCGCCCTTTTCGTCGTTGACATCCAGAAAGAGGCCAACGCTGTCAAGGAGGCCAACCGTCTCAACATTCCGGTATTCGCAATGGTTGACACATGTTGCGATCCCACGCCCATTGATTATGTGATACCGGCCAACGACGACGCCACAAAGTCCATCGAGCTTGTCATGAATATCCTCTGCCAGGCTATCGAGGAAGGTCTCGGAGAGCGTAAGCTCGAGAAGGACAAGGAGGTCGCTGAGGAGAACGCCGAGGGAGAGGCCCTCGCCAATCCCACCGGCAAGAGGCTCCGCGCCCGCAAGAACGCCAAGCCCGTCGCTGTCGAGGCGACCGCCCCTGCCGCTGAGCCCGCTCCGGCCGCTGAGCCTGTCGAGGCGCCCGCCGTTGAAGAACCCAAGGCTGAATAATCTAAAAAAGAACGACTTATGGCTATTACCGCACAAGACGTGATGAAACTGCGGAAGATGACTTCCGCTGGTATGATGGATTGCAAGAACGCTCTCACCGAGGCTAACGGCAATTTCGAGGAGGCTGTCAAGATCATCCGCGAGAAGGGTAAGCTCGTGGCCGCCAAGAGGGCTGACCGCGAGACCTCCGAGGGCGCTGTCCTTGTCCGCACCAACGGCGACAAGGCCGTCATCGTCTGCCTTGGCTGCGAGACCGACTTCGTCTCCGCCACTCCTGATTTCAAGGCTCTCGCCGCTGAGATCGCCGACGCCGCTATCGCCGCGTTCCCCGCCGACGCCGAGGCCCTGAAGGCTTGCGTTTGCTCCAACGGCCACACTGTCGAGGAGGAGATCTCCGCCCAGACAGGTAAGACCGGCGAGAAGCACGTCCTCGCTTATTACGCCGCTCTCGAGGCTCCGTTCGTGGGACAGTATGTCCACTTCAACGGAAAGCTCGGCGCCATCGTTTCTTTCAACAAGGTTGTTCCTGAGGATCTCGGAAGGGCTGTCGCCCAGCAGATCACCGCGATGAACCCTGTCTCTGTCTCCGAGGCTGACTGCCCTAAGGAGGTCATTGACAACGAGCGCGCCGTGGCCATCCAGAAGACCAAGGACGAGCAGGTTCAGAAGGCAGTTGACGCCGCCCTGAAGAAGGTCGGCATCAACCCGAACCTTGTTGACAGCGAGGATCACATCGAGTCCAACACAGCCAAGGGTTGGCTCACCGCCGAGCAGGCCGCCCAGGCCCGTGAGATCATCACCAAGGTCAGCGCCGAGAAGGCCGCCAACCTCCCTGAGCAGATGGTCCAGAACATCGCCAACGGCCGTGTCCAGAAGTTCCTCAAGGAGAACACCCTCGAGAACCAGGATTTCGTCCAGTCCGACGAGAAGGTCTCTGTCGCCGCTTACATCAAGTCCGTCGACCCTGAGGCCAAGGTGGTCGCTTTCCGCCGCTATTCGCTCAACGACTAAGATTCTCTATCCTATCCGGAAAGGAGACAGCCCATAATAAGGCTCGTCTCCTTTTCTTTTAAAGAAAATAGCTATATTTGTCAGATTGAATTAAAATCGGATAGTAGCTGTCATGAAAAGGTTAGTTCTCATATTCACCCTGTTCTGCCTGATGACAGGCGGCGCCATGGCCCAGGAGGTCGGTTTCTTCGATCATCTGGCCGCCGGTGTCACATTCGGTACCGCCGGTGTCGGCGTCGAGTTGGCCGCCCCGATGGGGTCTCATTTCCAGTTGCGCGCCGGCTACGCCATGGTTCCGCCGGTGTCCTACAACAGGACATTCAGTGTCCCTGAGCATCCCGGCAACGTCGTGACCGGAAGCGGGGCTAACGTGGATGTCGATGTCAAGGCGACGAGCAACATCTCCAACGCCGAGTTACTGGTGGACTTCTTCCCCGGTGACCCGGGCTTCTTCCGCCTCACCGCCGGCGCTCTCTACGGTCCCGGCAACATCGTCAAGGTGAAGAACACCACACCTCTCCCGTCGGACTACAACACCACCGGTCTCGGGGTGGACACCGCCGATAACAACTACACGGTCAGGGCCCAGAACGGCTATTGCGACGCCTATGTTGGAGTGAATTCCATCAAGCCTTACGTCGGGATAGGATTCGGGAGCGCCGTCCGTCCGGACCGCAAGTTCAACATAACCTTCGACCTGGGTGTGGCCTACTGGGGCAAGCCCGGTCTCTATGCTCTCGGAGAGCCGTTGATCGGCGACTGGGAATATGTCCAGGTGACCCCTGAATCCCTCAGCGGCCACGATGACGGCCTGCTCTCCAAGGCCGAGAAAGTGGTGGTGTACCCGATGATGAACCTTCACCTTTTCTTTAACCTGTTCTAATTAATAGGATATGACTATGAATAAGTTACCGCTTCTGTTGGCGATCGCCGCCATCACCGTCCTGCCGGCTTCATGCGACAAGAATGATCCGGCCTCGGAACAAGGCCAGAACACAACACCCGTGACCCCGGTCACTCCCAATAACCCCACTCCCCAGCAGAAGGAGATCCCGAAGCCCGAGAACATGAAAATCACAGTCACGGACAAGGACGGATCCATCAAGACCATAGAGATGACCGTGGATGGGAAGTACATCCTCGCCGAGGTCAAGGATAAGGACAAGGGCCGTGAATATTCCACCGGTGAGTACACCATCAACTCCGACGGGAATTATGTCCTCAGCAAGGACGGCACCCTGACATTGACAGTGTCCGGCTCCAGCGCCACATTCAGCCTCAAGAAGAACGACGGCACGACTGTCACAGGGAGCGCGACCATCACGAAGCCGAACGCCCCCTCATCCACGCAGTCCAAGCTGTGCAAGGTGTGGACCATTACCAAGACCAGGGTCAGTATCACGGACGGAGTGAAGGCTAACGCCGATTTCTCGGGATGTGACCTGGGTGAGATCGAGGACTTCGCGAAGAAGCAGGGCATCGAGATCAACAGGGATTTCAAGGATGTGAAGGTCAACACCATCACAGTCACGCCGATGGGCACCGTGATGGTTGCGTTGTCCAACGGAGTGACCGAGGTCGCCGACTGTGACATCTCGACCGTCGAGAAAGACGGTGAGATCAAGTACAAATGGCCTGATGTCTCCCCGATGGGGTACACCTATTCGGACGGCACGGCCAAAATCACCTTCCAGGGTGATAATGTGATCATGGCTGTCGAGGCCAAGTTCACCAAGGAGAGCAAGAATTACACCCTCGCGGTCACCTTCGTGTTGGCCGTGAAAAACTAAAAAGATGCGAGGGATTCTTTTGATTATAACGGCGGCCCTTGCGGTCGCCGTGTCTTGTTCGTCCCCGAAAGAGGCGGACTACCCTCCGGCGGACATCCTGCCGGGTCAGTCTGATGTGCCAGGAGTCGAGGCGGATCATTTCCCTTCCACCATGCACACCTTCATCTGGAGGAACTGGGGGCTGGTGCCGGCGGAGCGTCTGGCGACAGTCCTGAACACTTCGGAGAGGAATGTCAGGAAGGTGGCCGTGTCGATGGGCCTGGAGAAAAGGCCTGTCGTTGATCCCGCCTGGCTCACTTCCAAGGGCTATATCACCCTTCTCAGGCGTAACTGGCATCTCCTCCCTTACGACCAGATCCTCATGCTATTGGGAAAGACACAGGAAGAGCTTGAATGGGATCTCTACGAGGATGATTTCCTGTTCGTGAAACTGGGGCGGAGGAAGCCTTTCGCGGAACATCTTGTGTACCAGGAGCCAACGGCGGAAATGAAGGCCCGATGCAAGGAGATAGCGAGGATAGTCCGGAGCGAGCCTGCCGTCAGCGAGGCCCCGCGCTTTGATCTCTTCTCGGCGTTGCCCTCCATAGAGACAGGAAGCGCCCCGGATGAGGACGCCGGGATGAGGATGGTCTTCTCCTATAACGCCGTCTACGGGGATCCCCTTATGGAACCCGCGCAATCCTCATATTCAGAGGAACTCCTCTCCAGGCTGTCTTCCCTGGGCGTCAACGCCGTCTGGGTTCACTCTGTGCTGAGATCCCTGGTCGCTCCCGACGGCCCTTTCCCCGGCGACGATGACCACCAGACCAGGATAGAGTCCCTGAACACACTCGTGAACAGGGCGGCGAAGTACGGGATCAAGGTGATGATGTACGTCAACGAGCCGAGGGCCCTGCCTTCGTCCTGGTTCGACACTCCGGAGAGGAAGAGCCTCCAGGGAGTGGCCGAAGGCGACCTGTGGACCCTCTGCACGTCTGACCCCAGGGTGACCAAGTGGCTCACGGACTCTTTCGAGAAGGTGTTCACCTCGGTTCCAGGACTCGGCGGAGTGTTCATCATCTCCATGTCCGAGAACCTCACGAACTGCGCCTCGCATCACCATGAGAACCAGTGCGACAGGTGTTCCGAGCGACCTCACGACGAGATTGTCGCTGAGGTCAACAACGCCATAGCCGAGGGAGTCCTCAAAGGCAATCCGGACGCCAAGGTCCTGGTCTGGGACTGGGGTTGGCGAGACTGGTACGCCAAGAGTATCATCGACCGCCTGGACAAGCGATGTGTCCTGATGTCCGTCAGCGAATGGTCCCTGCCGATCGAGAGGGGAGGGGTGGCCACAAGGGTGAATGAGTATTCAATATCCTCGGTCGGCCCCGGCCCGAGGGCGCTCGAGCATTGGAAGTTCGCCAAGGAGGCGGGTCTGAGGACGGCGGCCAAGGTGATGGTCAACGCCTGCTGGGAACTCAGCGCTATCCCCGTCATCCCGGCCATGGACCTGATCGCCGCCCATGCCAGAAATCTCTCTGAGATTGGCGTCAAGGACGTCATGATGAGTTGGAGCGTCGGAGGCTATCCCTCGGTCAATCTCGCCGTGTTCCAGAGAATCATGTCAGACCATGGGACGAGCCTTGACGACCTCGCCGCCGAGTTCTACGGCGAGCGTTCCGGCGCCAAGGTCAGGGAGGCGTGGAAGGCCTTCTCCGAGGGTTTCTCGGAATATCCCCACGACATCTCGACCCTTTACAACGGTCCCCAGCAGGTTGGGCCGGCTAACCTGTTCTACCCGGAACCTACCGGCTGGAAGGCCACTATGGTGGGCTTCCCCTACGACGATCTACAGACGTGGAGAAGCATCTATCCCACAGATGTTTACATCGACCAGAACCGCAAGGTGGCCGAGGGCTTCGAGAGAGGAGCCGGCATCCTGGCGGCCGCGCTTGAGGAAGAGACCGACCCCGCGGTCAGGAGCCTTATCGAGACCGACCTCCGGAGGGCTAAAGGAATATGCTGCCACTTCAGGTCCATCGTCAACCAGGCCACGTATGTCCTGGCGAGGGACGCCGGGGACAAGGAAGCCGTCACCAAGGCCGTGGAGGACGAGCTCGCCAACGTCAGGGAGTTCATCCCGCTTGCCGCCGCCGACCCCACTTTCGGCTACGAGTCTTCCAACCACTATTTCTATGTGCGTCAAGACCTTCTGGAAAAGATAATCAATCTGAATTCAATCCAAAAATGAACGCCGCGTGCATCCCTGCAAGCGGCGTTCGCGATTCTAACCTAAAACTTAACCTATGAAAAAACTATTCAAAGTTATTACTTACAATTACAGTGCCAAGGATCTTAGTCAACCAGCTTGACCTTGATGATCCTCACGTCCTGGATGGGACGATCCCTGTTGTCGGTCGGGACCTTGGCGATCTTGTCGATCACATCCAGCCCCTGGATGGTCTCCCCGAAAACGGTGTAGGTGCCGTCCAGCTGGGCGCAGGCGTTCTCGTCCTGGACGAGATAGAACTGCGAGCCGGAAGACTCTTTCATCGGGTTGGCGACATCTCCCCTGCGGGCCGCCGCGAGGGCTCCCTTCTTGTGGGTGTATTCAGGGACGAACTCGGCGGGGATGGTGTAGCCGGGACCGCCCTGGCCGTACTTGGCGACAGCCTCCTGGGATGAGTCCTTGGTGTAGGGGTCTCCTCCCTGGATCATGAAACCATCGATGACGCGGTGGAAGAGCAAGCCGTTGTAGTAGCCCTCAAGGGCCAGCTTGGCGAAATTGTCCCTGTGGAGGGGAGTCTTGCTGTAGAGTTTGACGGTGATGCTGCCCATCGAGGTGATGATCTCGAACTTGGGCTCGTCAGGAAGATTATTCATTATCTCCATAGTGGATTTCCCTTTGTTTTTGCAGCCGAGAAGAAGAACGGCGGCCGCGGCCAAGGCCAAAGCCTTGAATGTGATTTTTCTCATGATGTGGTGACTCTAGAATTTCCTGTAGTTGTAGCCGAGGGTGTCGAATATCTTGAACGACTCGGCCCTCAAGGCGGAGGCGAAGCGGTCGAAGTCCTTGGCGTCTTTGGCGCACCACTGGATCTCCGAGAGGGCGCACATCCTTGGAAGCAGCATGTATTCAAGATAATCGTCAGTCCCGATGTACTCGGTCCAGAGGTTGGCCTGGACGCCGAGGATGTGCTTTTGCTGGGAGGCGTCGAGGCCGTCGAACGGTTCGTAGCCATAGACTTTCTCGATGGGGAGGTTGCCTCCGATAGCGAGGGGCTCATTGTCCTTGTCCCCGCTCTGGTAGTAGTCGAAATAGCAATAGGTGTTGGGGGTCATGATGACGTCGAAGCCGAGCGCCGAGGCCTTGACACCGCCGTCGACACCTCTCCATGACATCACGGTCGCTCCGGGGGCGAGCTCGCCCTCGAGGATCTCGTCCCAACCGATGATCTTGCGGCCATGGTCGTTGAGGAACTTCTGCACCCTGGCGGTGACCTAGTTCTGGAGGTATTGCTCGGCAGAGTGCTTGTCGTCGGCCTTGATGCCGAGAGCCTTGATCCTGGCCTGGCAGTCCGGGCACTTCTCCCATTCAGTCTTAGGGCACTCGTCGCCACCGATGTGGATGTATTCGGAGGGGAAGAGCTCCATCAGCTCGGTGAACACGTCCTCAAGGAAGATGAACATGTCCTCCTTGCCGGGACACATCACCTGGTCGGAGACTCCCCACCTTGTCCAGACCTCGTAAGGCCCGCCGGTACAGCCCAGTTCGGGATAGGCGGCCAGGGCCCCGAGCATGTGGCCGGGAAGGTCGATCTCCGGGATGACGGTAATCCCCAGCTTCTGGGCATAGGCGACTATGTCCTTGACCTGCTCCTGGGTGTAATAGCCGCCGTAACGGATCCCGTCGTTGGAGTTGAAGTCCTTGCCGACCATGGTGCCGTTCCTGAAAGCGCCGATCTGGGTCAGTTTGGGATATTTCTTTATCTCGATCCTCCAGCCCTGGTCCTCGGTGAGGTGCCAGTGCATGCGGTTGAGTTTGTAGGCGGCCATGATGTCGAGGTACTTCTTGACCTCCTCGACGGAGAAGAAGTGCCTCGCGCAGTCAAGATGCATGCCCCTGTAGGCGAACCTCGGCTTGTCCTTGATCGAGACCACCGGGAAGAGGAACTTCTGGTCGGGATCGACCTTGTCCGAGAAGATCTCGACATCGGTGAGCTGTTTCAATGTCTGGAGGGCGTAGAGGAAGCCGTTGTAGGCGGAGGCCTTCACCACGCAGGTCTTCTTGTTGATGTCGATGGAGTACTCCTCAGGTCCTAAGGCGTTGTCTTTCAGGAATATGAATCCCTTCATGGATCCCTCCGCGGCCGTCTTGGCGAGGCCGACGGGGAGAGCGAAGGAATTGACCCTCCCGGAGACGTAAGTGAGCTGGTCGGCGAAGTCACGGATCAGGGTCACGCAGTCGGCGTCGATGTTCTGGTCGCAGTTGAAATTCGCGCCGGCGCCTTTAAAGACTCCCTTTCCGACCTCCACGCTCTGAGGGTAGGGAATCACGTTGATCTCAGTCGAGGGCTTCTTGGCGAATGTGAAGACACAAAACGCGACACAAGCCAAAGCGATTAATTTCAATGTCTTTGTCATTATAGATGATTTTTCGGTTGTCGTCGATTATCGACGGCAATTTACAAAAAACCTAATAGATGAGCAAGCCCAGAACTCCTCCGGCGATGATGAGAGGGATGGGGCCGATCTTCAGGAACAGGGAGGCGACGGCCGCCGCGGCGAAGAGGATCCAGCTGATCCAGTCCGGGAAATTGTCCTTGACAACCGAGACGGCGGGACTTAAGCCGGCCCAGTCGACATTGAACATAAGGATCAACGCCGCCGCCCCGATCAGGCCGACCACGGCCGGGCGGAGCCAGCCGAGAACCCCCTCAAAAACCTTGTTACCCTTGAACTTGGTGTAGAACTTGACGATGGTAAGGACTATCAGGAAAGAGGGGAGCATGACGGCCAGCGTGGCGGTCATCGAGCCCAGGACGCCGACCAGATGGCTTGCGCCGGCGCTGGTGGTCACCTCGTAGCCGACATAGGTGGCGCAGTTGATCCCCACCGGCCCCGGAGTCATCTGGGAGATGGCCACAATGTCGGTGAAAGCGCTCTCTGTCAGCCATGAATGCGCTGTCACGACTTGGGTCTGGATAAGGGAAAGCATCGCGTAGCCGCCGCCGAAAGTGAACAGGCCGATGACGAAGAACACCCAAAACAGCTGGAGAAATACCCAAGGGTCAATCATTTCCGGGCCTCCTTTCTTTAATCAGGGTGACACACTCCGCCGCGACGATCAATGTCAGGAGAATATAGATCGGCGAGAAGTTCAGGAAGGCGACCAGGAACAGGGTCACGGCGCTGATCGCCCAGGCCCACCAGGTCTTGTTCCCCTTCCGGGCCATCCTGATCATCGGGACCAGGATGAGCGAGACCACGACCGGCCTTATTCCCTTGAATATCCTGACCACCACGGGGTTGTCCTGATAGCCGGTGAAGAGCATGGCTATCAGCAGTATCATGAGGAAAGAGGGGAGTATTGAGCCGAGGGTGGCCGCCAAGCTGCCCTTGAACCCTCTTAATTTGTAGCCGGCGAATATGGACATATTCACCGCCAGCACTCCGGGCGCCGACTGGGCCATCGCGATGATGTCGGGGAGTTCCTCCTCGGAGATCCAGCCTCTTTTCACGAGGTCTTCCTGGATTATGGGGATCATGGCATAGCCGCCGCCGATCGTGACGGTGCCGATCTTCGCGAAGACAAGGAATATGTTCCAGAGCGGGACCAAGGCCGGAAACGTTTATGACTCAATGATTCTGGAGACAGTCTCACGGTCGGTCCGCCCGGACGGGCCGTGTGACGACGAGTGGAATTCCTTTATTCCAGCGGATAATTCAAGGGCCGCGACATTCCCGGGTCTCACTCCGGATCCGGCCATTATGATTATCCTTCCGGCGGCCTTCCGGCGCAGGTCCCCCAGTGTTGAGGCCCCTTCCGTGACGTCAGCCGCGTGACCCGCGGTCAGCAACCGGTCGCAACCAAGGCTGATTATGTCCTCCAGAGCCTCGAAGGGGCTGGAACACTCGTCGAACGCCCTGTGGAATGTTATTTCCATCCCCTTGGCGGCGTCCATCAGTCTTCCCATCGTCTCCACATCGACCGAGCCGTCCTTCCTCAAGGCGCCGATCACGACCCCGTTCACCCCGAGATCCCGGCATGCCCTTATCGACTCCAGCGCCTTGAGGATATCCTCCTCGCTGTAGACAAAGTCGCCAGGCCGGGGCCTGACCAGGACGTTGACAGGGATGTCGACGCTGGAAAGCGTCTTCTTTATGTTCTCGATAGAGGGAGTGACCCCGCCAGAGGGGAGATCCTCACAGAGCTCGATCCTGAGGGCTCCTCCGGCCTGGGCCTCCACGGCCTCGCCGTCGTCCGTGCAGCAGCACTCCAGGAATCGTCTCACCGTGCCGAAGCCTTCCACCTCAAGAAGAAGTTCCCGCCTGCAGATGTCGGCGATCAGGTAATGCTTCGGGACATTCTTCCATCGCTTCTCCAGAGTACCGATGATCGCCCCGGCGTCTTTCTCCCGTCTGATATAGACCCTTAAAGAGTTGAATCTGAACCTTTTGTTCCCTGGGGCGATGTTCCCGGGACTGACAAGGCTCTCCACGACCTCGACCGCGGCCTCGCTCTGGATGGCCGGATCGTCGGAGATCTCGCTGTCCTCGCCTTTGATGGCCGCTGTCCCTGAGATGAGAACAGAGTCGCCGACCAGCCTCGCCCTCTCGAACTTCGGGGTGGACTTGAGCGTCTCCCTTCCCGCCTCCAGCACCTTCCCGGAATATTTGTGGGCCGGCGTCTGGAGAGGGTTGTCGATTGGACTGGAACATTTCGAGGCGTTCCTCACAGCGTTCACGGAGACAGTCACTCCTCCGGCGGAGCATCCGATCCCCGTCGCGGCCGGGTAGCCGTCCGGCCATGTCGTCTTAGAATAGAAAGATGTCCTCGCGTCGTTGAAAAGCTGATAGTTCTGAACCCCGTCATTGACCTCGGTGATTCCCTCGATGTAGTTCCATTGACGGACTATCTCATTGATTTTGAATCCTTCGGACTGGAGAATGTCCTCGATTCGGGCGAAAACAGCCTTAGCCTGGAGGGCGGTGTCGCCTGCGGAAGGGTAACGTATTCCCTTAGTGATAAGCTCCTTGGCGGAACCTTTCCGGACGATGACATAGTCCTCGTTCCGCTCCACCACCCCGTCGCCAGTCATGTAAAGGATCTCGGCGGCCAGGGTGGCCCCGACCGGCTTCTGGGCGACGCAGGTCACCAGGGGTGTGGCTATCCCGAAAAAGGAGCGGCATTCCCCAAGAATTGTCTTCTCGCCCTCGTCGAAGGTCTGTGGGGAATCCGCGTCAATGAAAAAGGTCAGTCCCAGGATGACGCAGTTCCGCCCAACCCGCTCCAGAACGTGCCGGCAGCGCTTGGACAGGGGCCCTTCATGGCCTGTCGTGACGATCCTAAGGTGCTTGTCAGTCATCATCAACGCGAATGTCGTCATTTTTCCTCTATTATGGAATACAATTAATCATTAGAGTGAAGTTCCGAATACCTATTAATAATGATTGGCGTGTAGGAGAATAATACGTATTTTCGCGGTTGGATGAAACTGTCGGATCTTAATACTGGGGAAACCGGGGTTGTCGTGAGAGTCGGCGGCCAGGGCAATTTCCGGAAGAGGCTCATCGAGATGGGCTTCATTCCCGGGAAGAAAGTCTCCGCCGTGATGAACGCCCCGCTCAAGGATCCCATCGAGTACGAGATCCTCGGCTACAAAGTCTCCCTTCGGAGGGAGGAGGCCGCGCTCATCGAGATATCATCTGAGGAGGAGTTCAATTCTGAGAGGGCCGGGGAGATCAGGGTCGCCTTGGTCGGGAATCCCAATTGCGGCAAGACCTCGCTGTTCAACATGGCCTCCGGAAGCCACGAGCGCGTGGGGAACTACAGCGGGGTAACTGTTGACGCCAAGGAAGGGAACTTCACATGGAAAGGCCGTCGCCTGATCTTCGTTGACCTGCCCGGAACCTATTCATTGTCAGCGTTCTCGCCCGAGGAGAAATATGTCCGTGAGAACCTGATGGAGAATGTCCCCGACGTTGTCATCAATGTCGTGGACGCTTCTAATCTCGAGCGGAACCTCTATCTCACTACCCAGGTCAAGGACATGAACCTCAAGGTCGTGATGGCCTTGAACATGTACGACGAGTTGAAGAAAAGAGGGGACAGGATCGACACTAAGTGGCTCGGGCGCCTGCTCGGCATGCCGGTCTGCCCGACAGTCTGCCGGACAGGGGAAGGAGTCCCGGAATTGTTGGACACTGTCCTGGAGGTCGCCGACAAAAATGTTTCGGGGGAGCCCGTCTCGATTGACAAGATCATCTCCGAGGACGGCTCCGAGGAGATCGAGAAAAGGTACCAGTTCATCCACGACACTCTCTCCAAGACCTATGTCCGCCACATCGAGCCGGTCGGGGATAAATCGTGGACCGAGAAGATAGACGCTGTCGTGACAAACAGATGGGCGGCCTTCCCGGTGTTCCTCCTGCTTCTCTACATCATTTTCCAGGCCACCTTCTCGCTCGGTGAATATCCGATGAATTGGATAGACTGGCTCGTCGGCAAGTTCGGCGGCCTCGTGGCGGAGTTCATGAGGGAGGGCTGGCTCAAGGATGTCCTCGTGGATGGAGTCATCGCGGGAGTGGGGAGTGTGCTTGTGTTCCTGCCTAACATATTGATCCTGTATTTCTTCCTTTCCATAATGGAGGACACCGGCTACATGGCCAGGGCCGCTTTCATCATGGACAAGCTGATGCACAGGATCGGCCTGCACGGGAAGTCGTTCATTCCCATGGTGATGGGATTCGGATGCAACGTGCCGGCCATAATGGCCACCAGGGCGATCGAGAGCCGGAAGAGCCGGCTGATAACCATAGCCATAATTCCTTTCATGTCATGCGCCGGCCGGCTCCCGATTTTTGTCCTTCTCGCCGGGGCTTTCTTCCCCGGTCACTCCGCGTTGGCCTTGCTGGCGATTTATTTCATCGGGGTCCTTCTCGCCGTCCTGTCGGCGCTTGTCCTGAGCCGTTTCGTCAAGGACGACGATCTCCCCTTCGTGATGGAGCTGCCGCCCTACCGTGTCCCCACGGGCAAGGCTGTCTGGAGGCACACCTGGGAGAAGGGCAAGCAGTACCTTGAGAAGATGGCCACCACAATCCTGATCGGTTCTGTGGTGATCTGGTGCCTGGGCTATTTCCCCCGCTCGAACCGTGACGCCGAGTACCAGCAGGAGCATTCCTACATAGGTCAGGTGGGTAAGGCCGTGGCCCCCGCACTCGATCCTCTCGGATTTGACTGGAAGATGGACATCAGCCTTCTGTCCGGAGTTGTCGCCAAGGAGCTTGTGGTCAGCACCCTGGGTGTGATGTACTCCTCGGACGCCACGGAGGACCCGGACAACACCCAACTCCAGTCCGCCCTGGTCTCCAACGTGTCCCTTCCCGCGGCCGTGGCGTTCATGTTATTCATTCTCTTGTATTTCCCTTGCATAGCCACCTTCGTGGCGATCAAGAACGAGACCGGGAAGTGGAGCTGGGCGATAGCCGTCTGCGCCTACACCATGATCATCGCGTGGGTTGTCGCCTTCATCGGCTTCCACCTTACCGCTTTGCTGATTTAATTCTTATCTTTGCCGTATGAAAGAGATGTTCACTCCCGACATGCGATTGTCGGAAATGATTGACATGGACTACACCCTGGTGCAGGTGGTCTCCAGGATGGGGATAGACCTGAGGCACACGCCCCTGAAGGTAAGCGACGCCTGCGCCCTGGCCGGAATCGATCCGGCGACATTCATCCTCATCAGCGGAGTCTACTCGTTCCCTGAATATATCCCCACCCCCGCGGAGGTCTCATCCGTCAACGTCCCCGATATCTTGAGGTACCTCAGGGGCTCCCACGCCTATTACACCGGCATCGCCCTCCGGGATCTCGAGTCTTCCTTCGACTTGCTCGTAGAGCCTTGCGAAGAGACCCGGAAGAAAGTGATACTCAAGTTTTTCATCGATTACAAGATTGAGCTGGAGAAGCATTTCGAGAGAGAGGACAAACAGGTTTTCCCTTATGTCGAGTCTCTCCTTTCGGGCGCCAGGCCCGCGGGCTACACGATAGAGGACTTCGAGGAGCATCACGAGAGCGTGGACGAGAAGATGGAGGACATGAAGAACATCGTGATGAAATATCTCCCGGAAGAGTGCTCCGGCGAGATGAAGATGTGGGTCCTGCTCTCGATATTCCGCCTTCGCGACGATCTCAGGAGGCACACCTACGTTGAGGACAATATCCTTGTCCCGGTTGTGAAAAGACTTGAGGACGATGGAAGATAGGAAGACAGTCGTCCTGGTGATCCCCTCGGACATCGTGGCCCGGGGGCTTAAAGGAATAATCGAGGATGCCATGGCCTACCGGGTGGAGGAGGTCTTCCACGACTTGTCCAAGCCGGTGGAGGCCAGGCTCAGGACTCTTGACCCCGACGTGGTCCTGATCGATCCTTCAGTGTTTGACTTCAAGGCCAGGAAGGAGGGTCGTGACAGGCTCGCCGAGATCTGTGACTCGATAGTGATCGCGCTCGACGGCCCCGACCTGACAGACGAGGCGCTCAGGCGTTATGACGGTTATGTCTCAATCTACGACAGCGGGGAGGCGGTGATCCGCAAGCTCGATTCAGCGTTCGGCTCCAGGCAGTCCGACCCGTCCCCGGAAGGCGGGGAGCTGTCGGCCAGGGAGAAAGAGATCCTTGTCTGCGTGGCCACCGGGATGCTCAACAAGGAGATCGCGGACAAGCTTAACCTGTCGATCTACACGGTGATAACGCATCGCAAGAACATCACCCGCAAGACAGGCATCAAGACTGTCGCCGGCCTGACTGTCTACGCGTTGCTGAACGGGCTGATAGACATCTCCTCTGTTCAATAGCTCTAAAAGGCTATCTCCGCGATGACGGGATAGTGATCGGAATACCTCAGGCGCGGGATCTTGTTCGACACGGCCTTGAAGTCGCTGGGATAAAGGATATAATCGATGCGGATGAAAGGCCACAGGGCGGAATAGGTCGCCCCGAAGCCCCTTCCGGCCTCCACGAAAGTGTCTTTCCTTCCTTTCATCAGGCGGTGGTAGGTGTACGACATCGGGTTGTCGTTGAAATCGCCCGCGACAATGGACTCCAAAGGACACTCCTCGATGTCGGCCATCACTTGCTCGACCTGCTCCGGACGGCGGATAATCGAGCGTTTCATCCTTTCCTCGGTGTCCTGGACAAGGGCCTTGTCCCTGAGCCTGGATTTCACCAGGCTGGAGAGCGAGATGCTGTAACTCTCAAAGTGACAGTTATATACCCTTATTGTCGAGCCTTCACGGACTTTCAGGTCGGTGTAGATCGCCTGGTTTGAGCTTTCACCAAACTGGATGCGCCCCTTGTTGGTGATGGGCAGGCGGCTGAGAGTCACATTGCCATAAACCCCCTCGGAGTTGATGAACATGTAGTACGACGACTCGTACTCGGGAAACTCGCTTTTGAGGAAGGAGCTGACATCATATTCCCCGGTCAGGTCTACCTCCTGGAGGCAGACTATGTCGGCCCCGTTGTCTTTGATGAAGCGGACGATGGAGTCCAGGGAGGCTTTCTCTTCCCCAAGGCGGAAACGCCCGACGTTGTAGGAGATGATCCTCAACTTGTCCCCGTCGCTCTCTTTCCCCCCGGAGGAGAACTGGTAATATCTCCCTATCAATATGAGGGAGGGGAGCAGGGCCAGCAGAGGTATCAGGAAGGCTCCCGACTTTCTCCGGAGCGCCCAGAAAAGAAGGAGGAGGTTGAGGACGACGGCGGGCAGGAAAAGAAGCCCCAGGGCGGTCATGTACCAGGCCTTGGCCGGGTTGACGATCATGGAGGCGTAGGTGAGGAAGAGCAGGGCCGCGGCGAGAAGCATGAGCGCCCTCGCGATGACCCCTGTCAGCCAGCGTCTCTTCCTCCTGCCGCTCATCTCCTCCAGAGTTTACCGCTCTTTCTCCAGTAATAGATCAGCAGGAAGCCGAACAAGGCGCCGCCCAGGTGGGCGAAATGCGCGACCCCGTCCATCGTGCCGGTGATTCCCGTGAAGAGTTCTATCCCCATGAATATCAGCACGAACCATTTCGCCTTCAACGTCACGGGAGGGAACACCAGCGTCCAGAGATCGTCGGGATAGAGCATCGCGTAGGCGATCTGGACTCCGTAGATCGCTCCTGAGGCCCCGAGGGTCGGGGTGCGGAGGATGTCGATGTAGGCCTGGCTCATCTGTCCGGCGTCGGCGATGATGGCCTTGGCCTGGAGATCCTGCACGAGGAAATGGACGGCGAGGGCCCCGAGACCGGTCACGAGATAGAAGATGAGGTATTTCCTCGAGCCGATGGTCCTCTCAAGGGCGGTCCCGAACATCAGGAGGCACCACATGTTGACGAACAGGTGCCAGAAGTTCCCGTGCATGAACATGTAGGTCACCGGCTGCCAGAACCTGAAGAAGGGGGACTTGGGATAGAAGACCGCGAAAGTCCCGACCATGAAGTTCTGGTTGATCAGGGTGGCCAGGAACATCAAGACATTGATTAGGAACAAGTTCCTTGTCACGGTGGGGAGATTCTGGAATAGTCTCGAGAGCATCCCGCCGCCAGGGTTGTTATTGTTGTAGCCGTAGTATCCCGCCATGTCTTTATATTCAGAATAATTTTTCGATCCGGTCCATGGTCAGGATGGCCATGGTCTTTTTCCCGGAGGATGTGAGCTCCGGATTGACGCTTGAGAGGAGCGCGTCCAGAAGGGCCCTGGCTTCCATGGGGGAGGACAGGGAATCGTGGGACGAGGCGCCCAGCAACGCTATTTTCCCCGCCATCGCGGACTCCATGACTCCGGGGAGGGAGACACTGTCGTCCGAGAGGATCAGCATGAGATCCTGGAGCATTGTCTCGACCTTGCCCGGCTGCCCCGAGAACCCGTCCGGAACCCCGTTCACCACGACAGTGTCCGGCCCGAAGGGGGAGATGTCGAAACCGAGGGATGACAGCAGGAGGGACTTGGAGTCGAGGAGTTCCTTTCCGGCGGCCCCGACCTGCACCTTGACGGGGAACATGTTAGTCTGGGTGACATGGCTGTCCTTGGTCAAGGCGGCCAGGGCCCTGTCGTAGAGGACCCGCTCCCAGGCTCTGCGCACATTCACCACCATCATCCCGTCCTTGGTGGGCGCGATGATGTATTTTCCTCCTAACACGATTGTCTGGCTGACGGGTAACGCCCTGTCCTCGAATAACTTCCCGTAGTCCTCACGGCGCTCGACGTACCTCTCGGGCCCGAAATCCCTTTCGGGGACGAAGGGGTCGTATCCCGGGTCGACCGTCACCCTGGGGGCAGTGTCGGGCTTATATTCGGAAAAGTTCTTCCCCAGGACGGGCATCTCGTTCGCCTCGGGGTTGGAGAAGTCGATGGCTCCCGCGAAGGAGTTCTTCCCGAGAGTCTCTTTCACCGCCGCGTAGACCACCTGGAAGACCAGGGAGTCGTCCTCGAACTTGACCTCCGACTTTGTGGGGCTGATGTTAACGTCCACCGACCCCGGGTCAGTCTCGAGGTAGATGAAATAGGAGGGGGTGACCCCCTCGGGGATCAGGCCCTCGTAGGCCCTCATCACAGCCTTGTGGAGATAGGGGCTGCGGAAGTGGCGGCCGTTGATGAAGAAGTACTGGTTGCCGAGAGTCTTCCTGGCTGTGTCCGGACGTCCCGCGAAGCCTCGCAGACTGACCATGGAGGTGTCAGCGGCGATGTCGACCAAGTCCCCGGCCACGGAGTTGCCCAGCAAGTCCATGATCCTGTATTTCATGGACTTGGCTGGCTTCAGGACGAATATGTCCTTTCCGTTGTGGGAGAGGGAGAAGCCGATCTCCGGCCGGGTGAGGGCCACCTTGGTGAACTCCTCAATGATGTGCTTGAACTCGACGTTGTCAGACTTGAGGAACTTCCTTCTCGCCGGGATGTTGTAGAACAGGTTCCTGACGGAGATGTTGGTCCCGACGGGCGCCGAGACCTCGGTGGTCGAGACATGCCTCGACCCCGCCATCTCGACCTTGCAGCCGGTCTCGGAGAGGGCGGTCCTTGTCTTGAGAGTCACCTCGGCCACGGCCGCGATCGAGGCCAGGGCCTCGCCCCTGAAGCCGAAGGTCATGATCTCCTGGAGATCCTCGGCGGTCGCTATCTTGGAGGTGGCGTGGCGCTCGAAACACAGGACGGCGTCGTCGGGAGTCATCCCGGACCCGTCGTCGATGACCTGGACCAGGGTTCTTCCCGAGTCCCCGATGATGACAGTCACCTGGGTAGCCCCGGCGTCCACGGAGTTCTCCATGAGCTCCTTGACCACGGACGCGGGCCTTTGCACGACCTCGCCCGCGGCGATCATGTTCGCTATATTCCCGGGAAGTATCTTCAGTTCCATCCTACAGGAGCAAGAAGAATTTGCAGAAATAGATCAGCACCACCGCGAGGAGGATGAGCCCCACGATGCCGATGATTCTCTGGGCGGTAGTCGCCCCGTTGTCCCTTCTGGCGTAGTTGCCGTCGCGCCAGGCGCCGCGGATGTAGGAGCCGGCCTTGTACTCTCCGTTCTCCTTCTCCTTTTCTTTCTCGGCGTCAAGCCTTCCGTCGACCCTGCCGAACACCTGGCGGCGCTCCTCCTCGTCCTTGTCGTAGTATATCGGCCTGTAGTTGAACTTCCTGTGTTCCTGCTGGCCTGGGAATGTGAAAAATGCCATGTCGTAAGTCTACTTTGATGAAAAACAAATATAATATATTTTTCTTAAATTAGCGGTTCAACCGAATACCACCCTACAATGAGAAACAAAGGAATATTCATTATCGGCGTCATGTCCGCCATGGCCTTGCTCGCCGGTTGCTCGACCTCCGGCTCAAAGGAGGATCTCACCAAATATGTGGATGTCAAGATCGGCTCCGGTGGCCACGGCCATGTGTTCGTGGGCGCCAGCGTCCCCTTTGGGGCCGTCCAGCTCGGCCCCACCAGCATCCCTCAGACATGGGACTGGTGCTCCGGCTACCATGAGAGCGACTCCACGGTGATCGGATTCTCCCACACCCATCTGAGCGGCACGGGAATAGGCGACCTGTTCGACATCACCCTTATGCCCGTTACCGGTGAGGTGACCTACGCCCGCGGCGTCGAGGCGGATCCCGCCTCCGGCCTCTGGTCTTACGCCGACCGCTCCAGGGAGGTCGCCAAACCCGGCTATTACAGTGTCCCGCTGACCCGCTACGGGATCACGGCCGAGATGACCTCCACTTGCAGGGTGGGCCTCAGCCGCTACACCTTCCCGGCCTCCGAGGAGGCCGCGGTCGTGATCGACCTTGAGAACGGCGGCTGCTGGGACTCGGCCTACAACACCTCGATCGAGGCGGTCGGGGACAAGGCCGTCCAGGGCTTCCGTTTCTCGTCCGGTTGGGCTAAAAACCAGAAGATATTCTTCTACGCCGAGTTCAGCGAGCCTTTCGAGTCGTTTGAGGTCATTCCCGTGAAAGAGAGGACCTTCGCAGGCCAGACTAATCCGATCAATTACGGCAGGGCGAGCTTCAAGACCGCCGACGGCGACCAGGTGATGGTCAAGGTGGCGATCTCCCCGGTGAGCGTGGAGAACGCCAGGAGGAACCTTGAGGCCGAGCTTCCGGGCTGGGATTTCGAGGCTGTCGTGTCTGACGCCGCCGAGGCCTGGAACGCCGAGCTCTCCAAGGTCAAGATCCAGACTCCTGACGCCGACATGAGGACGGTGTTCTACACGGCCCTCTACCACACCATGATCGTTCCTTCCACTTTCTGCGATGTTGACTCTGAGTCAATAGATTACACGACATATTCCCTGTGGGACACCTACCGCGCGGAGATGCCCCTGATGACTGTCCTCCATCCCGAGAGGGAGGCCGACATGGTGAACACCATGATCCGGATATGTGATGACCAGGGACGTCTTCCGGTCTGGCACCTGATGGGCAACGAGACTGACTGCATGGTCGGCAACCCGGGTATCATCGCCGTGGCCGACGCCGTGGTGAAGGAGGTCCCCGGAATAGACAAGGACAAGGCCTGGGAGGCCCTGAAGACCACCGCAATGGGTGATGACCGCGGCCAGGATCTCAGGAAACAATATGGGTATATTCCTTCCGACCTTTTCAACCAGAGTGTGGCCTACGACATGGAGTACGCCATAGCGGACGGTGCGATGGCCGCCGCCGCGGAGTTCCTCGGCAAGACTGAGGACGCCGCCTATTTCAAGGAGCGCTCCCACTCCTACAGGTATTATATGGACAAGGAGACTCTCCAGGCCCGCGGCAGGCTTGCCGACGGAAGTTGGAGGACTCCGTTCAATCCCTATAACTCCTCCCACGAGGTCACCGATTATTGCGAGGGGACCGCTTGGCAGTACACCTGGCTCGTGCCTCAGGACTACGAGGGCCTGCTGGAGTTCTATGGTTCGAAAGAGTTCTTCCTCGAGAGACTCGACTCTCTCTTCCTCGCCGACTCCACTCTTGAGGGCGACAATGTGTCGAGTGACATAACCGGCCTCATCGGCCAGTATGTCCACGGCAACGAGCCGAGCCACCACATCATCTATTTCTACACGAGGGCCGGAAAGCCCGGGAAGGCGGCCGACCTTGTCCGTCAGGTCTATGACGAGTTCTACCAGAACAACACCGAGGGCCTGGCCGGCAACGAGGACGCCGGTCAGATGAGCGCCTGGTTCGTTCTATCCTCTCTCGGCTTCTACGAGCCGGAGCCGGCTTCCACCCGCTTCTGGTTCGGCGCCCCCGCTTTCGAGAAGGCTGAGGTCAAGGTTCCCGGAGGGATCTTAAGGATTGAGGCTGAGGGACTTGACTCGACAAACAAGTACATCCGGGAGGTCACCCTGAACGGCAAGAAACTGGACAGGGGCTACATCGAGTACTCCGAAATCATGGCCGGAGGTGACCTTGTCTACAAGATGGGTCCCGAGCCGGTCTGCTGGTATTAGACTCTTTTTCAAAAAAATCCACAAAAAATTTGTGGAGAAAGAAAAAGTTGTTACCTTTGCAGCCCGCTTCTAAGTGAAGCAAGATGTTCATTGACAATATTGAAAGATTAGTACAAGCAAGTACCGGGATAAGAAGAGATTCTTATCTCAAGAAACGAGAGCGTTGATTCCTTTAATAGAATTTTAAAGAGAGGCGTTGCCGGGTCGG
>JAFROJ010000014.1 GCA_017429765.1 Bacteroidales bacterium | reverse complement strand
GCCGGAGGCCGGAGAAGCAACAGAACAGGAAGATGTCCCGGATGGGATCCAGGTAGGCCTGGGATTCGGAGAGTTCCAGGTCGCGGACGCGGGCGATCTCCTCCTTGGTGAGGTAGATGACCTTCCGCTGCGTCATCTTGAGGGTCGGATGGAACTTCTTATAGTCAAGGTTGGTGTTGTATCCCCGGTCGGTCGCCCAGTTCAGGAACCAGCGGAGAAAGCGCAGTTTCTTTTCGATGGAAGAGTTCTTAAGCCAGTGATATCATCGTGATCGTAGTCTTCCCGGTCTCTTTTCTTCTTGCGAGGCGTCCTAAGTTTCTTGACATTCCGGAAATAGGCCACGAACTCGGCTAATGTAGACTCAGTTAGGTCTGAGAATTTAAGGTTTTTTTTGAAGGCCTTAAGGTCCCTTCGCATGGTCTCCATCTTCGCATACGTCGCCTTTGCCCAAGCGTTCTTCTCTCCGCTTTCCTTGATGAACTTATCATAGACCTCAAAGAAATCGGGGGCTTTGGGTTTACGCTCCTTCTTTGGTTCGGGCTCCGGTCGCTGGGGTACAGTTCCATTCAAACGGTCCTCATACTTCTTTTGAAGTTGGCTGACCGTGGGGATCTTATCAGTCGCTTCAAAGAATTTGAAGGTGGAGTCCATCTGGTCCTTGATATTTCGCAGTTCATTGTTGATGGAGAGAGCGGTTCCTCCCTTGGGCCCCTTGTATCCCGACCTGACCAATTCGTTTTCCTCGTCCCAGGCGTTTATGTCGATGAGTTGGCATCCGGTCTTCAGATCCAGTCGTTGGGCATTGAAAGTAACCCGGAATCTGATCTGATACCGGCTTTTATCCTTTCCGTAAGCGAATAGACGGAATGCTGCGTTGCGTTTAATTTTCATTTCTGAAGGTCTCCGCTGCGTGAAAAATATCCCAATAATATCCCATTTTTACTCATAGTCGTGCACCGACGTCAGCAATGATGCGCAATAGAAAGCATTCCTGCAAGGGTTTGTATAGGGGGTTGTAATTGAGTTTCGATTCTCCTATGCTCCACAAAAATCCCTCTCAGATCAGTCTGAGGGGGATTTCTCGTTAATTGTATTCCCGAAATAACCTATTTTTGTTAACCTGTGCAACATTCTCGCGTTTTTTGCGGTCTAATAGGTGTTGAAACAATTAAATAACATTGCCATGCACTATCTTTTCCGGTTTCTTTCCAATCTGATTCCCGCGGCGGTTATCCTGCTGCCTATCATGTTCTACTATCTTCACAAGCGCGACATTCTCAGGACCAAAAAGGATGTTCTCCTCAAGGAGATCGAGAAAGGCAGTATCGTCGATCCCGAGATGCTCGCCAAATCCCTGACCAATCCGGTAAGCGAAGAGCGGCGGCTTCAGAACAACCTCCGCAATGGAATCATATTCAGTATCGCCGGGGTTGTCATCACCGTCGCGACCATTGTCTTCTATGTGTACCTGGAAGGAATCTTCGCGGAACCCGCCAATAAGTACAACGTTGATGAGATGATCCCCGTCACGTTGGTTGTCACCTTGGTGCTGGTTGTGGCAGCCATTGTCCTCGGTGTTGGAATCGCGTTCCTGGTGTCCTATTTCAATCAAAGGAAGCGTATGAATAAGACGGCGTGACAGCCGATGACCAGAGAGCGATTCATAGCCGAAATCTCCACCTTGCAGGAGCCTCTCAGAAGGTTCCTGCTCGGCATGTGTCATGGTGATGTATTCATGGCCGATGACATTGCCCAGGACACTTTGTTGAAAGCGTACCTGCATTACGGCACATTCCAGGGGCGTTCCTCATTCAGCACCTGGCTCTTCAGGATCGGCTACAGTTGCTTCTGCGATCATATTGGTAAGAGAATACTGGACACCGAGCCTCTTACTGATAAAGAGAACCAAATCCCTTCGGAAGACGACCATGATAGAGACCGCGGCGCCTTGTATGCCGCCATCGATGGGTTATCGGCGTCGGAGAAGGCGGCAGTCCTGCTCTTTTATATGGAGGACTATTCAACAAAAGAAATCTCTGACGTTCTGGGAATACCTTCTGTGACGGTGCGGTCACATCTTCACAGGGCGCGGAGGCATTTGAAGAAAATCCTTGAAAACTATGGTGAGAGATAAAGATATTCAGCGGTTCTTCCTGCGGCATAAGCCGGAGGTAAAGAATAACGGGCCTTTCTTGAAAGAGGTTGTCCGCCAGATCAATGCCATGCCTGTCCCTGCCGCCATGAATCCGGACCGGCAGAAAGAGGACTGCATCCGCCTTGTTCTCGAAGTGTCGCGGAGAGACTTGCGGGCTGTCCGTCTGGCAGTTGGAGTCATCGTCGCCGTGGTGATCCTTTCTGCCGTGACCGTATTATTGCTGCCCCCCGACTTCCTGCCGACTGAGATTTTCACGTTAAGTCCAATCTTCGGTTCATGAAACTCCCGCGCGACTTCTTCTTATCAGCAATCACATTGGCCTCTCGCGGCTTGCTCCGACGAGGCCACGATCATCATCGAGAACGCCAGCGATAATCCGGAACTGACTATTCGCTGCGCGCCGTGTCCCGATTGTCACCCTGAGCATCGCGAAGGGTCTGGCGATATGGTTTGAATGAGTTGTGGTCGAGCTGTGGTAGGGTTATGCCTTGGCGGAGATGATGGACTGGATGTCCAGCTCCGAGAACCCCCGCTCCCGAAGCGCCCGGGCTATTCGCTCCCTCTCCTCGATGATTCCTTCGGCCTTTCCTTCGGTAAGTCCTTCGGCTTTTCCCTTGGCCAATCCCTCGGCCAATCCCTCGGCCAATCCCTCGGCGAGTCCTTCCTCCCTGCTGAAAGCGAGCTCGTTGCGTCTGTCCCTTTCCGTTGTCATGTCGTACTCGTACTTGATTTTCTCTTCCGGGTCGAATTTAGCTATTTCGGCGGAATTAAACAAAAGCTCGAAGATCTCCGCCCGCATCTCCGCCGGACGTGACTTCAGCGCGGTCATGTTGTGCAGGGCGTAGCAGAGCTTCTCTAGGTTGGAGGAGTCGCCGGAGACCTCCCTGACGTTCGGCAGTTCCAGGAAGACGAAGTGCAGCCTGTCAGTCATCAATTCCCCGGAGTCCCTGTCGGTGATCTCGTACCGGAAGACGAAACGCCCGTCGTCGGCGTCGTGGAGGGAGAAGTCCATTAGCGCGATGAAATAGGTCGGCATAAGGCGGTAGGAGTCGTCCCCCTTGAGCAGCTGTTTCTGAATGGCGAACGAGGAGTAGAAGAGCGCCCTCTCCATGAACCATTTCTTTCTGGCGAGCTGGACCTCGACGATGAACATGGCCCCTTCCGATGAGACGCACTCTATGTCGAATACGACACCGTGGCTGTCTGGGAACGGGTTCGGGTGCTCCTTGTTGCCATAGGAGATGTCGCTGATGTCCGCCTCCGGGATGATCTCCCTGAGTGTCAGGATCATCAGCCTCTTGTTGATCTCCCTTCCGAATGATCTCTTGAACCAGTAATCAAGAAGGATGTTGGCGTAGCGCGAGACCGGCTCCCCGGGGCGTGTCTCTTGTCTGGGATTGAAGTTTGTCATAGCGTTTGAAGCGTTTTTGGTTAAACATCCCGCAATATAGCGCCATCAAACGTAAAAAACGAAGAGAAACAGAAACATCTTTTTATGATGCCGTCTTCTTCTCCGCACTGGAGACAGATCCGCGTTGATAGTCAATGAATAAGGCGATCTCCCATATCTGGAATCTGACACAGGAGATCGTGGAAGTGGCTGATTATCAGTGATGAGGTGTCTCCGTCGCCGTCTCGAATGTCACCCTGCCCCTCCATTGTCACCCTGAGCATTGCGAAGGGGTCTGAGCACCAGCCAGCTTGGTGAGCCAGTTGAACCACCGCTGTCACTCTGCCCGCCGCCTGTGTCACCCTGAGCATTGCGAAGGGTCTCCTTCCGCGGCACCGCCGCCGCTCGGTTACGAAGAGCGGCGGCTACAGACCGGGCGCTGCGGTGGGCTCCATGAAAGGCCCTCCTTGCGCCCGACTGTTGCCGGTGCTATCCCCCGAAATGTACAATTGCCTCCTTTTTGATTTCTTAGAGGAGAAAGATCTCGCTCGAGGAGAGGTCAGATGATACATTGAGGCTGGTATGGAAGTGGTTGATTATGAGGTTATAATGTGATCAGATGGTACCGATTTCGGTACCATCTGATTGTATAAAGTACTTATATTCAAACACTTCCGTACCAGCGCAAAAACCACTTTGTGTCCGCCCGTTTGTCGGAGTGTCGCCGGACACGGCCGTTCGACTGTTGGGCTGGCCCACGATAGGTTCGCTCAGGGGCAGGGGAGATCCTTCGCTTCGCTCAGGATGACATTGGGCTCTGGAAGACATTTGGCTGTGTCGCAGAAACGCCTGATTGATAATCGATTAAACAACTGTGCGTGGCTTATTTAACCATGTGCGGGGGCTTAGTCTTTTAATAATGAATTACTTCCCAAAAACGGTCACGCCAATCGTTTGTAGAATCGCCTCACTTGATTCTTAAGAACTCTTGTTCAAGATATTCCTGATTGACTCCTTCCGTCGTTTTCACGAGAATGCCCCGTTCATCAATGTGGTGGCACGTTGGCGTGGTCGTGTCGTTGTAGAGCCAGTTGAGAACGCCTCTGTCTTTTTTGAACTCACTGACAACGTGGAAATCCCTCAAGCCATATTCCTCTATGGCGGCGAGGAGTCCTTCCTTATCCGCGCAATTCACGACAACCAGAGGAAGACAGTTTGGCGACGTCTCGGAAAGGTGCTGGAGGAACTTCCTTAAAGCGGAGTTATCGGTCCCGTGAGTCATGCACCACAGGCCATCATGGATGAGAAAGACTTTCTTCCCTTTGGTCAGGCTCCAGTCGAAGCGTTTCCCGTCGGCGTCATAGCAGCGGAACTTGCGGAACGGCTCTCCCTCGACAATCTGGCGTGTCTTAATGTATTGGCGCAGAGCCTTGCCGGCCGCGGAGCGCCGGATCTCTTGGGAAGACTTATTCAGAACCACGGAAAGGCTGTCTTTCGAGAATAGTTTGCGGGTCCGGTAATATGGGAACGCGTCCTCGAAGACTAGCGCGTACTTGTCTGACAACGCCTGTTGCTCGGCCATATTCTTATTCAGTCTCTCCTGAAAAGCGGCCTGAAGATCTTGCCCGGTCTTCCTTTCCCTGGCAGATATGGCTAATAGGGAATCTTTGAGTTCAGGATGGCTCTCCGCTTCTTTTTCGAGACGCATAGCTTCCATGAAGTGTGGAGGGATCGTCGCGTTCCATTCCTCGTAGATGCCTCGGCGGGCCTTGTTCAACGAGTCCACGCGGGCGTTATACTCCGCGTTGCTTGTCAAGTTCTGAGCATGCGTCTTGCCGGTCAGGAATAGGGAGCCGACTAGTATGATCGCGAAGAATGCTTTTGATTTCAGAACCTCCCTCAATCCATCGCGCTTGCCGTTCTTGCGGGCAATGATATGTTTCTCGGAGAGAGAGGCCATTATACGCTTAACAGTACGAGGGAATTTCCTGATATGTCCGGCTCTTTCTCCCAAAGTGACATTCAAAGTGTCGAATTGTCCCTTTGAAACTGCCGTGTTGACACTTTGAGCGCTTAGATGCAGATAACGATCCTTCAACTCATTGTTCTCGCCTAACACCATGTTCCTCAGGAACTTACGCTCCTCCGCGAAATCGTGATATAGAGTCTCGGAAATATTCTCGAAAGGATTGTATAACACGGTGTCACCATCCAGAACCCATTCTTTCTTTGAGTTATTGTATGTCCTATACTTGCCCGCGAACTTAAAGATTCCTTGGAATAGGCGGCGATGAATCCTTTGGTACTCGGCGGGTGTAAACGAAAAAGTCTCTTCCTGATGGAGTTCTGTTATTCTGGCCGATACTTTGTCGGCCTCCTCCGTCCTCTCCTCTTCAGAAGACAATCGGTTCTCTATGGATTTATAGTAGGTGTCAATGAGCCCTTTGACCTCATCGATTATGATTTCACCCTCGATATGGCGTTTGGCGGTGTCCAGCAAATAAGGGGACGGCTTCAAACCATCCACATCCTGCAGGCCGATAGCGGTCTGCCATATACGGGCCTTCTCAACCTGCTGAGGTTCCCCCTGCCGGATGTATTCGTAGAACTCACTCATACTAATACAATTATAACAAAAACCCGGGGGAAAGCCAACAGGATGGTCGCCTAGAAGACCATTTTGAGGGCGGCGGACTGGGCGCGGCGGGAGTGGGCGGCGTTCATCTTGCCGAAGTTCCACTTGACGCCGAAGAGGATGTAGCGTCCCATGACGAGCCTGTAGGTGTCCTCCTCGTAATTGGCC
Source organism: Bacteroidales bacterium (assembly GCA_017429765.1). Taxonomy (GTDB): domain Bacteria; phylum Bacteroidota; class Bacteroidia; order Bacteroidales; family UBA932; genus Cryptobacteroides. Next base: position 4,018 of record JAFROJ010000014.1, on the reverse strand, counting down.
GTCACCGTGTGCGTGAGGTTGCGGGTCTGGTCGAGAATGTCGTGGAGTGTGACGCTCAGGTTGAACGCGCCGATATTCTTGGAAATCTGAGCGTTCCAACGCCACTCGGGGTCGCCGTAACCGGAGGCGTATCCCCGGAACCACGCGTAGGCCAGGTCGGTGTCGAACTCGAACTCGTGCTTGGTGGTGTAGTCGGCCGCGAGCCCGAACCGTGAGTCCATGGTGTTCATGTCCGCCCTGTTGTCGAGCGAGAAGCGCGCGATGTCACCTGAGACACTGTAGAAAGCCCTTCCGTTGAAGTTGCCCGATGTGTATCTGAGGTTGACGCTCCCGTTAGGGGAGTAGGTCTTCGTGTCGCTCTCGGCGAACCCGCTCTTGCCCCCGTAGAAGAGGTCCCCGTCCTTTCCGCCCCAGAACCTGTCCATGAACGCCGAGTAGTCGAAGGCGTCCTTGTCAAGCCCGGCCAGTGTCCCTTTCGCCTGATAACTGGTCGTTCTGTAGATTGAGCTTCCCCCGCTGACCGTGATGAACCACTTCTTGTCCTTCGTGATCGGGGTCGTGTAGTTGATCGAGGCGTAGAGATTGAACGAGTTCTTCCTGGAATTGACGGGGATGGAATAGAGGATGCCGTCCGAGTCGTACCAGCGGGCGTAGGTGATAGGGCTGGTGTTGATGTTCCCGAATGAGTTGAACATCACGGTGGAGAACCTCTCCTTGTTGTTGCTGTTCCAACTGACATTCAGATAGGTGTTCCCGTAGGGCTTAAGGTAGATGTTACCCAAGGTCGGGCGGGAAGGGTCGGCGATGTTCATCACCGGGAGCATGCTTGAGTTGCCGGGTTGCTGGCTCGTGCCGGAGGCGTTGACATATAAACGATTGCCCCCCGAGGTTCTCTGGAACGCTATTTCCGGCGAGAGGTTCCAGTACCACTCGTCCTCGCCGGTCATTCCGGCCACGTTGAAACTCTTTGAATATGTCTCGTTGAGGAGCCCGTTCAGCCTCGACCCTAACGTGATGAAAGATCCTTCCTTGAATTTGTATTGCGCGGTCACGCGGTAGGACTGGTTGACCGAATGGTTCTTCGACTCGGAGGAGAAGTAATCGTTCCTCCCGGCGGCGTCGAACGCGTCACGGACGCTGTTCCTGTTGGACAGGCTGAAGCGAGTTGTGGCGAAGAGAACCCACTTCTCGCCGATGGGTTCACCATAGGACAGTCCTCCGCTGACACCGTTCGAGCGGGAATCGGATAGGTACTTCAGCGAACGGTTGTCCTCTCCTGAAATCATATTCATGAAACTGTTCTCCAGGCTCTCTCCTTCCGATCCGGATAATGAGAAGTTGTAGTCGATGTTGAACATCCTGTCTTTCTTGCCGAGGTCACGGAAAGTGACGTCGCCGTAAGCGAAGGCGCTCTTGTCCGTCGAGTTGGCGTCACTCTCGCTCCTGGACGAGTTGACCATCTGGCCGCCCTTGGTGGACTCTGACGTCGAGAGGCTGTTCGAGATGTTTTTGGAATAACTGAACTGGGGCCTGAAATGGAAGCGCACCTTGCCCGCCTCCTTCTGGAACTCCATATTGGCGGACAATGAGTTGGAGAAACTCCTGTCCTCGCTTCCGAAGTCCGAGAGCATGTCCCCGTCTTCCAGGAGGGTGGTCCTCCTTGTCGAGGAGGCTCCCCGGGAGTCACCATATTTATAATTGGCCCCGATAGTGGTCTCCACGTCCTTGATCCTGGATGTGTTCAAGTTGACGCCGGCCTGCGCGGCGGAGGACAGCCCCTCACCGCCAAAGCGGGACGTTGACCCGTCAGATCCTCTGACAACGAACACCACCCCGTTCGAGTCGTTGATGTTCATCCCGTTTCCGATGAGCGTCAACTGGTCCTTCTCTGAATATGCCGAAGCCAGCACGTTGCCGCTGTAGAGCGCACCGCGGTTGTCCCTGAGGGGACTCTCGCTCTCGCCGGCCAAGGTGGTGCCGCCTTTGACCCCGGCGTTGCCGAACCAGCCTTCCTCATATTCCTTCTTCAACCCCACGTCAAGGACCTTCTCCCTGCTTCCGTCCTCGAGTCCAGTGGCCCTGGTGGACTCTGACTGCCTGTCGATGACCCTGACCTTGTCCACTATCGACGCCGGCAGGTTGTTGAGGGCGGTGCTCTGGTCCCCGAAGAAGAATGTGCGCCCGCCGACGGTGAGTTTGTCGATCTCCTCGCCGTTGAACTTCACCTTGCCGTCATCTGTGATCTCCATTCCCGGCATCCTCAACAGCAGGTCCTTGAGCATCGCGTTGGTGCCCACCTGGAACGACGAGGCGTTGAACTCCACGGTGTCCTTCTTGATCACGATGGGATTGCCCACGTCCGTCACCACCGCCGCCTCGAGGAACTTCTCGTCCTGCTTCAGGCGTATGGTGCCCATGCTCACCTCCCTGTCCCGGAAATAGCGCTCCTTGACGAAGGGCTTGTAACCCATCATCTCCACCCGGAAGACATAGTTGCCGTAGGGCACCTCCTCAAGGGTCGCCTCACCCTTCGCGTCGGACAGGGTGAAGTTGGTGATGGTCGTGTCCTTCGCTGGTATGACATAGACGGAGGCGAAGGACACGGGCTCGCCGCTCAGCGAGTCCACGACAGTGACCTTGATCGCGCTCAAACGACCCTGCAACGCGTTCTCTAGGCCCATGATCACCTGCGCCCGGGCACTGAAGCCAAGGATAATGGCCAGGAATATGGTAACAATCTTCTTCATACAACTAATTCATTTCATCCCTCAAACTTTGGGCCACGTCGAGAAGCCTCGAGAGTATCGCGTCCCTCTCCTCATCCGGAGCCTCAAGGCTCTGGTGGTGGGCCTCCAGCACACAGTCGCCGTGGTAGCCCACGGCTTTGAGAGCGGAGATTAAGACATCGAAATCGATAGACCCGTCTCCGGGAATAAGATGCTCGTCGCCGTTCCCGTGATTGTCCTGGATGTGCACGGAAAGAGGGGCGACGCCGCACTGCTTGATGATGTCCGGGGAGAAGCCGCAGCACCACGCGTGACCGACGTCGAAGCACCAGCCAAAGTACGGACTGTCAACAGTTTTGACCAGGTCGGCGATGACGCGCGGATCCTTGGACGAGCCCCAAAGAATGTTTTCCGAGAGCAGGACAACGCCGCGTTCCTCAGCCAGGGGGAGCCATTTCCGGATCGCCGCCGCGTTCACGGCTATGAATTCCTGATCATCGTCGATGACCTCCCCGTCGACCATGAAGACCGGATGAGCGACAAGGTACTCGGCGCCCAGGATCGCCGCCATCTCGATGGACCGCTCCATCCAGTAATCGTCAGCGGCGACGCCCGGGGCGTGAGCGTGAGTGTAGGGAACACCTATTTTATTCGCACACGCGCGCAAAGACCGTCCCCATTCGAGATAATCGTCCTCCCGGAAGGGGGAGCCTTCGAACGTCCAGTAGTCAAGACCCATGTCGATGCCCTCATAGCCGAGGCGAGCGAGCCGTTCTATGGCCTTTTCCGCCGGATAGCCGTCCTCAAAAACATCTGTGGTGGTGACGATCCGGGGCTTCATGTCCGAACCTCGGGAGCATGAAGCCGCGACGACCGCGAACGCTGTAAGAGCGAGAAAACATTTGATGGCGCGTCCAGTCATGTCTAAAAAATAATATGCGAATATAGTCTTTTTATATTATATAGACGTGAAACACGCCGAAAGTTAATTCTTTTCGCTCCCGGGCGAGGGAGAGGGGACCTGTTGATTATTCTGTTGATTATTAAAGAAGAATATGATTAAAAAAAAAGTTGTTCGTTTGGTGAGAATGAATTAACTTTGCCCGGATTATAGTTAATTGACGGATTAGAGGCGGAAGACAATGATTTCCAAAAGTGATTTTTGGGGGCGAAATATTAATTATTAATAAACATATCATGAAAAGAAAAGAGTTGTTTGAGCCACCTGTGGTGACTGTCATTGACTTGAGGATGTCCGGGACGATCCTCCAAGGGTCAGTGCATGAGAATGT
>JAFROJ010000013.1 GCA_017429765.1 Bacteroidales bacterium | reverse complement strand
GCAGGATACGTAGTCGATGCCGATACGGTTGAAGAACTTGATAGATTCGGGATCACCGCCGTGCTCACCGCAAACACCGCACTTGAGTTCAGGACGGCGGCTGCGGCCGGAGTTGATGCCGTACTCGACGAGCTTGCCGACACCCTTCTGGTCGATGGTCTGGAACGGATCGAAGTCAACGAGCTTGTGGCCGAGATATTCACCCATGAAGGTTCCGATATCGTCGCGGCTGAAGCCGAAGGTCATCTGGGTGAGGTCGTTGGTACCGAAGGAGAAGAATTCGGCGGCGCGGGCCATGCGGTCGCCGGTGAGGGCGGCACGAGGAATCTCAATCATGGTACCGAACTGGTATTTGATGTTCTCCATGGTCTTGCCTTCAACCTCTGCCCTGATGCGGTCGCAGATTGACTTCTGGAAGCTGAGCTCACGGGCGGAGATGGTAACAGGAATCATAATCTCGGGCTGAGGGTGCTTGCCTTCCTTCTGGAGTTCGGCGGTAGCCTCGAAGATAGCCCTGTATTCGGTCTCGGCGATGAGAGGGAAGCTGACGTGGAGACGGACTCCGCGGTGTCCCATCATCGGGTTGACCTCGTGCAGGGCCTCGCCCCTCTTCTCTACCTCCTCGACAGAGATGCCGAGCTCGCGGGCGATCTCCTTCTTCTTCTCCTCAGTCTTGGGGACGAACTCGTGGAGAGGCGGGTCGAGCAGACGGAACACGACGGGCTTGCCGTTCATGATCTTCATGGTGCTCTTGACCGCGGCCTTCATGTAAGGCTCGAGCTCGGCCAAGGCGGCGCGGCGCTCCTCGTCGGTGTCGCAGAGGATCATCTTGCGGAGCTTGGACAGGGGCTTCTCGGAATGGGCCCCGTAGAACATGTGCTCGATACGGAACAGTCCGATACCCTCGGCGCCATAGCTCAGGGCCTTGGCGGCGTCCTCGGGAGTGTCGGCGTTGGTCCTGATGCCGAGCTTGCGGAACTTGTCCACAATCGACATGAACTTCTTGAACAGAGGGTTCTCGGAGGCGTCCATGGTCTCTATCTTGCAGCCATAGACGAAGCCCTTGGAACCGTTCAGGCTGAGCCAGTCGCCCTCGTTGAACACCTGGTTCTCATTGAAAGTGACGGTCTTGTCCTCGAAGTTGATCTTCATAGCCTCGCATCCGACGATGCAGCACTTGCCCCATCCGCGGGCCACAAGGGCGGCGTGGGATGTCATTCCTCCGCGGGTGGTGAGGATACCGGCGGCGGCCCTCATTCCCTCGATGTCCTCGGGGGAGGTCTCCTCACGGACGAGGATGGCCTTCATGCCGTTGGCGGCGGCCTCCATGGCGGCCTCGGAGGTGAAAACTATCTGGCCCACGGAGCCGCCAGGCGAGGCGGGAAGACCGACGGCGAGCACAGAGGCTTTCTTCTCGGATGAAGGATCGAGAATAGGATGGAGTATCTCGTCAAGCTGGGAGGGGGCGACCCTCATGACAGCCGTCTTCTCGTCGATCATCTTCTCGTCGACCATGTCCATGGCCATCTGAAGGGCGGCGAGACCGGTGCGCTTGCCGATCCTGCACTGGAGCATCCAGAGGTGACCCTCCTGGATCGTGAACTCGATGTCCTGCATGTCGCGGAAATGCTTCTCGAGCTTGAGACGGATGCCGTCAAGCTCCTTGTACACCTCGGGCATGGCTGTCTCGAGGGACTCGAGATCCTTGTTCTTCTCGGTCTTGGTGGCCTCGTTAAGAGGGTTGGGGGTACGGATCCCGGCGACCACATCCTCGCCCTGGGCGTTGATGAGCCACTCTCCGTAGAACTTGTTGTCCCCGTTGGCCGGGTTGCGTGAGAAAGCGACTCCGGTGGCGGAGGTGTTGCCCATATTACCGAACACCATGGACTGGACGTTGACGGCTGTGCCCCAGTCATCGGGAATCTTCTCGATCCTGCGGTAGGCGATGGCCCTCTTCCCGTTCCAGGACTTGAAGACTCCTCCGATCGAGCCCCATAGCTGCTCCTGGGCGGTGTCGGGGAAATCGACCCCGAGAACCTCCTTCACCTTCACCTTGAACTTCTCGCAGAGGTCCTTAAGCTCGTCAGCTGTGATCTCGGTGTCGGATTTGTAGCCCTTCTTGTCCTTGAGATCCATCATCATCCTGTCAAGCTGCTGGCGGATACCCTGGCCGTCGGCCGGCTCGATTCCCTCGGCCTTCTCCATCACGACGTCGGAATACATCATGATAAGGCGCCTGTAGGCGTCGTAGACGAACCTGGGGTTGCCGGTCTTCTGGATCATGCCGGGGAGGGTGGAGGAGCAGAGTCCTATGTTGAGGATGGTGTCCATCATTCCGGGCATGGAACTCCTCGCGCCGGAGCGGCAGCTCACGAGCAGCGGGTCGGAGGGATCCCCGAACTTCTTGCCCATAATGGTCTCCGTGGCCTTCATGGCCTCGGCGACCTCTTTCTTCAGATCATTGGTGTAGCCTCCTCCGAGGGAATAATACTCGGCGCAGCACTCTGTGGTGATAGTGAAACCTGCCGGAACCGGCATGCCGAGTTTGCTCATCTCAGCCAGGTTGGCGCCCTTGCCACCCAGCAATTCCCTCATCTGACCATCTCCCTCGGCGGTCTTTCCACCGAAACGATAGACTCTTTTCTTCTTGTCGAACATATTTATAATTGATTATTAATATTGTCTGTTTTTAATAGTCGGCAAAGTTAGCGAAAAATTATAACAATTTAGCAGCCAGATCCGAAAGCTCGCTGCGTTCCCCGACCCTGAGGAACACATGCTCGAAGATCCGCTGGCCTCCCATCTTCTCGTTAAGATGGGTTAGCCCGTTCGACCATTGGTCGAGATAGGGCTGGTCGATTTGGAATATGTCACCCGTGAACACCATCTTGGTACCCTCTCCGGCGCGGGTGATTATGGTCTTGATCTCGTTCGGGGTGAGGTTCTGGGCCTCGTCGCAGATGAAGAACACCCTTCCCAGGCTCCGGCCCCTGATGTAGGCGAGGGGGGAGATCAGGAGTTTCTCCTCCTTGAGCATGGCGTCCAGCCTGAGAGCCTCCTTGCTTCCGGACTTGAAACGGCTCTTGATCACATTGAGATTGTCCATCAAAGGCTGGATGAAGGGGCTCATCTTCGTCTTCTGGTCCCCAGGGAGGAAGCCGATGTCCTGGTTGCCCAGCACCACCGTGGGGCGGGTCAGGATGATCTGGTCATAGTCCCGGGCTTGCTCAAGGGCGGAGGCCAGGGCGATCAGGGTCTTGCCCGTGCCAGCCCCTCCTGTCATCGAGACCAGCTTGATGTCCGGATTCAGGCAGGCGTCTATGGCGAACTTCTGCTCGACGTTAAGAGGCTTGATCCCGTAGACGACATGGGTCTTGACAAGAACCACCTTGTCGGTCACGGCGTCGAATCGGGCGCAGACGGTCGTTTTGTCCTGGACTATTTTGTAAAGCTGGTTCGGCCTCGGGCGGCTCTCGCTGATCTTGTCCCACGCGATCGAGTTCTCCGGGCCGTAGGCAAGCTCCTGCAAGACCCCGTAGTCGATGTCCTGGAGAATCTGGACCTCCTTGACTGAGTTCTCCACCTTCTCCTCCTCGACCCTGTCAGTCATGTAGTCCTGAACCTCCATGCCGGCCGCCTTCGACTTCATCCTGAGGTTGATGTCCTTGGTCACGAGGGCGACGAAACGGTCGGGATTGTTGTCCCTGATCCAGATAGCGGTGGAAAGGATCCTGTGATCCTGGATGTCGTCCTTGAACAAGTCCCGCATATCCTCAGGGAAGGGGTGGTTGGGCTCTATCCTGATCTTGCCCAATCCTTTGCCGATGGGGATGCCGTCGGTCCCGAAGCCGACCCCGTCGGTGATCCTGTCCATGTCCCGCATGAAGCCCCGGGCGTTGTAGGCGAGATTGTCATTGCCTTTCTTGAACTTGTCCAGCTCCTCGATCACGGCGATCGGGATGACGATGTCGTTGTCCTTGAATTTGCGGATTGCCTTGTAGTCGTGCAGGATTATGTTGGTGTCGAGCACGAATATCTTCGGCTTTGATTTAGTGTGTCTTGCCATATTATCTGTTTTTCAGTCCTCCCCTTCCGAGGCCTGGCTGCCCAGGAGGGACTGGAGTATGTCTGATATCCCGCCTCCTCTTCCCGACTTGACCTTGATCACGCCGCTGCCGGGGGCCGGATGCCCGATCGGGTAATAGGCGATGTCCTGGAGGAGGAACTCAGCGTCGGCGTAGTCGAAGTCCATGTCCTTGATCTGGATCAGCACCCCGGGAACCTCGGAGAACAGGACCCTGATGCTCTTGTCCTCGTCGTAGGAGTTCATGATCCCGCTGACGTCTATCTTGGCGCCCGTGTCCCCGCCGCACATGGCCTTCATGGCTGTGAGCAGGCCTCCGTCGCCGACCGTCCTTCCGGACAGGACAACCTTGTCCTCGACGAACTCCCGGATGATCTCGAAGCAGTCGATGAAGTAGTCACCGTCACCGACCTCCGGGGCATTGTCCCCATTGTGGCCGAAGGCCTGGCAAAGCAGGGAATAGCCGAGCCTGAACTCGCAAGTGTCAAAGGGAACAAATATTATCCAGCTGTCCGGATCGGGGACAAGCTGGTCCGGCACGGCCCTTCCGCGCCCTATCACCGGGTGCGGGCTCCCGAAAGGAGAGCTGCCGGGCAGGTCGATCTCCTCCTCCTCCTCGGGGGCGATCTCCCCGTCCGGGTCTTCCTGTCTCTCAGTCGCCGCTACCTTGAAAGCGATCTGGTTGACCCGGTCGCTCTCGGTGAATGAATATGAGCTGAGGCATATTCCCAGGCTATCGAGGTAGTCGGCGGCGGCCTCGACCGAGGAATAGAACGCGGCCATGTTGCCGAGAGGCTTGGGGTTCCAGCGCCACCTTGCCTGTAAGGTCAGATCCCCGAGCCTGAAGTGTCCCCTCATCCAGATAGTGTCCAGCAGGGCTTTCGCTATCCTGGTTTTCGTGAACTCCTCTGGGAAGGCCATCGGGCAGTTCCTCGGGGAGCCGGCCATGCCCGCCACGACCCTCAGGTACTCTTGCGGGTCACCGCCGCTCAGTGTGTCCGAAGCGGGGCAGGGGTCGGTGCTCTCGTCCACGATCGGCTCGAATTCCTCGTAGTCCCGGCTGGTTTCAGGCTCCCGGTCAAGACACTCGTCAAGGATGTCGGAAGGGGTGAACCGCCGAGGGATGCCGTCGATTATGTACTCCGAGCGAAGGGCTGAGGCTTTTTCTTTCATTCGGTTGGAATATGTCCGTAAATTTAAGTATTTTTGAGTTGAGTTCAAAAAGTGATGATCCTGGGAGATGGAAAAATATTCGGAGAAAGCATACGAGGACAGGCTGAGGGAGATATTCGTCAGGTTCCCGTCCGTTCAGAAAACGCCTTTCGGCGACGCCTACAAGCCCGGTCTCGGGGGTATGACGCGCTTCGCGGCCCTTCTCGGCGACCCCCAGGGGCGATTCCGGACTGTCCACATCGCCGGGACCAACGGCAAGGGTTCAGTGGCCAACATGCTGGCCTCCGCGCTGTCGGCCGCCGGTCTTAAGGTCGGGCTGTACACCTCTCCCCACATAGTCGATTTCCGGGAGCGGGCGAGAATCCTGGGCCCAGTCGAAGGGCCGGTCCTCATCCCCAAGGACTACGTCTTCGACTTCCTGACCCGCCATGCCGCTGACATGGACGCCATCGACCTTTCCTTCTTCGAGATCACCACAGGCCTGGCTTTCAAGTGGTTCGCCGACGAGAAAGTGGACGTGGCGGTCATCGAGACCGGCCTCGGCGGACGGCTTGACAGCACGAACATAATAACCCCAGACCTTTCGGTCGTCACAAGCATCGCCCTCGACCACAGGGCGCTGTTGGGTGACACCCTGGACGCCATCGCGAGGGAGAAGGCGGGAATATTCAAACCCGGGGTGCCTGCCCTGGTCGGGGAATATCTTCCCGAGACCCGCCCTGTCTTCGAGTGGAAAGCGGCCGAGACCGGCTCCGCACTTTTTTTCGCCCAGGATCACGACCCTTCGATGAGCGACCTTGTCCCCGAGATCGAGCGGGAAATGGACCTGCGCGGGCGGTACCAGTCCAAGAATCTCAGGACCGTCCTCTCAGCTGTGGACATCCTGAAGGGCGATCCCTTCTACGGAGGCCTGTCGGACCGCGAGGCCGTCGCCGAGGCTATCATCCACACCGCCTCGAGGGCTGGGTTCCACGGCCGTTGGGAGACTTTGTCCGAGACCCCCCGGATCATCGCCGACCTTGGCCATAATCCCGCCGCTCTGGAAGAGAACTTCTCCCAGCTCGGAAACATGATGGACGAGGGCGGCTTCGACAGGCTGATAATCCTCTACGCCGTCATGGCCGACAAGGACCTGGACGGCATCTTGCCACTTATGCCCAGGGAGGCGACCTATGTGTTCCCCGGGCTTGACTCCGCCAGGGCGCTCCCGGCGGCGGATCTCGCCTCGAGGTTCAAGGCCTTCCGCGAGTCCGCGGGACTGCCCTCGGAAGCCTTCACGGCCGCCTCGACGGAAGAGGCCATCGCCAAGGCAAAAACTCTCGCCGGAGACGGTAACCCGTTGATATTCATAGGAGGCAGCACTTATCTTATCTCGGAGGCCGTTCCTCTTCTCAATGAGGCCGGACTTTCGCGAGGTTTTTGAAGAATGGGACAATCGTTATGAGAACAAAGATATTATCCGTCAGCCTGGTGACGGCGTTGGCCATTTTCGCCGCCGCCCTGACATCGCAAGCGTTTATGAAAGAGGAAAGGTACCAGTCAAAGGACGACCAAGGCCATGTCCTGAAGTCGTTGTGGAAGGAATATGACGCGGCCCGCAAGGCCGACAGGCCCAAGAAGATGTCCGAGTGCCTGGACGAGATCATCAGCGAGGCCAAGAAAGGCAGATATCACTGGGACTTCTACGACGCGGCTAAGCGGAAAGTCTCGACAGAGGTCTCGGCCAATTGGAAAAAGCGGACTGAGCTCGAGGGGTGGCTGTCTGAGCAGGTGGCCGCTTACGACGAGCCCATCGTGACATATTCCCACAACAGGAGCAAGCGGGGCGACGACCTCACCGACTTTGTCCTTGTCAACCGGACTCGCCTTCAGGCCGGGAAGAACCAGAACTTCTATTCAGCCACGAACATCGAGTTGAACGGCATGCTGAACGGTCTCATCAAGGATGATTATGAATATGCCCTCTGGTCGGAATACATCTCGAGAGGCGCGGGATCCAAGGTGGAGTCCGCCTTGAAGGAATATCTCGGGGACAGGTATCCGGCCGCGGCCTGGCTCGAGTTCCACCAGGCCAGCGGCAGGAACTGGAACGTCGATATCGAGAAGGTGAAGGAGTTCACTGAGAAATATTCAGGGAAGGCGGTCAGCCTCTTCGGGAAACTCCTCATCCTCGAGGATAAATATTCCACACTGGAGTCAACCAGGGCTTCCGAGGACGAGTTCAAGGCCTTGTACGCTGAGGTGAAGGCCGCCGAGAAGGATCGCAAGTCCTACACTTCCGGCGTCGACGGGAAGATAGCCGCCAGCATCGACGGCTTCAAGGGCCTGATCGAGGACCTCGAGGGCAAGGATGTCTCTGTCTCCATCGAGGACAACGAGATCGTCGTGTCCTTCCGCAACCTGGACAAGGCGGACCTGCTGATGACGGCAAGCGACGAGAAGGACACGAAGCCTCTCGTCAAGAAGACCGTCCTGAATCCCAGGAAGAGTTTCCACGCTTATGACACGGTGGTTGTGAGCATCCCCAGGTGCGATGACGGAGAGTACATAGTGGACGCGTCGTACGGGAAGATCCGCAGCACGGCAGGCTACCTCAGGAACACCCTTTCCATCTCGTTGAGGGAGGATTCCGAAGGCTGGAAGTTCTATGTGGCCGATCACCTCACCGGAGAACCGCCGGCATCTGTTGACCTCAGGCTCTCCCTTTCCGGGAAGACTGTGGCGGAGGCTAAGGGAGTCAAGGTGGACGGTTTCTCCCCGCTCCCGGACAACATCGCGAAGGCGATGAAGAAGGACTCCTATTACTATCTTGAAGCCTCCCTTACGGACGCCGATGGTTTCCTCCGCAAGAGCCCGGCAATTAATCTCAATCATCCTCAAAGCTATCAATCAACTGTTTCCAGCGAGACTCGCTGCGAGATATTCACTGACAAGGGGGCCTACAATCACGGGGAGACCCTGAAGTTCAAGGCTGTCCTCTACGAGGGGGATCCGACAGTCAGCTACCATACCTTGAAATCGGGAAAGGATGTCAAGGCGGTGCTGACAGACCCGGAGGGCAACGAGGCCGGAACCCTCTCGCTCACCACTAATGGTTTTGGTTCCGTCGCCGGTGAGTTCGAGCTACCCGAGGGCGGCAGGAACGGCAGGTTCACGCTCAAAATTGTCCGTTCGACAACGATAGCCAGCAAGAGTGTGATCGTGGACGAGTTCATCCTTCCCACCTATGACCTCGCTTTCGAGAATGTCGACAGCCTCTATTTCATTGGCGACGAGGTCGAGGTCAAGGGCTCGGTGAAGAGTTACAGCGGCCATCCCCTCGATGCCGCCAGGCTGACTTACACTGTTGACGGCCGGGGGACCAGGGTGGCCTCGGGCGACTTGGTCCTCGGCCCCGACGGCACCTTCTCTTTCCGTTTCCCCACCAAGGACAACGGCGACTGGTACGGACGGTCGTGGTACAAGGTCACGGTCAAGGTCACGGACGCCACCGGAGAGACCAAGGAATTCAACAGGTCCGTGTTCGTTGTGGACCGTTTCAACGTGGGCCTTTCCCTGGAAAACAGTTCACCGGGCGAGATCAACTTCCCTTCCGGGACCGACCCTCGCGGCTGGGCACTGCTCAGCGGAGAGAAGGCGAGAGTGTCCTTCACCGTCCATAACAGCGACGGGGAGGACATCCGGGTTCCTCTCTCTTACGAACTCAGGGACTCGGACGGGAAGGTCATGGAGGCCGGGGACGCCATGTCCGGAGACATCAAGGGTTTCTCCATGCCACGTCCCGGAATCTACACCGTCAGCGTGAAGTCAGTCATCAAGACCTCCGCCGGAAAGGAGATATCCGACCAGAGTGAGATGACGATTCTCCGGGTGGATGACGACGCGGAGGCGCTCGACGCCAGGGTGGAGAACTTCTTCAAGCCGGTCGGCCCCTGCGCCGACGGCTCGCTGAAGGACGGTGAGGCCATCCACGTCAGGATGGGCGCGGGAGACGGTCCCGTGTGGGCGGTCGCCGAGCTGTTCGGTGACAGGCGCCAGCCTCTGGACAGGAGACTCTTCCGTCTCGACGGAGTGGTCGGGAAAGCCGGTTCCATAGAAGACATATCATTCGACTACAAGAAGGAATATCCTGACGCGGTGTTCTTCACGGTGTTCTATTTCAGGAACGGCAGGAATTATGTCTATTCCAGGGAGTTCCGCAGGGAGAAGGAAGAGATTGTCCTTCCGCTTGAGTTCTCGTCCTTTGAGGACAAGGCCCTGCCCGGCAAGCGGTACTCGGTCACCATCAAGTCGGCCCCCGGCGTCGAGGCGCTCGCCGCCGTGTTCGACAAGAGCTCGGAGACTGTTTCCCCGAACCATTGGGGGACGGTCCGCCTGGTCGACCGCGGAGCGATGGGAATCTGGTTCAGGACCCGGAACGGCTCTACCTTTAATTACGATCATGATGCCCCCATCTTATTTAACGAGGTGACCGTCCGTGGCCGCGGGAAGGTCTTCAAGTCGGGAGCCGCCGCCACGAGGTCTGAGATGGTGATCGAGGACGCGTTGGATCTGGCTTTGGAAGACATAGCCCCGATCACGTCATATGAGGTCGCGGAGCCTGAGGAGGAGGCCGCCGTCGAGGAGATCCAGGCGCGTTCCGACTTCTCGACCTCGCTCGCTTTCGAGCCCTTCCTGAGGACAGGCAAGGACGGGGAGGCAACGCTGGAGTTCAAAACTTCCGACAAGCTCTCGACCTTCATCGTCCAGGTTTTCGCCCACAACCCCGATATGCTCAACTCGGTGATCAGGAAAGAGATGGTGGTCTCCATCCCTGTCAAGGTCAATCTGGTCGAGCCCAAGTACCTCTACAAGGGAGACAAGCCTGTCATCCACGTCTCGGTGTCGAACACCTCCGAGGCCCCGGTCTCAGGAACGGTGGCTTTGCAGGCGTTCCCCTCCGCCGACTCCCAGGGTAAGAAGCCGTTCAGCACCTCTTCCAAGAAGGTCACGGTGCCTGCCGGCGGTTCAGTCCCCCTCGAGTTCGCATTCGACCCTAAGAATTATTCCGAGATAGGCCTGAAAGTCGTTTTCGCCGATTCCGGCAAGACCTTCTCCGACGGCGTGTTCGTGACCCTGCCGGTGCATGAGGCCGCACAGACCATCACCGAGGCCCACTCGGCCGTCCTGCTCGCCGGGATGGACAAGGACGCCCTCGTCAGGAGGCTGAAGTCCGAGTTCACCGGAACTTCCTCAGCGGGAGCGGAATACAAGGAGATCGACATCCGCGGGATGCTTCTCGACGCCATCCCGTCCAAGGTGGAGCCTTCCGCCAACGATGTCCTGTCGCTGTCCGAGGCTTACTATGTGAGGAAGGTGGCGGCTAAACTCGGGTCAGAGATCCAGGCTGAGATGCCTGAAGCCGAACTGCTCGCCAAGATCCTTTCATGCCGCAACGCCGACGGAGGCTTCGGCTGGTTCGAGGGCATGCGCTCCTCGGCCGTCATCACCGCCGTCCTCCTGGAGCGCTTCGCCAAGATGGAGGCCCCCGGGATGCCTGTCGAGGGCTTCGACCCCGACACGTCGGTCAAGTTCCTGGACCGTAACCAGTTCCTCCACGGGACTTCGTGGCCGTACTGGTGCGGATGGCTCTCCGACGCCCAGTACGCCCACGTTCGTTCGATGTACGCCTCGGTGCCCTTCGACGTGTCGAGAGAGACCGCCAGCGAGAAGAGCGAATATTCAAAGAACTTCAAGGAGTTCAAGAAATACATCAAGGACTACCTGATCCCGTCCGAGAAGGACGGCCGCGGCCTTCAGGGGCAGATCCTGGCCAAGGCCCGCAGGATCAAGACCCTCGTCAACCTCGTGAACGGGGAAGGCGGGACCGCCCTGGCCTCGGCTTGGGGGATCAAGTTCTCCGCCGAGTCCAAGATGAGCAAGTCCATCATCGCCGATGTCCTGTCGCTCACTGAATACGCTGTCGAGCATCGCGACGGCGGATGGTACTACCCGAACGCTGTGATGCCTTGGAGGGGCCTTCTCGAGAGCGAGCTTTACGCCCACTCCCTGCTCTGCGACCTGCTCTCGGACAGCAGGCTGGACCGTTCCGGCGATCCCGCCGCGCTGAAGACTATCTCGGACGGCATCCGCGTCTGGATAACGCTACAGAAGGAGACCCAGAAGTGGGCCGAGGATCCCGCCTACGTGGACGCCATCAACTCGGTGCTGTCCGGTGGCGATGACGTGCTGTCCACAAGGGTTGTCCTCCTCTCCAAGACCTACCGTAAGCCGTTCAAGGATATTGTCTCCGCCGGCAACGGCTTCTCAGTCGAGAGGCGTTTCTTCAGGGAGGTCCTCGGCGCGGACTCTAAAATCGGAAGGGTCGAGATCTATCCCGGCATGAAGTTGAGCGTCGGGGACAAGGTGGTCGCCGAGTACCGGATCTGGAACCAGGAGAACCGCAGTTTCGTGAAGCTCACGGCTCCCCGTGAGGCGGCATTCAGGCCGGTGAGGCAGCTGTCCGGGCATGTCGGCTGGTGGCTGAGACCCGTCGGCGGGGCATATTCGATAACCCCCCAGGGTTACCGTAATGTCAAGACCGACAGGACCGAGTACTTCTTCGATGTGTATCCCGAGGAGAACACCACCGTGACCGAGGAGTTCTACATCACCCAGGAAGGAGTCTTCACCGCCCCCGTCGTGACCATAGAGTCCCTCTACGCCCCCCACTACCGCGCCAACGACAAGTTCGGGGGAACGCTTTCCGTGATCGAATAGTTCACCATACCACTAAATACAAACCTTTATTAATTTAATATTATCATGACAACGAGAAAGATTCTGCCCTTCCTGGCCGTTCTGGCGGGACTGCTGACGCTCGCCGGCTGCGCCAAGCAGGCTGTGAAAAGCGTCCCTGTGGCGCCCCACGCGGTCTTCAGCGAAGGTATGATTGACAAGATCCAGCCGGAAGGTTGGTTGAAGGAGATACTCGAGCGCCAGCGTGACGGTCTGGCGGGCCATCCCGAGGCGATGGCCTACCCGTTCAACACAGTCCTCTGGGCCGGGGAACTCGAGCGTGACTCCGAGTCCAGGGGAGCCGACTGGTGGCGTTTCGAGCAGACCGCTTATTATCTGGATGGCATCACCAGGCTTGGTTTCCTGCTGGATGACAAGAAGTTCCTTGACACTTGGCAGGAGAATATCGAATATGTCCTTGCCCATCCCCTTCCCGCCAAGGCCGGATTGACCGAGGAGGAGGCGATGAGTCAGCTTCAGCGCGGCCGTCGCCCCAGGAATTTCGACGCGCAGGTGTCGGCTGATCCCGAGGCTCAGAAACGTTTCGCCGAGTTTCAGGCCCGCATGCAGGAGCGTAACGCCCGTCAGGCGAGGATTCTCATGGCTGACCGCCCTGAAGGCCGTCTCGGTCCTGAGACCGGTTCCATGGCTTGGCCTTTCGCGGTGTTCTTCCGGGCCGTCCAGGCTTATTACGAGGCAACGGGTGACCCTCGGATTCCCGAGGCACTCAGAAAGAATTACCTTTCATATTCCCTGGATGAATTGGCCCAGGATCGTTATGTGATCAATGTGGAAGGCATGCTTTGGACCTATGCTCTAACCGGCGACGAGGCTCTCCTTGACATGGCGGTCAACGCCTGGGAGCGGGGCGAATCCAACATGACGCAGGAAACCGCGCTGGACGACAGCGAGTTCCATATGCACGGAGTCACCATGAACGAGCTCCTGAAGGTTCCCCTCCTGCTCTACGCCTACACCGGTGAGGAGAAGTATCTCCAGGCCGCCCTCCATGCCGAGGAGAAGATGGAGGCCCCCAACATGCTGATCGACGGCATCAACTCATCCTCCGAGGCCTTGGCCGGCAACGACCCTCTGGCCAGCCATGAGACCTGCGACATCTCGGATTACACTTGGACAATGGGGTACTATTTGATGGTGACCGGAGACGGCCAGTGGGCGGACCGGGTCGAGAAAGGCATCTTCAACGGTGGCTTCGGCGCGATCACGAAGGACTTCAAGGCGATGCAATATTTCTCTTGCCCCAACCAGTTCATAGCCACAGGCAACTCCAACCACAACGCTTTTAAATACGGCCTGACTTGGATGCAGTACCGTCCTATTCATGAGACAGAGTGCTGCATCGGCAATCTCCACCGGTATTTCCCGAACTACGTGGCCCGCATGTGGCTGAAAGACCGCAAGGGCCAGCCGGTCGCCGCCTTCTACGGCCCCTCGGTCGTGGAATATGATCTTGGCAAGGGTATCACAGTCAAGATTGAGGAGAAGACCGCTTATCCCTTCGAGGAGCAGGTCCGTTTCGAGTTCAGTTTCTTCAAGAACGACAAGCCCTACACCAAGCCGCTCGACATGGATTTCACTTACCGTATCCCCGGATGGGTCAAGGGGCAGGAAGCCGGATTCAAGACTCTCAGCAAGAGTTGGAAGACCGGCGACAGCTTCACCGTCGATCTTCCCATGGAGATAGAGATAGTGGACAATCCTGTGAGCGGGGCTTCCGTTCAAAGGGGGCCGATTGTCTATTCTTACGCCATTCCCGCCGAGGTGGTTGAGGATCCCGCCATCTACGAGAACCTCGCCGGCAAGGTGTCCGCCAACCCGGACTTCAAGAGCTGGTCCATGACTCCTTCCGGGAAATGGAACTACGCCCTTGTCAAAGACGGGCTGAAAGACCTTAAGGTTGAGAATACCGGCGCGGAAGGCTTCCCGTTCGATCTCGAGACAGTCCCGGTCAAGATCCGTGTCCCTGTCGTCACGGTCAAGGGATGGACTCTCAAGGAGAACCGGTTCACGCCGGCCCTGCCAGAGAAATTCAAGACAGAGGACAAGGTCGAATACATCGACCTGGTCCCTTACGGCAGCACGACCCTTCGTCTCACCATATTCCCCACGGACTAGGTTGGTTCGCTGACGAGAATAACACTGGCCAATAAAGTTTTGCAGATACGGAAAAGTGTCGTACCTTTGCAATCCTTAATGGCATGGAAGCATAGCTCAGCTGGTTCAGAGCACCTGCCTTACAAGCAGGGGGTCACTGGTTCGAATCCAGTTGTTTCCACCATCTTTTTTTGTCTTTGCTTCTTTGCTGAATGTTCTCTAATTTAGCGCTGACAAAAAACCACATTATGAAAAGATTCTCCGGAGCGATCGCTCTCATCCTGGGGGCAGCGCTTTTCCTTTCCACCGGGCTCGATGCCAGAGACCGGTCTGCCAAAGGGATTAAATTAAATTATAAATCCCTGAACGCCAAGGCATTGAAAGAATACCGAATTCCCGTCCATCCCGGCAGGGGAGGTTCCGTACCCTTCTGGAACGGATTCTCCTATCGTTTCCTGTACGCCCCTTCGTTCGAGTTCGACGAGGTGCCGGGAGCCGTGAGATATCTCTTTACCGTGAGGCAGGCGGAGAATGACAACATGACCGAGACCATGGATTACATCGGCAACGGCTACCGCAACTTCTCCGCCAAGGAAGCCGCTCCCCGCCCCGGACCCTACAAGGAATGGACGTTCAAGGCAGATTCCCCGCAGAGCGCCCTCAGCCCCGTGTGGAACAAGATCCCCGTTGGCAGGACGGAAGTCGTGGTCGAGGGGCTTGACAAGTCAGGAAAAGTGATCGGCCGCTCCGGCAGCAGGACTTTCTACCGCGATTTTCCCTTCAAGGGGCCCTACACCGACGCCCCTAGGGGTTATCACGAGGCCGCGGTGCTCACGGCGGTCTATTTCCACAAGATGCCTGCCATCCACCACTGGCTCGAGAACGCCGGCCCCGATCTCTCGTACGAGCTGAACGGCTACGCCTGCAAGATCTACGGGGCCACGGTGAGGATGGAATGTTTCCTGGCCTCCCAGGTGCCCGCGTTGCGCGAAGAGGCCCTCACAATAGCCCGCAACGCCGCGGAGTGCATGATGGGCAGCGCCCAGCCGGCCGGGTCACCGTTGGAATATTTCCCCGCGACTTATTACCTGGACCCGGAAGACAAGACCACGGGTGAATACTATGTCCACCAGATCAACAAGGGCAAGACGATGTTCATGGAGGCGGTCACTGCCACCCACGCCCTTCTGGACCTTTTCAACGCCACAGGAGAAAAGAGATATTATGAGTTCGCCGTCCACATCGCCGACACTTACAAGCGGCTTCAGGCTGAGGACGGCTCCTGGCCGGTGAAAGTGGAATTCGACACCGGAGTGTCGGTGACCCCGGCCAGAAGCATTCCCACCGCCCTCCTTCATCTCTTTGTGAGACTTCGCGACGAGTATGGGCTGAAGGATTACGAGGACGCGCGCGTCCGTGGCGAGGAGTGGGTAAAGAAGAATGTGCTGGAGACCTTCAATTTCAACGGGCAGTTCGAGGACCAGCCCACGGAATCCTGGAAACAGTACCAGGATCTGACACACGGGCAGGCCAATGATTTCATCGCGTATCTGCTTAATAAAGAGAAACCCACGAAAGAGGAGATAAAACAGTGCAGGGAGATGGCGCGCTTCTGCGAGGACCAGTTCACCTACTGGGACACGGTCGTGGGTCCGGAGGGCTACAAGACAATGCTAACCCCCTGTGTCTTCGAGCAGTACAACTACCAGACACCTATTGACGCGAGTGTGGTCGAGATGGCGAATTCCTACCTGTCATTGTTCAGCGTGACCGGGGACAAACTTGCTCTCGCCAAGGGCAAGGCCCTGCTGGACGCGGCTGTGAAATCCCAGAGCCCTCTGACCGGCATCCTTTCCACCAAGTGGTTCTTCAACCCGGAAGTCGCTTATTCACAGCGCACTCACTGGATCAACTGCGCCTTCGCCTCGGTCCAGGTTCTCGAACGTTTCGCGAGAATGAACGGCGAAACTGTTGCGGATTAAAAAATCATTCTTAAATTTGCAGTGTATTACTGAAATAGTACACAAAAACATTTTAGGTATGAAGACGAGAATCCTTTCTATCGTTGCGATCACGGCCACGCTGATCCTGGCCTCCTGCGGTCCCGCGGTTAAATCATCAAAGAACATCGTCGCCGACGAGCGGCCGGACGGCGGCGCCTTCACTGAGAAGACAGTCCCGGTGGTGACCAAGGTCGCTCCGGACGGGGAGGTCACGCTCCGCTTCTACGACGACCTTCCCGACGTGGCCTACATCTCGGCGGCTGATTTCCAGTCGATTGTCCTCCCGGGCTCAACGATGACTGTCACCCACACCGGGATCGGGGAATATACCCTCGCCAACGGCGACGCCAAGGCGGTCGTCAACGTCAACGACGACGTGTTCGTCTCCGACAGTTTCGAGGCTTTCACCAACCAGATGACGCTTCTTCAGCCCGGGATGGCCAATGTCTATTACGACGGGATGCCCTTCGTGAGGTACAAGAGCGTGACCTTCACCCCGGCAGCGGCGACCGTGACTCTCGACTTCGCCAAGTACGGGATTGACATCCACGCCGACGGGAAAGGCACTGTCTATTTTCCCTTCGCCACCATAGCGGACATGTACACCGACCTCTATTACCATCACGCCGGATTCAACGGCGAGAAGGTGGTCGTGAACACCTCTGTCAACGAGGTGAGCCTCACTGAGATCGACCCCGGCTACAACGAGCCGCTCCTCAAGAGCCTGACCCGCTCAGCGTCCCTCTCGGAGTTCAACTACAAGGAGCTATGCTTCGCGATGGACAATTTCTACGGGTATCCCGGAAGGGTTCAGTACAGCGAGGCCCTCAAGACGAAAGGCCTGGACAAGACCTTGGAGGAGGACATTCCTTGCGGCCTTGAGATCAAAGAACTCCTCCTTTCCGACAGGCTGGCGGATTATATGATCGGAATGATCGGATTGTCAGGAGTTTATTTCGACGGGCACACGATGTTGGAGCTCTCCTCGAACGCTATCGGGACCAAGACTGACCAGTACCCCGAACTATTCTCAGAGTACCAGAGGGCCGCGGCCGCCCATCAGGATGTCTCCATGTTCCTGATGTCCTCGCTCGGCCAGATGATGGTGATGGCCCGGGACGGGATGGCCATCAAGTCACTCCGTGACCAGGCTTATGGGGAAGACGCGACCTATGTCAAGAAGGGAAACACCGCTGTCTGCGTGTTCGATTCCTTCAACCGCAGGAATCAGGAGGCATGGGACGCCTATTACGCCGGGACCGGTCCCTTGCCGACCGTGGAGAACACCAAGGATGACGACATGGTCATATTCCTTGACGCCCTCGCCAAGGCTGAGGCCGACCCCGAGGTGGAGAACCTTATTATCGACATCTCGGCGAACGGAGGAGGGTCGGCCGACATCGTACTGGCGATGACCTCCCTCATCATGGACAAGAGCTACATCAGCCAGGACAACCCGCTGACCGGCCAGAGGTCGATAGTGGAATATGAGGTTGACAGGAATTTCGACGGAGTGTTCGACGAGAAAGACAAGGATGTCCGTCACGACCTCAACTTCGCGGTCCTGACTTCCGACATGTCATTCTCCTGCGGCAATCTGTTCCCCTCGATGCTCAAGGACGCCGGGATTCCCGTGATGGGAGAGACTTCCGGCGGAGGAAGCTGCGCCATCCAGGCGATGTGCACGGCGGACGGCTTCTGCTTCCAGATCTCATCCTTCAGGGCTAGGCTGAACACCATTGACGGGAAGAACATCGACTCCGGAGTTGTCCCGACCATCCCCATCGCTGTTGAGGGCGGGTTCCAGATGGAAGTCTCCGAGGAGGAAGCCATCCCCTCGAAGGACTATTCCAAGTTTTTCGACATCGAATATCTCTCCTCGCTTCTTTCCGGCAAGAAATAGCCTACCAGATGCTCTCGACGGTGTCCACTCGCAGAGCGGTCACTGTGATCTCCGGCCCCCAGAAGCGGAAGCCCGTCACCTCGCCGCCATTCCCTCGCTGGGCCGACCAGCTGAAGAGCCCGCCATCCAGGAACACCTCGACGCCGGTCCTGTCGATGTAGATGTCCATCTCGAGTGTGAGCGCGGTGGGGTCTTGCGGCGAATAGAACCAGCCGTTCACGGTGTCGTGGCTGGCGTCCCAGGTCACCAGTCCCTGACCGTTGAGGCTGAGTCCGGCTGACATCGCGAAGCCAAGGTGAAGGGAGGCGCTAAGGTGCAGGCGGTCAGCGCCGGCGAAAGGCTTCAGCGCCTCGTTCACTTCCTTCTCGCCCAGAGGCCCTTCCAAAGTCAATTCGCGGTGAAGAAGGTTTTTCACTTCCGTCACCGGCACGCTACAGAGCCTGATGCCGTCCCTCGTGGTCCGCAGAGTCAGTTCGGTCGGCAGCTGCATCTGGCTGTTGAAAGGCATCCCGGGATGGCTGATGGTGCCCCAGCCGATCTGGATCCGTCGCCCGTCAGGGGTGTCCGAGAAAGTCTGGCTCGCGTAGATGTTACCCGCGGTGTAATGGTGTTTCGTTCCTTCCGGCGTGAACGTCTTGCCGTCGAAATCTCCGATAAGGTAGGTGCCCGCGGCACCGTACATCACCCATTTGGTGTTCTTGGGGTCGCCGTCGACAGGCAGCTCGAAAAGGTCGGGACACTCGTAGAATCCTGGCGTGTGGCTCTGGTAGGTCCAGGTCTTGAGATTGTTTGAGGTATAGATCGAGTGGCCGTCACGCTCGTACAGAACCATTACCCAATGGCCGCCGGGCTCATACCAGAACAGCCGGGGGTCTCGTGTCTGGTCGGTGTTCCATCGGTCCCGGGAGTCGATGACAGGGTTCCCCTCGTATTTCACGAGGGTGCGTCCATGGTCAAGGCTGTAGGCCATGCATTGGGTCTGTCTGGCCCCTGCGGCGGTGTAGGCATAGACTATGGGAGGGTTCTTCCTCGTCCCCCAGCCGCTGGTGTTTTTCCAGTCCACGACGGCCGAGCCGGAGAACATTGTCCCTAAGTGATCCGGGAACAGGACATCGCCGAGTTCCTCCCAATGAACCAGGTCGGGACTCACGGCGTGTCCCCAGTGCATGTTCCCCCAGTCCCTGTCATAGGGGTTGTGCTGATAGTAGAGGTGATATTCCCCGTCGAAGTAAACCATCCCGTTGGGGTCGTTGTTCCACCCCCTCTTGGTCGTGAAATGGAACTGGGGACGGAAAGCCTCGCGGTACAGGTTCTTCTGTCCCACGATGGTGTCGGCCTGGAAAACCTTCCCGAGCGCCTCGGCGGAGCCGGTGTAGGTCAATGTCAGTCTCTTCCCCTTCCACTCGGAGATGTCCCTGAACACCCAATAATCAGGCTCTCCCTCCGCTATCCTGACGTCATTCCTCTGGGGAGTCTGGCCCTCGGGAATCATTGTCAGCGACTTGCGGTCGTTCTTGTGGGAGACGGGTATGTTGAGGTAGCGGCATTTGACTTCCAGCTCCCTCTCGGCGGGCGTCTGGGCCTTGAGCCCCCAGGAGAAGGAAACCAGGAGCGCCAGGGAGAAAACGGCGATTCTTTTCATTTCGGGATACGGTCTAGTCTAACAAATATACGAATAATGCGTATATTGTGTCAACTTTTGACTATTGAACAGGAATGAGACATCATTGGGGTTTATTCGTGGTTCCCATGTTTCTCGCGGCCATCAGCGCCTGCGGGGGCAAGGAGGATTCATCCGGGACATCCGGCGGGGAAGGAGGACAGGACGTGGAGAAGCCTCTCGACTATACCATCACGGCACAGTCCGGCTGGACGATCTACAAGGCCGGGACCTACCGCTATGGACCTTCCATAATCATTAATGAGGACGGCTCGATCGACGCCTGGTTCGCGGCCACGGGCTCGACATTCGTCCAGGACCTGGGCGAGTCGCTCTACATTGACAGCTCCACGACACCTTTCAACCTGTCCGGGGCCAATTCCGCCGGGCAGATGTTCACCGCCGACAGGGATTTCTATTCAGTGGCCTTCTGCTGCCCGACATGGAGCACGAACGGCACTGAGCACGCCACCGCCACCCTCTACAAATGGGACACTGACTACGCCACCACGGTGGCGTCCGACCCGGTCCGGTCGCTCTCCTTCCTGAATATGAAGGACAACGACTGGGATGAGATACGCTCCGGGGACGGTTCAAGGTTCCCGGCCGGAACCTACCTTGCGGTGCTCTCAGGCGGTTCCGAGAAGGCCGGCGTCTGGATAGCGGAGAAGGCCGCGGCCATTCAGGGCAAGCCTTCGGCCGCTTTCCAGAACGGGAACCGTGTGAGCGGAGCCTTGATGGCTGTGGTGAACTACGATTCGAAGGAGACGGTCTCGGGCATTTACTGGGATCAGGTCTCCTACCAGCACAGCTCGGACGGGGGAAAGACCTGGACGGAAGAGGAGATGGTCCTCAAGCCCACCAAAGGCAGCCGGGACGAGTTGTCCTGCTGTGATCCCGGAGTGGTGAAGGCAGGTGAATATTACTACCTGGGCTACACCTCCACAGAGAACGCCGCCGGGGTGGACAACCACCTCTACATGGCCAGGAGCAAGTTCCCGAGAGGCCCCTGGGAGAAGTGGAACGGCAGCGGCTGGGGAGGGGACAAGGTCGAGCCTGTGGTGACTTACACCGGCTCCAACACCAACTGGGGAGCCGGGGAGCCGAGCATGGTCGTGCTGGACGGGACCCTGTACCTCTACTATTCCTGGAACGACAACGGGACGACGACCCGTGTCGCGACAGCGCCTGCCGATGACCCGATGTGGCCTCAGAAACTGAGTTTGAAGGGCACCGCGATAAACAAGAGCGACATCACGGCGGCTGACCATTGCGACGTCAAGTATTGCGACGCGCTGAAGAAGTTCATAGCCATCCACACGGCCTCCAGGATGACATCCTCATCCTACATCCAGGTCTGGGTGTCGGGCGACGGGATCAATTTCACCAAGCACAGCAGACTGGCCGGGAGCCTCGGGGCCGGGCTTCACAACATCGGGATCAGCGGCGACCCCCAGGGACACATCGACGTGGAAAAACAACAGTACATCGGTTACGCCTACGGCCTCGACTCGCAGGGTAATTCCACCTGGGGCCAGTGGAACACTATGTGGAACCCATTGAAATTCACCAAGAAATGAATATCCTAAAAGCAACCGTCAAGGCCATCGCGGCGACTCTCGCTTGCGTCGCCATCCTCTGCTCCTGCGCCCGCGGGCCGATCAAGGGCGTGATCATCACAGGACAGAACAACCACAACTGGCCGGTCAGCCACCAGGCCCTGAGACTGACTCTGGAGAATTCCGGCCTCTTCGAGATGGACCTCGCTGTCTCCCCGGCGGCCGGGGAGGACATGTCCGGCTTCCTGGTTGATTTCAGCCAATATGAAGTCGTGGTGCTGGACTACAACGGCGACAGCTGGCTGGAGCCGATGAGGGAGGCGTTCCTTGAATATGTCCGCTCGGGCGGGGGAGTCGTGGTCTATCATGCGGCTGACAACGCCTTCTCCGGCTGGGAAGAGTACAACAAGATCATAGCCCTCGGCGGATGGGAGGGGAGGAACGAGAACTCAGGACCTTACGTCTATTGGAAGGACGGAGGCCTCGTGAAAGACACCACTCCCGGCCCCGGAGGCTCCCACGGCGCCCAGCATGAGTACGTCATGAACAGCAGACGCGCTGACCATCCGGTCCTGAAGGGCCTTCCGGAGAAGTGGAAGCACGCCAAGGACGAGCTCTATGACCGGATGAGGGGCCCTGGAGACATCAAGGATCTCCTCTACACCGCTTATTCCCCCACTGAAAAGGGAGGCTCCGGCCGTGAGGAACCGCTGGTTTTCACAGTCGACTACGGCAAAGGCCGGGTATTCCACATCATGCTCGGGCATTGCGGAGAGACCCTGGAGAACAATCCCGCGATGCAATGCGCCGGTTTCCAGGAGCTTCTGCTCCGCGGGACAGAGTGGTGCGCCACCGGTAAGGTCACCAGGAAGGTCCCGGCTGACTTCCCGACAGAGACAGAGGTGTCCCTCAGGAAGGATTATCAAGCCCCGGACGTTAAATAATTGTCCAAGCCACGCAAGATTCCCGGTTTTCTGGATTTAGTATGATAGCTCCGCTGCTTTAAACTGGATTATGGAAGCTGAGGTCCTGGCTTTTTCGAGACATAGGATCGCCACTGACGGCGAAGGTGTCACAACCCTTGTGGCGTTCATGCTGTGTCCTCTTTCTTGCGTCTATTGCCTTAACCCTCAGGCTCTCTCTCTCAAGAGTCCCCATAAGGTGTACACTCCCGAGGGGTTGTATGACGAGCTGAAAAAGGATGAGCTGTACTTTCTCGCCACAGGTGGGGGAGTGACCTTCGGGGGAGGTGAGCCGCTCCTCCGGCACGGATTCATAAGAAGGTTCCGGGAAATCTGCGGACAGGCTTGGAAAATCAATCTGGAGACCTCGCTGAATGTCCCCGAGGAGTACCTCGAAGATGTCATCCCGGTCACTGACGGCTACATCGTGGACGTTAAGGACATGAATCCGGAGATCTATTCAAGCTACACAGGGAAGGACAACTCGAAGGTCATGAGAAATCTCGCGGCCTTGGCGGAAAGGGGATTGGCGGGGAAGTGCGTGATCAGGATCCCGGAGATTGAGGGCTACAACACCCCGGATGATGTCAGGCGTAGCGTGGAGATGATCCAAAGACTTGGTTTTGAGAATATTGATTTATTTAAATACGACATCGATTATGGAAAAAGGAAAAGAGATCTGCAAGGCACTTAAGGAGATCAGACGCAGGATCGCGAGCGAGAATGACATAGAGCCCATCGTCTCGGAGTGCCGTCACCAAGGTGACTGCGCCGGAACCTGCCCCAAGTGTGAGGCTGAGGTCCTGTACCTGGAGAACCAGTTGGCCGCCAGGAAAAGATTAGGCAAGGCCGTGAGAGTCGTCGGTCTCTCGATGGGGCTCGCCACCATAGCCCCCGCCTTGTTCACCTCTTGCGACCCCACGGTCACCAAGGACGGCGATATGTCGGTTCTTCAGGGGGATATCGCCGTGCAGACGACAAATTCCCAAAGCCTCGACGGTGACATGGCCCCCGTCGAGGACTTGAGTGAGATCAATCTCGAGTAATAACGATTATTTCGAGGGGCGCTTGTAGCCGTCCGCGGTCGCCTTCTGGGACATCCGCTGGATGCGTGTCTCGGTGGCGGGATGGTCGGAGAAAATCTCGGAAACGGCTGAGCTGGACGCCGCCTGTGAACCCGCCGAGGCCCCTCCGTTGGACAGGCTCAGCAATTTCTCGAAAGCCATAGCCATAGCCCAGGGATTACGACCGTGATCGACGAGGAACTGGTAGCCGTAGTCGTCGGCCTGGTTCTCCTGCTGCCTTGAATACTTCGCGCTCATCAGGGCCTCACCCAGGTCTCCGAGCTGCGACGCTGTCAGCACGGCGATTGTACCGCCGGTGGAGACGACAGCGTCCCTGATCGCCGAGTTCCTGAGGGCGGCCTTGTACTGCTTGAGGGAATGTTTCAGGGCGACGTGACCTATCTCGTGCCCGACGACTCCTAGAACCTGGTCGTCTGTCATCCTGTCCAGAAGTCCGGAATAGATCCTCACGCTGCCGTCAGCGCAGGCGAAAGCGTTGACGTCGTCAGTCTGGTAGACCTTGAAGTTGAGCGGGGTGCCCTCGACTTCGGTTATTCCCTTGGTGAGGTTGCGTACCCTCTTGACATAGGCGCTGCTCTCAGGGAGCACAGGACTCTGTGAGTCAAGCTGCTGGACGTACTGGGAGACATACGCCTTCATCTGCTCGTCAGTGATGGACGCGGCCTGGGCGATCTTGACTCCGCTGGAGAGGAGGTATCCGGCGTTGAAACTCTCGCCGCAAGAGACTGTCAGCATGGCTGTCGCCAGCACGGCAAAAAACTTTTTCATATCTGTGTCGAGTTATTGTCCTTACGTTCCAACAAATATAACTATTTTTTATTTGTTCTCAGCGACGGTGAATCCCACCGAGAGGGAATTGCCGGTGTCGTCGACGACTGTGACGGTGTGCTTCCCCGGGGAGGGTGTCATCCTGAACTGGTGGATGTAATGGGTAAGTCCCATGTATTCATTGTCGAGATGCCAGAAGATGTCGCGGTCCGGACTCCTGTGGGCAAGGTTGAAGGTGATCCCGGCGACGCTCCCGTCCAGTTGCCTGGGGATATAGATCACTGCCCCGCTCTCGGGGTAGATGAACTCCATCGGGGAGTAGTCCTCCTTGTTGGCTGGAATATATGGCTTGTACTCGGGGTGCTGCCGCCTGTAGTACCACTCCATCGAGGGGGGAAGGATGAAGGTGTTGATCCCGTCAAGCGTCTTGTGGTAGGGGCAGGGGTCGGTCCTGACAGCCTTGACCGGAAGCATGAGGGTGTCCACGTTCCCGCAGCCCGGTCCGGCCAGGTGGCCCGATTCCTCGCAAACCTCCATCAGGACATAGTCCCCGGGAGCCGGTTCCTTGAACCATCCTCCAGACGCGTAGGCGTTCTCGTTCTCCTTGACGGGCAGGGTGTTGAATATGTCGAACATCACCGGACCCGCTGTCCTGGCCCCTGTCAGTCCGGGCACTCCTTGCCCTTGGGCGTTCCCGGCCCACACCCCGACAGCGTAGTCGGCGGTGACCCCGACCGCCCAGGCGTCCCTGAAACCATAACTTGTCCCGGTCTTCCACGCCACTTTCCTCAATGATCCCACAAGCCTCCAGTCCATCTCGTCGGGACGGTTGACCTCCTTGAGAGCCTCGAAAGTGTGCCAGAGGGCGCATTTGTCAGTCAAGGGGAACCCGTGGAGCCAGTCACCTTTCCTGGAGTCACCGGTGCCGAGGTCCTGGTAGGAGGCCGACATCTTGGCGTACATCGAGGTGATGTCCAGGAGTGTCGCCTCGCCGCCTCCAAGGATCAGGGACAGGCCGTAATGGGAGGCGCTCTTGGTCAGAGTCGTGAGCCCCGCCTTCCTCAGGATGTCGAGGAATCTCGGGACACCGAACTTCCTGAGCATGTGGACTGAAGGGACGTTGAGCGAGCGGGCCAGGGCCTCCGAGGCTGGCGCCGCCCCCACGAACTGACGGTTGAAATTCTGAGGGGAAAAGCCGTTGAGGTTGACCGGAACATCGGGAAGAAGGGTGTTCGGGAGTATCTCACCCTCTTGCAGAAGTGAGCAGTAAAGCACTGGTTTCAAGACACTTCCGGTGCTTCTGGGGGAACGGGCTATGTCCACTTCGGAGCCTGGTCTCTTCCTTTCGGGACCGGCGTTCCCGACATAGGCCAGGATGTCTCTTGTCTTGACATCCAGCACCACCGCGGCCAGGTCATTGACTCCCGTGACCGCGAACTCGTCGTTCCACAGGTCGGTGATCTCTTCCACCTGTCTCTGGAGATGGATGTCAAGAGTCGTCCTGACCCTCTCCCCAGGAGAGTGTCTCACATAATATTCAGTGAGATGTCTGGCGTCCCTAGGTAGCGCGACAGGCTCGAGGGGAAGCGGCTCGTCCTTGGCCAGCTCCAGATCGAGGGAATCAAGTTTCCCTCTCTTGTGGAGGTTGTCCAGCAGGCGGTTCCTCTTCTCCAGGAGCTTGTCCCGGTTCCTTCCGGGGTGGATGTCAGCCGGGGAATTGGGCAGCACGGCCAGTGTGGCCGTCTCTCCCCAGGACAGTTCTTCGGGCGGACGTCCGAAATACCGCCATGAGGCGGCCTCCAGCCCCACCACATTCCCACCGAAAGGGGCGTGGGCGGCGTAGAGGGCGAGAATATGCCTCTTGGAGTGGCGCAGTTCCAGCCTGGTGGCCAGGGCGGCCTCGACAATCTTCTGCCAGAGCGTCCTCTCCTTTCCCCGGGAAAGACGTATCACCTGCATGGTGATGGTGCTTCCCCCGCTGGTGACCCGGCCGGCTTTGATATTCCCGACGGCGGCCCTCGCTATGGCCACCGGATTGACCCCGGGATGCCAGAGGAACCACCTGTCCTCGAACTCGATGATCGCCGCCTTGAACTTCTCTGGCACATCGTCGGCCGGAGGGAACCTCCACTGCCCGTCATCGGCGATCCTCGCTCCAAGAAGCTCCCCGTTCCTGTCCTCTATGACGGTGGAATAGCTGACGTCCCTGAACAGATCCCTCGGAAGGCAGAACAGGTAGCCCGCCAAGACCGCGGCGGTCAGGATTATGACTGACCGCCGCTTATTCCTGGTCCAAGCCTTCCGGGCTTTCATCTATTCGGAGACAACCTTCGCCACACCGGAGGCGGAGTTGGCGCTTATCTTGGCGTCGTAGAGGGCCTCGCACTTGACTGAGGGAAGGGTGAACTCACCCTCATAGGCCGCGTGCATCTTGACCCTGAAGGTCTTGCTTCTTCCCCTCGGAAGGTCGAAGTACCAGATGACGCGGTCGTCGCGGATGTCGCGGTAGGTGTAAGCGGACTTTGACTCGCCCGATCCGAACAGACGGTCGTTGAATATCTCCCAGCCGGAGGGGACAGCCTCGGTCAGGGCAAGGTTGGTGTAGTCCCTGACACCACTGGTGTTGCCAACTGTGATTGTCACGGTAAAGTCCGTTCCCTGAGGTATTTCCGAAGGATTGAGAGTCTTGCCGCCCTCTGAGGTGCAGGTGACGCTCATCGAAAGGCCGTTGGCTCTGGCCTCACTCCTGGCCCCGAATTCGGGCTTGACGGATGTGATGAGTGTGGCGTGGATCACCCCGTCGGAGGTGTTCTTGACCTCGGCCCCGCCGCTCTTTGTGTCGAGGGCGAGCCCATAGACCGACTTGGCTGTCTTGACAGGGGTGGAGTTCCCGGACTGGATGACCTCCGCCGAGAGGTTGCCGGAGTTGACCTTGGCGGCAAGGGTTGCCATTGACCTGGCGGCGAAGGCGGTCTCCTGAGTCATGTACCAGCCACCGGACATGGCCTTGGCGACCTCCTGGGCGAGATCCATCGCCGCCGGGATATCGTCGACGAGAACATTTGTCTCAAGGGCCACGGCCTTGTCACGCGTGATGGAGCCGAAGGTTCTTCCGGACTCGGCGTACTCGGAGAATTCGGTGGTGAGTCTAGCCACCAGATCCCTCGCGATGTTCTTCTTGCCCGATAGGGCGTAGGCTGAGGCCAGCATCCATCCGGCCTGCCTCGAGAGTGACTCGCTCTCCTTCAGCCTGTTCATCGCGCCGCTCTCGCTCTCACCTTTCAAGGCGAGGGTGTAGAGTCGATAGGCCTGCTCGAAGTCCCAGAGGGGATATTCAGGATTGGCCCTGTAGTCCTGGACGGCCTTCTTCTGGAACCTGGCCCAGCTGGCGAGGACTCCCTTGCTGACGCTGAAGCCGTTCTGGGAGGCCATGACCATGAACTGCCCGGCCATCGAGCTCACCCAGCTGTTGGCGTCGGGCGAGCCGGGCCAATAGGCGAAGCCGCCGTTGCCGAGCTGCCTCTGGTAGAGTTGCTGGAGCAGGTCGGGGATGAGTCTCTCGGCCTCAGCCCTCTTCGCCTCGGGCAGCATGTCCTTGATGGAGAGGAGGCTGATCCCGCGTGAGGAAATCTGCTCCGTGCAGTTGTAGTCGTAATCCTTTATGAATTTGAATATTCCCTCAAGATCCATCGAAGGGAAGCTGGCGAGCTCCAGGGTGGCCCACTGGTGGTCGGACGACTCGAACGGCGAATAGCCGAAACGCTTGGACTCGCCCTTGCCGATGACCGCCTTGGTGATGTTCACCGTGGCGGGGTTGGGGTCCCGGACAGTGATCTCTATCGTGTCCCCGGCCTTGTGTCCGCCCCCGTCCGCTGACACAGTGACCTTGGCGACCCCCTCTCCGGTGGCCTCGAGCGAGAACTTGACAAGTTTGTCGCCGGGCTTGTCAAAGTGGACGGAAGCCTTCGCGTCGCCGGTCAGCTTTAGCGGGCCCTCTACCTTGACGCTGACATTGGCGTCCTTGACGCCCTCCTCCAGGGCGAACACATTGACCGGCAGAGTGACCTTCTCTCCTGTGCCGATCACTCTCGGCAGGGTAGGGAGTACCATAAGGGGCGAGCGCACAGGCACGGTCTTGTCGACATTGCCGTACTGGGCCCCATGGGCGGCCACCAGCATGACCCTGACGCTTCCGACGTACATGGGCAAGGTTATCTTGTGGGTCGCCGAGCCGTTCTGGAGAGTGAAGGGCCCCAAGAACTTGACCACGGCGTTGAAGCGGTTGTCCTTCTTGGCGCCAACTACCACATTCTCGTCTCCACCAATGCTGAACATCGGGGAGAAACGGCCGCTGTAAGCTCCTATCACATAGTCATATAGATCCCAAGTGCTGACCCCGAGGGCCTCCCTCTCGTACATGGCTTTCCAAGGATCCGGGGTCTTGAACCCGGTCAGGTCAAGCAGTCCCTCATCCACAATGGCGAGGGTGTAGGTCATCGGCTTCCCGGATTTCTCTTTGATCTTGACCTTGAACTCCTCCTCCGGACGCAGCACGTCGGGCATCTCGAGAACCGGCTCGAGATGTGAGTCCTTGTCGTTGACCAGGACGGGAATAACCCCGTACAGCCTTATCGGCAGGTCGTTGTCCGCCCTCTCATGGGGTTGGAGCAGGGAGATGTGGATGTAGAAGTTAGGCGCCATTCTCGGGGTGACCTTGAACGTGAAGACGGCGTCGCCCTCACCGGAGGTCTTCACCCACTTCCTGTCGAGGACGCCCCTTGAGTTCTCAAGCGAGACCAGGGCCTGGCCCTTCGCGGCGCCGGGGATGTAGACTGTCACGGTCTCTCCCACGTCGTAGGACTCCTTGTCGGTGGAGAAAGTCAGCATCGTGAGCCCGTCGGGATCGGACTTGGAAGATCTTCCCCTGTAGGAAGGCCAGTCGGCGTAGAAGACGCCTCCGGAAATATGCCCGCTGTTGATGTCCTTGACAATCAAAAGGTAACGCCCCCATTCCGGGTAATCCACCCTGAACGGGATGGAACTTCCGTTCCTCGCGGACTTGAGGGTCCCGGACGAGATCATCTCGGCCGAGGAACTGTTCACGTAGGAGTCGAGACTCTCCTCGCGGCTCTCCCACCACCAGCTCCACTTGATCTTATACAATGAATATGTCAGGTCGTCACCGGTGACGGCGGCGCCGTCCTTGTCGACCACGATCACATCGATCTTGTAGTCCTTGTCTGTCTCCAGCCAATGGC
This sequence comes from Bacteroidales bacterium, assembly GCA_017429765.1. GTDB lineage: Bacteria > Bacteroidota > Bacteroidia > Bacteroidales > UBA932 > Cryptobacteroides. The sequence continues at coordinate 6,058 of JAFROJ010000013.1, read as the reverse complement.
TGTCTTCCTCTTTCGGGATCCTGACGCCGACATAGGATGAATACGGGGAATAAGGGACTGTCAAGGTGTTGAAACTGACATCCCCTCCGGGTTCCTCCACCGTCGTGACTATGTCAGCCGCCAGCATTCCGGGGGCGTTCTCCGCCGGAGGTGTCTCCACCGTGACGCGCGCCTCCCCGTTCTGGTCGAGCCTGGTGTCGATCAGCTCATGCTCGCTCCTTGTGAAATCCGACATCGGGGTCGTGAAGCTGTAACCCTCATATCCTTTGAATGTCGAGGCTCCGGAGCGGAGGGTCATCCCCACCTTGGCGTTCAGTCCCGCCGCGGCGGGGCCTGTGAGCCAGTTGGAGGATATTCCCACAGTCACCCTCTTCCCTCCGTCGATGGCTCCATCTCCCAGGTCGAGGTTGATCTTCAATCTGTTAGGCTTCACGCTCTCAACTTTCAGCGATTTGTGGAACGTGGCTCCCCCGATCTTGAAGTAGGCGTTCCAGGTGCCGGTCGGATCATCCTGCCTGGTGGGTATGTTGAACACGTAGAAGCCGTCCTTCGCGGCGCCGTTGACGTTCTTGGTGTAGAATTGTCCCTCCGGGGTGTAGAGTTCCATGACGGCCGGATGACTGTCGGGAATGATGTTGTCCTTGTCCTCGAGAATGAGACTGACATGGAGGGTGTCACCGGGGCGCCATACCCCTCTCTCCCCGTAGATGAAGGCCTTGAGACCCTTCTCCAGCACCTTGCCGCCCACATCGAAGCGGCTAAGCGACTTCTCGTCCCCGGCGGTGACTTTCAGGTAACTGGTCGCCCCGCCTCGCTTGGCCACCACGACGAACGGTTTGCCGGAAAGGGATATCTCTGCCATTCCGTCAGTGCCGGTCTTGGCGTAGCCGATCTCCTTCAGCTGGTAGCTGTAGACATAGAGCTCGGAGTTGAACACCGGCTCGGCCGTGAGAATGTCGCTGACGCTGACCCAAAGCTCGTCCCCGCCGGCGTATTTGGCGATCACTCCCAGATTGGAAGTCAGGAGGTTGACGGAGGGGAAGCGGTCGTCCTCCATGTAATAGGTGGGTTTCATGGGGTTGTCCCGGTCTTCCCACTCATAGCGTGACCAGTCGTAGAAGGAGTCGTAGTACCAAGGGTCGGGCCTGTCCCACTCGCCGAACTCGGCGTCCCCGTCGTTGTCGGACGACAGGCTCACGAGCTCGTTGGTCGGGGTGCCGCTCTTGAACTCAACGGTCTTGCCGTAGACTGAATATTCCTGCTTGAAGGAAATCCTGATCCTGTAGATGGCACCGGCCTCCTGCTTGAACAGCCCGGAGAGGTCCACGCTGTAGTCCTGCCACTTGTGAAGGTTCCTGGACGGGTCGGAATCCAGCCGGACGCATCTTTTGTAGACAAGCCTCCCGCTGCGCCTCAGGGAGTTCTGCCCGTCGAGGCTGTTGTCCTGCAGGAACATGAGGACGTTGTCCTCGTAGATCTGTATGACTTTGATATCGACCGCGTTGAGGTTCACGGCCTTGAAGGGGAGGATGAGCTCCTTGGAGTTGGGGAGGATGGTCCCGGTCAGGGGAATCTCCACGGCGGGTTTCTCCTCGGCGGCTGTGAAGGTCTTGGAATAATCCGCTCCCAGTCTCTGACCGTCGTGGCTCTTCACATCTCCTGACACGGTCAGGGTGACAGGCCCGTCATTGGTGGTGTCATAGAATATCTTCACCCTGGAGTTCTCGGACTGGATGTAGTAGTTGCCGACCCCTTCCAGTTTGAAAAGGCCGGAGTTGTCCGCGACATCCTGGACCGGGTTGGAGAAGAACACGCTGATGAACGGGTCGGCAGCCTCGACCCTCTCGGCGCTGACGATCTTGAAACCGGTCATGGAAGGGATCGTGGTCTCTATCTTGGAGTCGGTCACGAATCCCGTGTCACCTGATCTCATGGTGATTTTTAGGGTGTTGTCCTTGTCGTTCCTGGTCAGGCCCACGAGGTCGAAGTGGTAGCTGAGCTGATCAGCCCCGGCGGTCACGCTCAGCTCGGCGGAATGGTCGGGATAGTCGTAGGCGATCATCCTTCGCACTTTCTCGACGGGCAACTCCTCAGTCAGCGCGATTGTGCCGGTCACGCTCGCCTTGTCCGGGGAGGACGGGGTGATCGTGATGTCGTCAAGGGACAGGACCGCCTCTTTGATCGCCACAAGGAAGTTGAAGGAGAATCTCTTGAACTTCCTTGATCCGACTTTCTGGATCTTGTCCAACCTCAGTCTGCCGGTGTACGCCTGGCCGGGTTTCAGAGCCCCGGTCTCGGGGATGAACTCGATTGTGCTCTGTGACAGCCATCTCGCCGTGCCCTTTATGGCGGGTGAGAAGGTCAGGACGCCTTCCTTGATGTCACCTCCCGGAGTCACTTCCGGCACGTCGGAAGTGAGCTCCACCCTGATGGTGGACTTGTCCGAGATTATGCCTCCTGTGTAAGCCTTTATGAATGTGGCGAATTCAGTGCTCTGCCCCTTGCTCTTGCCGAAACGGCTGCAAGAAGACGCCGAGGCCGCTATGACGGCAAGGGCCGACACGGCCAGGATGACCTTAGCTGCTCTATTCATGTCTCATCAATATTTATCTTCAAATATAACAAATAATATGCGATTGTCAACCGCCTTCCGGGCGTGTGTCGAGTCAGGTCCGTCGGCGTGACATTTTGTCAGTAAGCCTCCGGTGGCACAGCCTTTGATTCTTCCAACGTGCCTCCGGAAAAAGCCCGGGGTAGAGAGAATAATACGTTAACAAAATCTTAATATCATGATTAAACCATTGGCAGACAGAGTCTTGATCGAGCCCAAGGAGGCCGAGACAAAGACAGCCTCAGGAATCTACATCCCTGACACAGCTAAGGAGAAACCCCAGCAGGGCAAGGTGATCGCCGTCGGTCCCGGCAAAAAGGACGAACCGATGGAGGTTAAAGTCGGTGAGGAAGTCCTCTACGGCAAGTACGCCGGCACCGAGGTCACTTTCGAGGATAAGAAATACCTGATTGTCAAGCAGTCGGATATCCTGGCTGTTCTGTGATCATTAATATTTAACAGGAGGAAACAATTATGGCAAAAGAGATAAAATTCAACGTGGATGTCCGCTCCAAGATGAAGGAGGGCGCTGACGCTCTCGCCGACGCCGTGAAGGTGACTCTCGGACCGAAGGGACGCAATGTGGTTATCGACAAGAAGTTCGGTGCTCCCCAGGTCACCAAGGACGGTGTGACGGTCGCCAAGGAGATCGAGATCGAGGACAGGTACGCCAATATGGGCGCGCAGATGGTCAAGGAGGTCGCCTCCAAGACGAACGAGCAGGCCGGAGACGGAACCACCACCGCAACCGTCCTCGCCCAGGCCATCATCAATGTCGGATTGAAGAACGTCACCGCCGGAGCCAACCCGATGGATCTCAAGAGTGGTATCGACAAGGCCGTCGCCGCTGTCGTCAAGAATCTCGAGAAGCAGAGCAAGAAGGTAGGCAACGACTATTCCAAGATCGAGCAGGTCGGCACAGTCTCCGCCAACAATGACAACACCATCGGCAAGCTGATCGCCGACGCCATGGCCAAGGTCAAGGGCGACGGAGTCATCACAGTCGAGGAGGCCAAGGGCACCGAGACCGAGGTCAAGGTGGTCGAGGGAATGCAGTTCGACAGGGGCTACATCTCTCCTTATTTCATGACCAATCCCGACAAGATGGAGACAGTCCTCGATGACTGCGCCATCCTCATCTGCGACAAGAAGATCTCCACGATGAAGGACCTTCTTCCTATCCTCGAGCCCATCGCCCGTGAGGGAAGGGCCCTGCTCATCATCGCCGAGGATGTGGATGGAGAGGCTCTTACCACCCTTGTGGTCAATAAGTTGCGCGGCACCCTGAAGATCGCCGCCGTCAAGGCCCCCGGCTTCGGAGACCGCCGCAAGGAGATGCTTCAGGACATCGCCACCCTGACCGGCGCCATCGTCGTGTCCGAGGAGAGGGGATTCACCCTGGAGAACACGACTCCTGACATGCTCGGCAAGGCCGAGAAGGTCACCATCACCAAGGACAACACCACGATCGTTGGCGGTTCCGGTGTCAAGGAGGACATCGCTGACAGGGTCGCCCAGATCCGTAAGCAGATTACCACCACCACTTCCGACTACGACAGGGAGAAGCTTCAGGAGAGGCTTGGCAAGCTGGCCGGCGGAGTCGCCGTCCTCTATGTCGGAGCCGGTTCCGAGATCGAGATGAAGGAGAAGAAGGACAGGGTCGAGGACGCTCTTAACGCCACCCGCGCCGCTGTCGAGGAAGGCTACCTGCCTGGTGGCGGTGTCGCTTACATCCGCGCCGCCGAGGCCCTGAAGAACCTCAAGGGCGACAACGAGGACGAGACCACTGGGATCCACATCGTGGCCCGCGCCATTGAGGAGCCTCTCCGCCAGATCGCCGAGAACGCCGGAGTCGAGGGTAGCGTCATCATCCAGAAGATCCGCGAGAATAAGGGGGACTATGGCTACAACGCCCGCACCGACGAGTTCGTCAATCTCTTCGAGGCCGGTGTCATCGACCCGACGAAGGTCGCCAGGGTCGCTCTCGAGAACGCCGCTTCCGTGGCCGGCATGTTCCTGACCACCGAGTGCGGAATAGTGGATATTCCCGAGAAGGAGCCCGCCGCTCCCGCCATGCCCGGTGGCGGAATGATGTAAACCGCTTCGCGACGAAAGACCAGAGGCCGGATGAAGGATTCCTTCGCCCGGCCTCTTTAGATATTCCTGTTTTATTATTAACTTAGTCAGTCGAATTCAACCGGTGACATTCAGTATATTAATATAAACGTCAAGTTATGGTTATCGTTAACAGTTACGGACTGGCAGTATTCCTCTGCTTCATCATCATGCTTTGCTGGGGTTCCTGGGGCAACACCCAGAAACTGGCGGCCAAGAGTTGGAGGTATGAACTATTCTATTGGGACTATGTCATCGGCATGGTGCTTTTCTCACTCCTGCTGGCGTTCACCCTCGGAAGTTTCGGCAACGACGGTGAGTCCTTCCTCTACAATCTCGCTCATCTTTCCTGGAAGAGCGTGGGGTGGATACTCATAGGCGGTATCATATTCAACGCCTCCAATATCCTCCTGAGCGCCTCGACCTCGATAGCCGGGCTGTCGGTAGCCTTCCCTTTGGGAGTGGGCATAGCCCTGGTGCTAGGTGTGGTCAACAACTACATCACCAACAACAAGGGTAACGCCGTCCTCCTCGCCATCGGAGTGGCCCTGGTGGTACTCGCTATTGTCTGCAACGGCATCGCTTCCGGTCAGAAGGGAGAGTCGGGAATAAGCAAGGCAGACCAGAAAAAGGGCATCATCCTCGCTTTCGCCGCCGGTATCCTGATGTCCTTCTTCTCATCCTTCGTGATGAGGGGTATGGGCAACGTGACGGGCGGAACCCCCTTCGTCCATCCCTACGCGACCCCTTACACCGCTTCCGTGATATTCACCCTTGGCGTGCTCCTGAGCAACTTCCTGTTCAACACCCTCGTGATGAAGAAGCCTTTCGTCGGTGAGCCCGTGACCTACAAGCAATATTTCGCCGGCAACGCCAAGACCCATCTCGTCGGAATGCTGGGCGGTGCGATCTGGTGCCTCGGCACGGCCTTGAGTTACATCACTTCTAAGGCGGCGGGACCCGCGGTCTCCTATGCCCTGGGCCAGGGAGCCCCGATGATCGCGGCCATTTGGGGTGTGTTCGTCTGGAAAGAGTTCAAGGGATCGCCCAAGAAAGTCTATGGTCTGTTGGCTCTCATGTTCCTGTTCTTCGTGGCCGGCCTGTCCTTGATCGTCGTCGCGGGCCTCTAGAACGTGTGTTTTAACTAACAAGAGGCCTGTTGATAACTTTTTTCAAAAATAATTTGCAGGTTTCAGAAAAGATAGTACCTTTGCACCCGCTTCTGAAAAAGGAGCGGGTTTAAAGTACCAAAAAGTTCATTGACAAGACTGAGGGAAGTACAAGCAAGTACCGGGATAAGAAGAGATTCTTATCTCAAGAAACGAGAGCGTT
>JAFROJ010000012.1 GCA_017429765.1 Bacteroidales bacterium | reverse complement strand
TACCTCACCGAGGTCCGCGACACCAAGCGCGGCATGGAGGAGCTCACCTCCGACATTCCTAACGTCAGCGAGGACGCGACTAAGGATCTGGACAAACAGGGCATCATCCGCATCGGAGCCCATGTCGAGCCCGGTGACATCATGATAGGCAAGATCACGCCTAAGGGCGAGAGCGATCCTTCCCCTGAGGAGAAACTCCTCAAGGCCATCTTCGGCGACAAGGCCGGCGATGTCAAGGACGCCTCCCTCAAGGCCAATCCCTCGCTGAGCGGCACCGTGATCAAGACCGCCCTCTACGCCAAGGCCTCCAAGGAAAGCGGCAGGAGGAACGCCCGCGCGGACCAGAAGGCCCGTCTGGAGGTTCTCCAGGAGGACTTCGACAAGAAGTCAGCCAAGCTGTACGCCGATTTCATCCAGAGGCTCTCCACGCTCACCAAGGGCAAGAAGAGCGCCGGAATCAGCGACCTCTACGGGGTCGAGATCATCCCGAAGGGCAAGGAGATCACCGAGGAGAGACTCAAGGGAATAGACTTCCAGAACATCAACTCCAGCAAGTGGACCTCTGACAAGAGCGCCAACGCCCTGATCCAGTCCCTCATTAACAACTACTGCATCACCTACAAGGTTTCCGAGGCGGAGTGCAAGAGGCAGATGGACAAGGTCAAGGTCGGTGACGAGCTTCCTAACGGAGTCATGCAGCTCGCCAAGGTGTACATCGCCAAGAAGAGGAAGATCACCGTCGGTGACAAGATGGCCGGACGTCATGGTAACAAGGGTATCGTGGCCAAGATCGTCCGTCAGGAGGATATGCCGTTCCTCGAGGACGGAACCCCCGTGGACATCGTCCTGAACCCACTGGGAGTGCCTTCCCGAATGAACCTGGGACAGATCTACGAGACCGTGCTCGGTTGGGCCGGATCGAGGCTCGGACTCAAGTTCAGCACGCCTATCTTCGACGGTGCCGGCATCAACGACATCTGTGACTACACCGACAAGGCCGGGGTTCCCAGGTACGGCAAGACACGCCTGAGAGACGGAGGCACCGGTGACTGGTTCGACCAGCCCGCCACTGTCGGAGTGATCTACATGATCAAGCTCGGCCATATGGTCGACGACAAGATGCACGCCCGTTCCATCGGCCCGTACTCCCTCATCACTCAGCAGCCGCTCGGTGGTAAGGCCCAGTTCGGAGGCCAGAGATTCGGAGAGATGGAGGTCTGGGCCCTCGAGGCCTTCGGTGCCGCCAACGCCCTCCAGGAGATCCTCACCGTCAAGTCCGACGACGTGTCCGGCCGCTCGAAGACCTACGAGGCGATCGTCAAGGGAGACCCGATGCCGAACGCCGGCATCCCCGAATCCCTCAACGTGTTGCTCCACGAGCTTCGCGGTCTCGGCCTGAAGGTCACTTTGGACTAATCTCAAGTTAAAGATCACATATTCAAGAATATGCCTACTTTCAACAATAAGGAAAACAAGGTCAAGAGCAATTTCTCCAGCATCAGCGTCTCGCTTGCCTCCCCCGAGGACATCTCGGCGAGGTCATGCGGAGAGGTCCTCAAGCCCGAGACGGTCAACTACAGGACATACAAGCCCGAGAGGGACGGCCTGTTCTGCGAGAAGATATTCGGGCCCACCAAGGACTACGAGTGCTATTGCGGGAAATATAAGAGGATCCGCTACCGCGGGATCGTCTGCGACAGGTGCGGCGTCGAGGTCACCGAGAAGAAAGTCCGCAGGGAAAGGATGGGACATATATCCCTCACAGTCCCCGTGGCCCACATCTGGTACTTCAAGTCCGCCCCCAACAAGATTTCCGCCCTGCTCGGTCTTCCGGCCAAGAAGCTCGAATCTGTCATCTACTATGAGAAGTACATAGTCGTCTCCCCTGGCGACAGCGGTGTCGAGAGAATGGAACTCCTCTCCGAGGATGAGTATCTGGACATTCTCGCCAGGCTTCCCGAGAACGACAACCTTCCCGATGGAGACCCCGACAAGTTCGTCGCCAAGATGGGCGCCGAGGGTATTTATGACCTCCTTAAGCAGATCGATGTCGTCGAGCTCTCCAAGCAGCTGCGCCAGAGCATGCTGACCGAGACCTCCCAGCAGAGGAAGACCGAGATCCTGAAGAGGCTCAGCGTCGTGAAGTGGTTCCTCGAGAGCAAGGACATCAACCGTCCGGAATGGATGATCATGAAGGTCATCCCCGTGATCCCGCCGGATCTCCGTCCTCTCGTCCCGCTCGATGGCGGCCGTTTCGCCACCACCGACCTGAACGACCTCTACCGCAGGGTCATCATCAGGAACAACCGTCTCAAGAAGCTGATCGAGATCAAGGCTCCCGAGGTCATTCTCCGCAATGAGAAGCGTATGCTCCAGGAGGCTGTGGACTCATTGTTCGACAATTCCAAGAAGTCCAGCGCCGTCAAGAGCGAGACCAACAGGGCCCTGAAGTCGTTGTCCGATTCCCTCAAGGGAAAGCAGGGACGTTTCCGTCAGAACCTGCTCGGAAAGCGTGTGGACTACTCCGCCC
>JAFROJ010000011.1 GCA_017429765.1 Bacteroidales bacterium | reverse complement strand
GGGGACAGCCGCCGTCAGGCGGCAGGGGGTAACGTGAAGGCCGGTAGCGGCGTAGCCGCGGGTTCGAGCCCCTTCCGCACCGCGAAACAAGGTTTAACCGTTTGGTTAAGCCTTGTTTGCTTGTATGGTGGTCCCAAACCTCGACCTCGTTCCCCGAGGGGACAGCCGCCGTCAGGCGGCAGGGGGTAACGTGAAGGCCGGTAGCGGCGTAGCCGCGGGTTCGAGCCCCTTCCGCACCGCGAAACAAGGTTTAACCATTTTGTTAAGCCTTGTTTGTTTGTATTGCGGCCCCAACGGTGTAATAACCGGCCTGCTAGACCTTCAGGAATACCTTCTTCTTGTAGAGGAACCAGAGGAAAAGCCACGAGACAAGGAAGTACCCGCAGGCGAGAATGAGGTTCCCGACCGGCTCCGGGCAAAGCTTCGCGAGCCCGTTCAGGAAGAAATCACTCACTCCCCTGAAATTGAATATCCTCTGGGCCATGTAGATGGTGATCGAGTTGAGTCCCACAACCTCGAAGAACTTGGTCCAACCCTTCCATCCGCGCACATCGATCAAATAGTAGAACAAGGCGAAGAGGCCGAGCGAGTACGCCCCGACAACCAGGGTGAACGTGCTGGACCAGAGTTTCTTGTTGATCGGGAAATCAAGGCTCCAGACAAGACCTACCACCAGCATCGCCACGGCTGCCAAAGCCATGTAAAGGGACTTTTTCCCGCCGGAGATCTTGCCGTCGTCAATCCTGACGAACTCCCCGGTGAACATTCCGAGCATGGCTGTCACGATGGCGGGAAGAAGGCTCAGAAGGCCCTCCGGATCAAACACTCCCTTGGTCAGCAAGTGATTGGGAATCAGCATCCTGTCGATGTATCCGACAAGATTGCCCTCCAGGGTGAGCGGGCCCGCTGTCGAGTCGGGAGCCGGGATCTTGAGCAGCAGCCAATAGCCGATTAGGATGGCGGCGGCGATGACAGCCCTGACCTTGGGCTTGAAATTGATGAACAACAGCGCGGCGAACATCCAGGCGAAGCCGATCCTGGCGAGGACACTGTAGATTCGGAGCGTCGAGACCTGAAGCTTGAATAACCCGTTGTAGACAAGTCCGAAGAAGAAAAGAAGCAGTCCCCTCTTGAATATCTTCCAGTACACGCTCTTTCTCGAGGCCCCTTTCGAGACCTGCTTGGCGTACGAGAAAGGGAAAGACACGCCGGCGATGAACAAGAACAAAGGAAAGATCGTGTCGTGGTGCCTGAGGCCATCCCAAGCCACGTGGTGCATTTGAGTCTCCAGCCAGCATGACTCGCCTCCCGGAAAGAGGGCGCAGACATAACTGATGACGGAGGCGAAGCCCATGATGAAAATCATGTCGAATCCCCTGAGGGTGTCAAGGGACAGCAGACGTTTACCGGGTTCCATGATTGTCGTTAATAATGTGGTGTTGTTGAGGTAAGAGGGTTCGAACCTCTACTGAGGGAACCAAAATCCCTAGTGCTACCATTACACCATACCTCAATTCGTGACGCGAATTTATCGTAATTTTAGTAAATTAGCAAATCAAAAGGCTTTAGGATATGAAAGGAGTATATGTGTTTTTAGCCGAGGGATTCGAAGAGATCGAGGCCCTCGCCACAGTGGACGTCCTCCGAAGGGGAGGAATAGACGTCAAGACTGTCTCCCTGGTGAAAGACCGGACAGTACCGGGGGCCCACGGGATACCCGTCACGGCCGACCTTAACCGCAAGGAATTCAACCGCTTGGGCGACAAAGAGATCGCAGGCCCGGAGGATGTCATGATATTCCCCGGGGGGATGCCCGGGACCAGGAACCTGGCCATGGACTCCGAGCTGATGGAACTCATGATCGCCCATAACGAGGCGGGCGGGACCGTCGCGGCGATCTGCGCCGCGCCGGGACTCGTGGTTTCCCAACTCCCGGATCTTAAGGGAAAGAGGTTCACATGCTACACTGGCTTCGAGGACGCTCCCAAGGCTAAGGGAGGGATCCACACCGGCGAGCCGGCAGTGACGGACGGGAATCTCATAACCGGAAGAGGGCCGGGATGCGCCATTCGTTTCGCGCTGGAGATAGTCCGGAAACTCAAGGGAGCCGAGACCGCCGACAAGGTCCGGGACGGGCTGCTTGTCTAACGCCTGACGATGACCCGTTCTATTCGACGGGGCACGGAAGCCATTATCTCATAAGGGATTGTGTCAAGAATGGCGGCGAGTTCGGAGACGGTAGGATCCTCTCCGAATATTGTCACTGTGTCCCCCACCTTGCAATCCACGCCGGTCACATCGACCATGCACATGTCCATGCAGATATTCCCGATCGTCGGCACCCTGTGGCCGTTCAGGCTGAAACTCGCGCGGCCTCGGCCGAGACGGCGGTCGATCCCGTCAGCGTATCCCACAGGGATGGTCGCAACGGTGGTCCCGGCCGGGGCGATGACACCGGTCTGGCCATAACCGATTCCTCCGTCCTCCGGAGTCAATTCCTTGATCTGCAATATCTTGACCTTAAGGGAAGCGACTGGTTTAAGGCGTACATTCTCCAAGGCGCTGATCCCGTAAATCCCTATTCCCAGACGTACCATGTCGTGCTGGAAACGGGGGAAACGCTCTATTCCCGCCGAATTGAGAAGGTGCAGCATCGGGTGATACCCTATCGCGTCCTCGATCATCGCGGCGCCTTTCCCGAATAGCTTCGCCTGTCCCAGGGTGAAGGAGTCCATGGAAGGATCCTCAGCGACACAGAGGTGAGAGTACACGGACTTGACCTTGACCCGGGGACAGTCCTTAAGGTACTCGATCAGATCGGGTAACTCGCCAGGCATGAACCCGAGACGGTGCATCCCGGTGTCCAGCTTGAGATGGACCGGGAACTCATTGATCCCCCGGGACTCGAGGGTGGACACAAGGGCCTTGAGAGTGTAGAGGTTGGGAATTCCAGGCTCAAGGTGGTTGTCGATTATCTCGTCGAAGAAATCCGTGCCGGCGGTCAGGACGACGATCGGGAGGTCGATACCGGCCTGGCGGAGTTCCATTCCTTCCACCGGAAGGGCGACGGCGAGATAATCAGCCCCGGCCATCCTCATCATCAGGGCGAAATCGACAGCGCCGTGCCCATAGGCGTTGGCTTTGACAAGCACAAGGATCTTGGTCGAGCGGTCGAGCTTGGACCTGAAATACCTGTAGTTGTCAAGGCAGTTAGAGAGGTTCAGCTCCAGCCTTGAGAAATCTGTCTCCCTGTTCGACATGGCTTAGAACAAGGTCGGGTGACTGTCGGAGAGCTCGGCGAGAACCCTTTCCATGGTCGCTTCCCGGAATATGGCCGAGCGCCCCTTGATCCCAAAGCGGTCGCAGTACTCTCTCACGGCCGCTATTTCACTGTCATTCAAATAGATGACCTGCCTGTGGCGGCGCCTGAGCGCCTCCCTGCTCTTCTGGAAAATGTCCGGTCTGACAACCGGAGCCGTTTTAATCTTCCTTGCCAAAACGTGAAGTGTTAAGACGATCTATTGACCTATTATCACAAAAATAGTTATTTTTGCCCAAATAATAGCATTATAACCTCATGGACAACAAAGTATTGATCTTCTCGGCACCGTCCGGATCCGGGAAAAGCACCATAGTCAACCACATTCTCGGCCTCTATCCCGACACCATGGAATTCTCTGTCTCGGCGACCTCCAGGCCTCCCCGGGGCGAGGAGAAGGACGGGAAGGAGTATTACTTCCTGACCGCGGAGAAGTTCCGCGAGATGATCGGGGAGGGCAAGTTCGTGGAATACGAGGAGGTCTATGAGGGCCGTTTCTACGGCACCTTGAAATCCGAGTGCGAGAGGATCTGGGGCGCCGGCCATGTGATCATCTTCGATGTCGATGTCAAGGGCGGTGTCAGCCTCAAGAACTATTTCGGTGACGCCGCGCTCTCGATATTCATAAAGGCGCCGTCCGTGGAGGTCCTGCGTGAGAGGCTGGTCAAGAGGGGCACGGACTCCCCCGAGGCCATTGAGGAGAGGGTGGCGAAAGCCGAGCAGGAGTTGGCCTACGCGCCCAAGTTCGACTATCTTCTTGTCAACGACGACCTCAGCACCGCCTTCGCCGAGTCGGAGAAAGTCGTCGAGGACTTCCTTGACGACGGCAGGCTCAACTACTCAACATTCATCTGATGAGGATCGCCGTCTACTCCGGGTCGTTCAACCCCCTCCACATCGGCCACCAGGCCATCATGGCGTACTTGACAAGGAAGGAGGAATATGACTGGGTCTACCTGGTCGTGTCCCCGAAGAACCCTATCAAGACCACGGTGCGGGCCGAGACAGCGAGGGATCGCTACGAGGCCGCCATCGAGGCGGTCAAACGCCATCCGGAGCTTCACGTGTGGGTGGATGACATCGAGCTTCGCATGCCACCTCCCCAGTACACCATCAAGACACTCGACGCGCTGAAACAGAGGGAGCCGGAGAATGATTTCACCCTCGTCGTCGGGGCGGACAACCTTGAGAACATCCATCGCTGGAGGGACTTCCAGAGAATATTGGCGGAGTACGGGGTCGCTGTCTATCCCCGCGAGGGATATGACCACGAGCTCATCCGGCAAAGGCTGATTGAGGAGTGCAAGAACCTCCCCGCGCCCTATGTCCTCGACGCAAACGAATACGCCGAGAGAGGGCGCAGAAGCCTCGAGGAGACCCTCAGGGACACTTATAACATCAAAATAATCGACGCTCCGGTCGTGAATATCTCCTCGACCGAGATCCGGGAGGGTCTTGAGAAGGGAGAGGACATGTCGGAGTGGCTAATGTGACACCGGTATGGCGGACATGAAAAGAAGGACTTTCCCTGTCAAGGGAATGGGCTGCGCGGCATGCGTGGCGAGAGTGCAAGGCACGATAAAGAACCTGTCGGGAGTGAGGGACTGCGATGTCTCTCTCGCCACAAACACGGCCAGGGTGGATTACGATCCGAAGGCCGTCACCCCGGCGGACATCCAGAAAGCTGTCCGCGACGCGGGCTACGACCTGATTGTCGTCGGGGACGACGAGTCTGACGACGACGAGGCCGCCTCGGAAGCGGAACGATCTCGGGAGGACCACATCAAATCCCTGACAAGGGACATGTGGCTTGCCGTGGCCTTGGCCCTCCTCGTCACACTTATCGGCATGGGATTCAAGGATTTCCCGGGGAAAGGCGCCACGCTATGGATCCTGGCCACCCCGGTGGTGTTCTGGTGCGGGAGAAGGTTCATCACAACCGCCTGGAAACAGGCCAGGCACGGGAGCGCGGGCATGGACACACTCGTGTCACTGTCGATCCTGATCTCATATTCATTCAGCGTTTTCAACCTGCTTTTCCCTGAGGTGTGGACATCCCGGGGCATGGAGCCTCGGCTTTATTTCGAGTCCTCGGCCATGATTGTCGCCTTCATCCTGATAGGCCGCTCGCTTGAGGAAAGGGCCAAGCGCAGCACCGGGTCGGCGATAAGGGGCCTCGCAGGGCTGCAACCCAAATCCGTGAGGCTGAACCCTGGGGACATCTACACAGTCAGCCCGGGAGAGAGAATCCCCGCCGACGGGGAAGTCATTGAGGGAGAATCGTTTGTGGACGAGAGCATGCTCACGGGAGAGTCTGTTCCCAATTTCAAGGCGACTGGTTCCAAGGTGTACACCGGAACCATGAACCAAAAAGGGACATTCGTGATGAGAGCCGAGAAAACCGGAAAGGACACCATGCTCTCCTCCATTATCAAGATGGTCCGGGACGCCCAGGGCGGCAAGGCGAGAATCCAGCGGACAGTCGACAAGGTGGCCGCGGTGTTCGTGCCGGTCATCATGGCGATCTCCATTGTCACGCTGTTGTGCTGGATATTCCTTGACCGTTCGGACGGGGTCACGATGGGGCTTCTCTCGATGGTCACTGTCCTTGTCATCGCCTGCCCTTGCTCACTTGGCCTGGCCACCCCGACGGCCTTGACCGTCGGCATAGGGAACTGCGCCCGGAAAGGCATCCTGATCAAGGACGCCGACTCGCTCCAAGTCGCGAGGGACATCGACACCGTGGTGTTCGACAAGACAGGAACCATCACCAAAGAGTCGCCCGCCGACGAGATAAGAGAGACGGCCCCGGAGGCAGTCTCTGAGCTCAAAAGGATGGGGCTTGATGTCTACATCCTCTCAGGAGACAAGCCGGAGAGGGCCACGAGGGTCGCCGCCGAGGTAGGGGTCGAGAACGTGATCTCCGGTGTTCTCCCTGACAGGAAACATGAGCATATCAAGGCTTTACAAGCCGAGGGGCGGAAGGTGGCGATGGTCGGGGACGGGATCAATGACAGCCCGGCCTTGGCCGTGGCTGATCTCAGCGTGGCAATGGGCGGAGGAACTGACATCGCCATGAACGCCTCCATGGTGACAATAGTCAACTCAGACCTGAACTCGGTCCCCAAGCTGATCAAGATGTCCCGAAGGACGACCAGGATCATCAACGAGAACCTGTTCTGGGCCTTCATCTACAACATCCTTGCGATGCCGGTCGCCGCCGGGATCCTCTATCCTGTCAACGGCTTCACGCTCAATCCCATGATAGCGGCCGCCTGCATGGCCCTAAGTTCCGTCTGCGTGGTCACTAACTCACTGAGATTGAGAAGGAAATAAAAGAAAAGGCGACGCTTCCGCGCCGCCTTTTCCATATTCATTCGGATCCTACTGCTCGTCAGGTCCCTGATCCTGAGGACCCTGAGGGCCGGGCTGGGGACCGCCCTGAGGCCCGTAAGGATTCTGCCCGGCGGACTGTCCAGCCTGGTACATCCTCTCGAAAGCCTTGCTGAGGGCCTCTGAGTACCTGTCGATGTCGGCGAGATTCTGGTTCTTGATAGCCTCCTTGAGGGAAGCGACATTGGCCTCGACATCCGTCTTCACGTCGGCGGGGACCTTGTCAGCGTTGTCCTTCAGGAACTTCTCGGCCTGGAAGCAAAGGGCGTCGGCGTTGTTGATCTTGTCGACCCTCTCCTTGGCGGCCTTGTCGGCGGCCTCGTTGGCCCTCGCCTCGTCACGCATCCTCTGGATCTCGGAATCGGACAGGCCGGAGGAGGCCTCGATCCTGATGTTCTGCTCCTTGCCTGTGGCCTTATCCTTGGCGGACACATTCAGGATACCGTTGGCGTCGATGTCGAACGTCACCTCGATCTGAGGTATTCCCCTCGGGGCGGGAGCGATGCCGTCAAGATGGAAAACGCCGATCTGCTTGTTATCCTTGGCCATGGAACGCTCGCCCTGGAGCACCCTGATCTCGACCGAAGGCTGGTTGTCCGCAGCTGTCGAGAACACCTGGCTCTTGCGGGAAGGGATGGTCGTGTTGGACTCGATGAGCTTTGTCATGACACCGCCGAGAGTCTCGATGCCAAGCGACAGAGGGGTGACATCCAGAAGGAGGACATCCTTCACGTCGCCGGCCAGCACACCACCCTGGATGGAAGCGCCGATAGCGACGACCTCGTCGGGATTGACGCTCTTGTTAGGCTCCTTTCCGAAGAAATCCTTGACAAGCTGCTGAACCTTGGGAATACGTGTGGATCCGCCAACGAGAAGGACCTCGTCGATGTCGGAGGCCTGCAGGCCGGCGTCTCTCAGGGCAAGGCGGCAAGGCTCGATCGACCTCTGGAAGAGATTGTCGCAGATCTGCTCGAACTTGGCCCTGGTGAGGGTCTTCACAAGGTGCTTGGGGATGCCGTCGACAGGCATGATGTACGGGAGGTTGATTTCGGTCGAGGTCTGGTTGGAAAGCTCGATCTTCGCCTTCTCGGCGGCCTCCTTAAGCCTCTGGAGAGCCATCGGATCCTTCTTGAGGTCGATCCCGCCGTTCTCGGCGGCGAACTCCGCGGCGAGCCAGTTGATGATCTCCTGGTCGAAATCGTCTCCACCGAGGTGGGTGTCACCGTTAGTGGACTTGACCTCGAACACTCCCCCGCCCAACTCAAGGATGGAGATATCGAAAGTTCCGCCTCCAAGGTCGTAGACAGCGACCTTCATGTCCTTGTTCTTCTTGTCAAGACCATAAGCCAGCGCTGCCGCTGTGGGCTCGTTGATTATTCGCTTGACATCGAGTCCGGCGATCTTTCCGGCCTCCTTGGTGGCCTGGCGCTGAGAGTCTGAGAAGTAAGCGGGGACTGTGATGACAGCCTCTGTCACATCCTGGCGGAGATAGTCCTCGGCGGTCTTCTTCATCTTCTGGAGAATCATGGCCGAGATCTCCTGCGGGGAGTAAAGCTTGCCGTTGATGTCCACCCTGGGGGTGTTGTTGTCGCCTCTCACGACATTGTAAGGGACCCTGCTGACCTCCTTTGTGACCTGGTCGTAAGTCTCTCCCATGAATCTCTTGATGGAGAAGACAGTGTTGCGGGGATTGGTGATAGCCTGGCGCTTGGCCGGGTTGCCGATCTTCCTCTCTCCTCCCTCGGTGAAAGCCACGACGGACGGGGTTGTCCTCTCACCCTCATTGTTGATTATGACGGTAGGCTGGTTGCCTTCCATGACCGAAACGCACGAATTGGTGGTTCCAAGGTCGATTCCGATGATTTTTCCCATATTCTTTTCTCCTTTTATTGTTTCAATCAATCGGTTGTCAGGAACAACGAATGTTATGCCAAGCCGCCAGGGCTGACAAATTGTCACTCATGGGTGGCGAAACGCTGGCGCGCCAGAGTCTCATATTCAGTTCCGGGGCGCCCGTAATTGGCGAAAGGATGGATGGATATGCCGCCTCGGGGACTGAAGAGGCCGAGCACCTCGATGTACTTCGGGTCCATCAGATGAATAAGGTCGTTGAGGATAATGTTGACACAGTCCTCGTGGAAACCACCGTGGTTGCGGAAGCTGAAGAGGTAGAGCTTGAGGCTCTTGCTCTCGACCATCCTGATGTCGGGAATATAACTGATCCGGATCTCGGCGAAGTCCGGCTGGCCCGTGATCGGACAGAGGGTGGTGAACTCAGGGCAGTTGAACCTGACCCAATAGTCCCTGCCGGGATGCATGTTCTCAAACGTCTCCAGCACCTCGGGGGCGTAGTCCATCTTGTACCTGGTCTTGTGGCCCAGGGCCTCCAGGCCCTCTTTTTTCCTGTCTTCCATATTCCTAATAATCTAAAATCTTGAATGGGTTGTAACGGACATCGACGTCGAAGGCGTCCTCTTCCTCGACCGCCTTCAGCCTCTTCACGACAGCCGCGGTGGCGGGGAGGACGAGTATCTCGTAGAGAACCTTGAAGGTCACTTGGCAAAGCATCATCCAGCCAAGGTCGCGAAGAGAGGTGCCCCAAAAGGCTATCGGCATGAATATCAAGGAGTCAAGGCACTCTCCGGCGAGAGAGGAGACTATCGCCCTCAAGGAGAATCCTTTCCCTCCCTGGGCGATTTTCATCTTGCTGAGGACATAGGCGTTGAAAGTGGACCCTGCCAGGAAGGCCAGAAGCGACGCCGCCAATATCCTCGGGGCCATCTTGAAAACGAAGTCGAAATGATCGCCTCCCGTCCAGAAAGACGCGGCCGGTAGAGCCACCGCCACCTGGGCGGCCAAGGCGACGAACAGATTCATCGCGAACGCCATCCAGATCACGAGGCGGGCCTTCCTGTATCCCCAAACCTCAGTGAAGCAATCGTTCAGGATGTAGGAGACCGGGAATATCAGCACGGCGCACGGAAGGGTGACCTTGCCGATAGCGAAGACCTTGGCGGCGAACAAATTGGATGTGATGAGGCAGACCGTGAACAGGGTCGCCATCAGCAGAAAAGCGGGAGACAGGTGGGTTTTTCTCATTTTCTAGTTTTTTAAGTGGTTTACTAGCACACTGTTAGACCCTTCGCTTCGCTCAGGGTGACATAACTTCGGGGAAGATCAATCGCCGGCCTCCTTCAGGCGCTCGGCGTTCTCGGCGATCTGAAGCTGGTTGATGCACTCCTGGATGTCTCCGTCCATGAAGACCGGGAGGTTGTACATCGACCAGTTTATGCGGTGGTCGGTCACACGACCCTGGGGATAGTTATAGGTACGTATCTTGGCGGAACGGTCACCCGTGGAGACCATGGTCTTGCGCTTGGCCCCGATCTCGTCGAGATATTTCTGATGCTCAAGATTATAGAGCCTGGTCCTGAGTTCCTCGAAGGCGCGGTCCTTGTTCTTCAGCTGCGAACGCTCCTCCTGGCACTGGACCACGAGGCCGGTGGGAAGGTGGGTCAGGCGGACGGCGGAATAGGTCGTGTTGACACCCTGGCCGCCAGGGCCCGAGGCGCAGAAAAGATCGAGGCGGATGTCCTCCCACCGGAGGTCGACATCGAACTCGCCGGCCTCGGGGAAAACGGCCACGGAGGCCGCTGATGTCTGGATCCTGCCCTGGGTCTCAGTCTGCGGCACACGCTGGACGCGGTGCACCCCGGACTCATATTTCATTATCCCGTAGACCCCCTCGTCGTTGGAGGAGAGTTTGAAGACTATCATCTTGAACCCTCCGGAAGTGCCGGGGGTGGCGTCGTTGACCTCGAGCTTCCATCCCCTCTTCTCGGCGAACTTCGAGTACATCCTGAACAGGTCGCCGGCGAAAATGGCTGCCTCGTCACCGCCGGTCCCGCCGCGGATCTCCACGATGGCGTTCTTGGCGTCGTCAGGGTCAGCCGGGATTAGGAGGATCTTGATCTGTTCCTCCAACTGAGGGATAAGAGGCTCTATCTCAGCCAGTTCCGCTCTTGCCATCTCTCGCAGGTCCTCGTCCTTCTCGTTCATCAGGATGTCCTTGGCTTCGGCGAGTTCCTCGATCTTCTTCTTGTAGTCGAGTCCAGTCTTCACGATCGGCTCAAGCTGCTTGTAGTCCTTGTTGAGCTGGACATATCTCTTCATGTCAGCGATCACCGCGGGATCAGAGATCTGGGCCTGCAGCGAATTGTATTTGTCCTGAAGAGCCAGGATCTTGTCTATCAGAGTGTTCTCCGCCATATTCTTTCTTAAAGTTCCTTCACGAAGCACCTGCGCCTCATGAACAGCTCACTATCATATTTCCCCCAGACATTCGCGGCCCCGTTGGACTCTATCTGGGGATTGGTGATGGCCCATCTCGTCCCGGCCGCGCGGTACTTCGCCGACATCGAGCAATGGAAGATCGACGACACACCGCTGTTCTGCCATTTCGGCACGGCCCCGTTGAGCATCAGGTCCACCGTGTCATAATGTCTCATGGCCCGGAGGAGATACCACCAACCGAACGGAAACATGTGACCTTTAGCTTTTTGCAGAGCGGGCGAGATGGTCGGGAAGGTTATTCCGAACCCCACCAGTTCCTCATTCTCATCAAACACTATGCAACTTGTCTTGTCACTGACAAAACGCAGCACGGCGGCGGCCTCCTCCTCGATCTCCTCCTTGGTGAAGGGAATGAAGTTGTACACCGCCTTAGCGAAACTCTCGTTGTAGACGTCGAAGAAGTAGCGGACCATCTTCTTGTCCTTCTTCAACTTGTCAAGGCTCCCCTCATGAAGGTTGTACCTCGACTTAAGCAAAGAGGCTATCCGGGTTATCTTCTCCTGAAGCGGCTCGTTGGCCGGCACCTTGTACTGGACCCAGTCGCATTCCTTGACGTAGCCGAGAGCGTCCATGAAGCCGGCGTAATAGGGATAATTGTAGATGCAGTTGAAAGGAGGAATGTTCTGGAAACCCTCGATCAGCATCCCCTGTTTCCCGAGAGTGTTGTAGTAGAGCGGGCCGTGGATCTCCGTCATCCCATTCTCCCTCGCCCAGTCCTCGGCGGTCTGGAGCAGGAGCCTCGCCACCTCGATGTCATCAATCGTGTCGAACCAGCCGAAACGGGCTCTTTTCTTGTCGTACAGGGCGTTGTAGCGGGGATTGATCATCCCGCAGATCCTTCCCACGACCTTCTTCCCGTCAAGGACCATCCACATCTTGCGTTTGCAATATGAGAGGGTTGAGATCCTGGTCAGGGATTTTCTCTGGTCGGCGTGAAGGGCAGGGACATATTGGGGACAATCCTTGTACAGCTTGTCCGGGAACTTGACGAAACGATTCAAGTCCCTTTTACCCAAAACCTCAACTACCGTATAATGTGGCATTTCGCGAATTTAAAAATTCGGAGTCATTTTTACAAACCCTTCGCCTTGCCTTCGTCCCAGATCGCGTCCATCTCCGCGAGAGTCATGTCGTGGAGGTCTCTCCCCTGGCGGATCGTGTTTTCCTCGAGATAGGTGAAACGGCGGCGGAACTTGTCGCAGGCCCTGTTGAGAGCCGTGTCAGGATCCACACCGTACAGCCTCGCGGCGTTGACAGTGGCGAACATGAAATCCCCAAGCTCGTCCTCGGCGCGATCATGGGCGGCCTTTCTCTCCTCCTCTGTGGCCGCGGAGTCAAGGGCGTCGAATTCCGCCTGGAGTTCCCGCTGCTCTTCCTTCACCTTGTCCCAGACCTGACGCTTCTCCTCCCAGTCGAAGCCCACTCCCCTGGCCTTGTCCTGCATCGAGAAAGCCTTCAGGATCGGAGGGAGCGAGTCAGGTATTCCTGAAAGGATCCTCTTGTTGCCGCCTTTCTCCTTGGCTTTCAGCATCTCCCAGTTGGTCGAGACCTCCTCGGCGTCGGCCACCTTGATAGTTGAGAACACGTGCGGATGGCGGTAGATCATCTTCTCACAGAGCTTGTCAAGCACGTCGGCGATGTCGTAACGTCCCTCCTCCTCGGCGATCTTCGCATAGAAGATGACGTGCAGGAACACGTCCCCGAGCTCTTTCTCAAGGGCCTTGTCGTCCTTCTTCAAGACGGCGTCGCTGAGCTCATAGACCTCCTCGATGGTCATCGGCCTCAGGGTGTCGTTCGTCTGGGCATGATTCCAAGGGCAATCCGCCCTCAGCCTGTCCATCACCTCCAGCGCCCGCTCGAACGCCTCAAGTTTCTTTTCCTTATTCAACATGGCCGCGAAGTTAGCGATTTTTAGGGAGAAACTTCCCTCGCCCATGATTATCTTTAGCTGCGGAAAAACGTGCGGTTTTTTATATCTTTGCGGAGACAAATAGACGACTGATGAAAGAAATCCGCTATGTCTCTGCCGACGAGGCCGTCGCCGCGGTCAGATCGGGGGATCATATTCACCTCGGGAGTGTCGCCAGCGTGCCGCATATACTCATCGACGCCCTCGTCCGAAGGGCCGACGCCGGGGAGGTCGAGGATCTCCATTTCCACCACTTCCACACGGAAGGCGCGGCCCCATATTCGGATCCAAGGTATTCGGGAATATTCTTCGAGCAGGGTTTCTTTGTGGGACCCAACGTCAGGGCTAACGTCAACGCCGGCTATGCCGACTATCTCCCTATCCATCTCTATGACACCCAGCGTCTCTACCGCAGCGGGGCCATGAAGCTCGGCGCGGCGATGGTCCAGGTCTCTCTCCCGGACGAGAACGGGATGGTCTCCCTCGGCACTTCGGTGGACTGCTCCCCCGCCGCCATAGAGACCGCCAGGGTGAGGATCGCTGTCGTCAATCCCAACGTGCCCTTCGCCTACGGGGACCTGATTTCCCTGGAAGCGTTCGACTATCTTGTCAGCGACGACACTCCCCTCTACACCAAGGAATATTCAGAACCATCTGAGACTGACGTGCTTATCGGCAGGAACTGCGCTGAGCTCGTCCAGGACGGCGCCTGCCTCCAGATGGGCATCGGTAGCCTCCCGAACGCCCTCGCGGCCCAGCTTACCGGCCACAAGGACCTGGGAATCCACACCGAGATGTTCGCCGACGGAGTGCTAGACTTGATCAGGAAAGGGATCATCACGGGGAAGAACAAGAGGATCGACACCGGCAAGATCGTGGCTTCGTTCCTGCTCGGTTCGGCGGACGTGTACTCGTTCATCGACCGCAATCCGGACGTGCTGATGAAGGACATCGGCTATGTCAACAACCCGTGGACAATCTCCCGCAATCCCAAGGTGACCTCGATCAACTCCGCCACGGAGGTGGATCTGACCGGACAGGTCTGCGCGGACTCGATCGGCACGCGAATGTTCTCCGGCACCGGCGGGCAGCTTGATTTCGTCAGGGGCGCCGCGATGTCAGAGGGCGGGGTGTCGATGATAGCCCTCGCCTCCCGCACCAAGAAGGGAATGTCCAAGATTGTCCCGACCCTCCATCAGGGAGCGGGAGTGGTGACACCAAGGGCCGATGTCCAGTGGGTCGTCACTGAATATGGCCACGTGAACCTGTTCGGGAAATCCCTTCAGGAAAGGGCCAGGCTGCTCATTTCCATCGCCCACCCGGACGACCGGGAGGCTCTTGACCGCGCGGCGTTCGAGCGGTTCGGCCCGCATTGGCGCGTCGTCAAGGTGTAGACCCTTATTTCAAAAACACGAAGAAAACCGCTAGGACGAGGCAGACAAAGGCCGCGATGTGATTCCAGTGGATGGCCTGTCCCTTGAACACGAACAGGACGATCACGCTGAAGACCGTGAGCGAGACAACTTCCTGGATCACCTTGAGTTGCAACAGGTTGAACGGCCCGCCGTTGGACTGGAAGCCCATCCTGTTGGCCGGCACTGTCAGGCAGTACTCGAAGAAGGCGATCCCCCAGGAGAAAAGAATCACCAGAATGAGCGGCCAGCCGGTCGAGATTTTCATCTCGGCGAGTTTCAGATGGCCGTACCAAGCGAAAGTCATGAAGATGTTTGAGAACACAAGCATCAAGACTGTCCAGAATCCTTGCATTACCTATTTGATTGATTGGATTTTGAGAAGACGCCAGGAGAGAACCGGGATCATGAAGGACAGCAGGCAGGCAATGAGCCAGAAGACCGACACAGGACGGAAATCGAAGTCTCCGGCGCCGATCATGAAACCGCTGACGACGTTCTGCAAACCGGCGGCGGCGTAACTCGCCAGACCCACCATTCCGAGGGCGGAGCCGGTGGCCTTCCGGGGTACTATATCGAGGGCCATCAGCCCGGCGACAGTGCAATAGACGACACCGATGGATAGGCTGAAGACCGACACGTAAACAATATTCATAGAATAACTTCCCCCTGTCAGGAGGAAGCCTCCGAGGGAGATCAGGCAGATCACTCCCGAGAACAGGACCGGGATGAAACGGTTCCCCTTGAACACCCGGTCGGAGAGCCAGCCGGCCAGCACGGTTCCCGCGATACCGAAGGCCTCGGAGAAAGCGATGATCTGGGTGGCGGAGGCCAGCGAGAAATCCTTTCCTTTCTGCAGGAAGAGCACTCCCCACTCGCTGACGGCGTGCTGGGTGATGTAGACGAAAGCGCTCGACAGGGCGATTATCCAAATCCCGGGATGCCTGACCACCATCTTCTGAAGCTCCTTGACGGGCATCGAGTCAGTCTTCTGCGGTGCCTCGCCGGACAGTTCCTGGACCGAGGGAAGCCCCTTGCTTTCAGGAGTGTCGGACACGAATATCAAGATGATGGCGGAGCCGATGACTCCGGCGATGGCCGAGAAGATGAAGCCGTACTCCCATCCGATCCAGCCCACGACCAAGCCTAAGGCGAAGACTGACAATGATTTCCCGAGATAGGGAGTGGCGCTGAGGATGCTGTAGTAGGTTCCCCTCCTGTTGAGCGGGAACCACCTTGACAGGCTGATCACCCCGGGAGGGGCGCCCATGGACTGGCAGTAGCCGTTCACTCCCCAGACAAGGGCGAAGACAAAGAACAAGACGGCGGAGGGGAAATCCCACCAGCCGTGAGCCAGTCCGAGAACCCCCATCAGAAGGTTCACCACGGTGGAGACAAGAAGCCCGGTGGCCATGAAACGGCGGATGTTGCAGTAATCGGCGATGAAACCGTTGGCGAACTTGCCGGCCGCGTAGACAAAATAGAACGCGGAGCCTATTATTCCCAACTGGGCGGCGGAAAGGATGTTCCCGTCGATGAGAGGCTGCTTCACGACCGCCATAGCCATCCTGCACACGTAATAGAGGGCGTAAGCGGCGGTCACGCCCCAGAATGTGCGGTTCCTCAGGCGGCGGTACTCTCCGGGCGTCGCCTCAGGGGGAACCTTGGCCGCGGACGGCTTGGAAATCCTGTATTTGGAATATAGGCTCATTTCGAACTGCAAAGATAAGAGAATAATTGCTATCTTAGCACAGTCTAACGTCCGCAACGAATGGCTAATCTGAAATCCCTTGCCAAGGACACGGCGATCTACGGCCTGAGCAGCATCATAGGGAGGTTCCTGAACTACCTCCTTGTCCCTCTGTACACCTATGTGATAAACGCCTCAAGCGGAGGCTACGGTGTCGTCACGAACCTCTACGCCTACACCGCCCTCCTGCTGGTGATCCTGACCTACGGGATGGAGACGACATTCTTCCGTTTCGCCAACAAGGACGGCGAGAACCCGGACAAGGTCTATTCCACGATTCTGACCTCGGTGCTCACGACTTCCGCCTTGTTCGTGGTCCTGGTCTTAGCCTTCATCCGTCCGATCTCCTCCGCGATGGGTTATCCGGACCATCCGGACTACATCTGGACCATGGCCCTCACGGTAGCGATCGACGCTTTCCAGTGCATCCCTTATTCCTACCTGAGGTACAAGAAGCGCCCCATCAAGTTCGCGGCCCTGAAACTCGGGTTCATATTCCTGAACATATCCCTGAACCTGCTGTACTTCGTGTTCCTCCCGAAACTGGGACTCAATCCGTTCGGAATATATGACAGTGGCATCCAGGTCGGCTGGGTGTTCTACATCAACCTCTTCAGCACCGCTTTCATGACCTTGTTCTTCATCAACGAGCTGAAGGGCTTCAAGCACGGCTTCGACTGGGGCCTGATGAAGAGGATGCTCTCCTACAGCTGGCCCATCCTGGTCCTGGGAATAGCCGGAATCCTCAACCAGACCGCTTCCCAAATCTTATTCCCGTACGTCTACAAGGCGTCCGACGGAGCCGCCCAGCTTGGCATCTACGGCGCCTGCATCAAGATCGCGATGATCATGGCGATGATCACCCAGGCCTTCCGCTACGCCTACGAGCCCTTCGTGTTCGGAAGCTCCTCCGAGAAAGACAGCAAGGAGACCTACGCCAAGGCGATGAAGTACTTCATAATCTTCACCCTGCTCGCCTTCCTCTGCGTCATCGGCTTCATGAATATCCTCAAGTACATCATCGGGGCCGACTACAGGGTGGGTCTCAAGGTCGTCCCCATCGTGATGGCCGCCGAGATCCTGATGGGCGTCTATTTCAACCTTTCCTTCTGGTACAAACTGATCGACCAGACGCTCTGGGGCGCCCTGTTCTCGGGGATAGGCTGCCTGGTGCTGTTCGCCATCAACATCATCTTCATCCCGAAGATAGGCTACATGGCATGCGCCTGGGCCGGAGTCGGGGCCTACGGCACCGCCACCTTGCTATCGTACTTCGTGGGCCAGAAGAAATACATGATAGACTACCCCTTGAAGGACATAGCGGTCTATGTCGCGGCGGCGGCCGTCCTCTACTACGGGATGGTCCTCTCCAACAGCCACTTGTCCTCCTGGCTGGCGATCTGCGTCAACGTCATCCTCATCCTCGCTTTCTGCGCCCTCATCCTCCTGCGCGACCTGCCTCCCTCCTCCCTCCCTGTGATCGGGAAAAACTTCAAGAAAGGATAAGTGAGCCCGCTTAACAAGGAAATACTCCGGCTGGCGTTGCCCAGCATCCTCGCCAACATCACTATCCCGCTCGTCGGGATGGTGGACATAGGGGTGGCCGGACATCTCGACACTTCGGCGGCCGCATTGATTGGAGGCATCTCCGTCGGGTCTCTGATGTTCGACATGATGTACTGGAACTTCGGTTTCCTCCGAGCGGGGACCGGAGGCCTGACAGCGCAGGCTTTCGGGCGTGAGGAGTGGGCGGACTGCGCCGCGAACCTCCGGAGGGGGCTTTCCGTCGCCCTGCTGTCAGCGCTGCTGCTGATCCTGGTCCAATGGCCATTCCAGAAACTGATATTCCTCTTCGTCCATTGCTCCGATGAGGTCAAGACGCTGGCCCTCAAATATTTCTACATCAGGATTTGGGCCGCTCCAGCGACTTTGAGCCTGATGGTCCTGAGGGGGTGGTTCATTGGGATGCAGGACTCCTTCAGCTCGATGCTCACGGATCTGATCGTGAACGGGATCAACATCCTGATGAGCATATTCCTCGCCCTCGGCCTCCCCGGGACATCTTTCCGCGGGATAGGGTTCTCCGGAATAGCGTGGGGCACGGTCATCGCCCAATACTCGGGCCTCATCGCCGCCGCCTTCATCCTGCTCGCGAAGTACAGGAATATCATTTCCGCCCACAAAGCCTTGTCCGGTCTGGGTAAACCACTGATAAACAGGGAGTTCTTCAACGTGAACAGGGATCTTTTCGTGAGATCGCTATGCCTGATGGCGGTGTACCTCTCGTTCACGGCGATCTCGGCCAGGTTCGGGGACACCCTCCTCGCCATGAGTTCCATAATGATGAAACTCATGCTGATATTCTCCTACTTCACTGACGGTTTCGCCTTCGCTGGAGAGGCCCTGACCGGGAGATTCATCGGACGACGGGACGCCCCTGCTGTCAACCAGACGGTCAAATGGACATTCATCTGGAGCATGGGGATAGGGGCCCTGTTCATCTTCTTCTACACCATCGGGGGGATCCCGATGTTCCATCTGATGACCTCCGACAACTCCGTCGTGGAGGCGTCGAGAGAGTTCATCCCATGGCTCATCCTGATGCCGCTTGTCGGCTGTCCCGCCTTCACCTGGGACGGGATCTACATAGGGGCGACAGCCACCAGGGAGATGAGGGACTCCAACATCGGCTGCGTGGCCGCCTTCATGGCTGTCTGGTTCCTGGGATGGATCCTCCTCAAACCGGAAGGCGGCGGAAGAGTCCATCTGCTCTTCGCCGCCTACTACGCTCATCTGATATTCAGGTCCCTCTATCAGACCTTCAAGTACGATCACGCCGTACTCAGGCGTGTCTGACCGCTAATCGAAGGCCAGCCCGGAGTACCTGCGGATGTAGAACTGGTCGATCGTGCCGTTACCTTTCCTCGTGACAAGGAAGCGGACTATCTCCGCTATCTCCTCCGGCTCGATCAACTCTGAAGGGTCGATGTCCGGCCTCATCTTCTTGACCATCTCTGTGGCCACACCGCCGGGACTGATCATATGAACCCGGATCCCGAAAGGCTGCACCTCCTTGGCGAACACCTTGGTGAAGCCGGCGAGCGCGTGCTTGGAAGAGGAATACACGCTTTGGTGAATATATCCCTTGAAACCAACCACGGACGAGATGTTGATCACCATCGGCTTGGAGGACTTCTTAAGCGGCTCAAGGGCGGCCTTGCACATGAAGAAAGGCGCCCTGGCGTTGACCGCGAAAACCCTGTCCCACTCCTCCGGGGTCACATCAGTGAAGGGGCCCTTCTGAGGTATGCCGGCGCAGTTGACCAGGAGATCGAGCCCGCCCAAAACCTCGACGGTCTCCTCCACAATCCGTTCCGCGGAAGTGGGGTCTGACAGGTCAGCCACAATCCGGTGGACCCGGACATTCCCCGTCCCGGAGGCGGTCTCCGCCAAAGAGGCGTCGTCCCGTCCCACCAAGGCGAGGTCGTAACCCAGTCCGGACAGTTCCAAAGCGATGGCCTTCCCGATGCCACGGGAGGCCCCTGTCACAAGAGCTATCATCACTTGAGAGCTTTCTCTATGGTTCTGGAGATCTCCTGCCAGTGGGCCTGGGTGACCGTGTCGGAAGATTTGGCTTTCGCGGTCTTCTTCTGGAGATCGGTCAGGGTCGACAGGATCAGGGCCTTGCCGTCGGAGGTCTCCGCCCCCCTGCCATTCATGGCGTCGATCGCGGCGCTCACGAAACGGCGCTGGAGATAACGGCGGTAGCTGTCGGTGGCCTTGCCCTTGTAGAGCTCGGAGAACACCATCCCCGTGAGATCGGAGAGATACTCTTCCGGCTTATAGTTGGCGGGGTCATGCTGGGCGAACTGGCCCAGACGGGAGAGCTTCTGGATACTCAGGAGATTCCCGGCGCTGACGACACCGTCCACAAGGGAATAGAGGTAACTGTCAGGGCTGTCGGTCAGATTGTAGATGTAAGGCACATCCACAAGCCAGGTCGGCTTGGTGAACAGATTGGCGTTCAGCCAGTCAAGGGCCTCCTTCTGCTGGGCCTTGGGGACAGCCTCATAGACAGGGCCGGCCTGCTCGATGCTCTTGTAGGTCACGAAGCGCCCCCCGATGTTGGCGGCGACGTGGCCGAGGTAACGGTTGAACTGGCCTATGAGAGAGGTGTACATCCTGCTGACATTGCGGTACTGGTCGCCCTCCTCGGCGTTCCACTCGGGAAGCTGGCCGATGATCCTCTTCAGGTTCATGACACCGTAGGAGCTGGCCTCCATGGAGTTGTCGCCGAGATCCTCTCTCTGGGCCCTGGGATCGGAGTCTCCACCCTCACCTCCGAACCATAGTCTCGGGTTGGCGGCGAGCCTCTCGATTATGACCTTGTTCCAATAAAGATGATCCTCCTTCGGGTCTGTGTAGGGAGTGGGCTTGTAGCCATACTCGATAGCCCATTTGTCGTAGTCGTTGATCCTGGGATAGAGGCCATCCTTGCCGATATTGTCCTCAGGCTGGGCGACATAGTTGAAGCGGGCGTAGTCCATGATGCTGACGGTGTGGCCGTTCTTCTCGACCCACTCCTTGTCGCGGAGTTTCTCGACGGGGGTCTGGCTGCTGGATCCCATGTTGTGACGGAGACCGAGGGTGTGACCGACCTCGTGGGAAGAGACGAAACGGATCAGGTCGCCCATCAGCTCATCGTCATACTTGAACTTGCGGGCCCTTGGATCAACCGCGCCGACCTGGACCTGGTACCAGTCGTGGACCAGGGTCATGACGTTGTGGTACCAGCCGATGTGGCTCTCGATGATCTCGCCGGAGCGGGGGTCATGGACGTTCGGGCCATAGGCGTTGGCCGTGGGAGAGGCCAGGTAGCGGATCACTGAGAAACGGGCGTCCTCAAGGCTCATGTCAGGATTGTCCTCGGGCCACTCCTCCCCGCGGATAGCGTTCTTCCAGCCAGCCTGCTCGAAAGCCTTCTGCCAGTCGTTGATTCCGGCAATGAGGTAGGGCCTCCACTGTTTCGGGGTGGCGGGGTCGATGTAATAGACGATGGGCTTCACTGGCTCGACGAGCTCTCCCCTCTTCTGCTTCTCGACATCCTCGGGACGGGCCTCCAGGCGCCATCTGGTGATGAAACGCACGTTCTCGACACCCTGCTGGTCGTCAGTGAACTTGCTGTAACCGTCGGCGAAATAACCCACGCGCCCGTCGAAGAGCCTGGGCTGCATCGGGGTCTCGGGAAGGAGAACCATCGAGGTGTTGAGCACGAGCGTCACGGTGCCGGCCTCCCTTCCGGCGGGGAGCGAGGTGGTCCTCACCGGACCCTGGCCGCCCATGCTCGGGGTGGGCTGGTTGTACGTGAACGTCTTGGTCACAGTCACTTCCGTGTTGATAGGGTAAGTGCGGACGCTCTCGATGAAGGTGGCGTCACCCTTGACCCCGCCAAGATTCATCTGCCTCTTAGACCCGGAGCTCAGGGAGAAAGCCTGCACGTCGCCCTCGAAGAGGCTCGTGACCTTGACCCGCGTGAAACCCTCCGGAGCGCCTTTCTCAGGCTTTATCGAGGCTATAATCGGGTTCTCGGAACTGACCTTCACCGCCTTCTCGATCTCCTGTCCCTTGTCCGCCTGGATGGTCAGGGCGTCGACCCTGAGAAGGAGATTGCCGTTGGAGGCCTTCTCCCAGTAGATCATGTTCTCAGTGACCTCCTCGCCTCCGTACTGGGAGGCTCCGGGAGTGTTGCTGACATAGCGGGTCACAGTCAGGATCCTGCGCCCAAGCAGGCTGTCCGGCACATCGAAATACCAGTCTTTGTCGTTGTGGGACACTCCGACCATGCCGGAGGTGACCTTCAGTTCAGGAGCCGGTTTCTCGGCTTCTTCAGTCTTCTCGGCGTCCGGCTTGGCGGGACGCGGTCCCCTGGGCTGAGCCAGGGCGATAGGGGTCGCCACCATCATGATGGCGGCCAGAGTGATGATGATTCTTCTCATACATGTCATTTGTCAAGTTAGTTTAATATATGATTACTACGGTTTCTATCCGGCGATCACCTCGGCGAAATCCTTCACGGCGACCCCTCCCGGAGGACGGCCGGAGTTGGAGACGGCCTCCGAGAATGTCTTCAGGCAGAGGGGGCAGGCCGTGACTATGGTGTCGGGGTCATTGGCCAGGAGATTGTCCAGGGATGATTCGGCGATCTTAGCCCTGTCCCTCGTGTCGAGTGTCAGGCTGCCGAGACTGCCTCCGCAGCAGACGCTCTCGTCATATTCCTTCCTTGCCTTGACAAGGTTCCCAGCCTGCCCGAGAGCCGCCCTGGGCTCGATGTAGACCCCGCATCCACGGCCAAGCTCGCAAGGGTCATGATAGACAATCCTCTCACCGGTCTTCTCCACCTTCAGCTTTCCGGAGGCGATCAGATCGTTGATGAACTGGGTATAGTGGATCACCTTGATTCCCCGCAGGCCATATTCTTCCTTGAATACCTTGTAACATATTGGGCAGGAGAGAACCAGGGTCTCGCATCCGGATTCCTCGATCATCTTCTTGTTCGCCTCGATGACTTTCGCGGCCGCCTCCAGCCGCCCGGCCAGCATAAGCGGCCTGCCACAGCAGACACCTCCGTCACGGTCGGCGAAAGAATATTCAATCCCCGCCGCCTTGAAGACCTTGTCCACCGCCTTGATTATCCTCGGGGTCAGATGTGTCATGCAACCGGCGAAGTAAAGCACCCCGCCTCGCTCAGATCCCTTCGAGGGAACGTCAGCGCCAGAGACGCCAGTCTCCAGATAAGAATAATTGTAAGGGAGGGCGTTGTTCCCGGTGGCCCTTTGGGCGCGGCGGAGGGCCGGGGCGTCGACGCAGACCGGACATAGCGCATGGCACTTGTCGCACATCAGGCACTTGTCCGCTATCGCATTGATCTTCTTCTCATTATGTCTCCTGAGGAACCTGATGAAATAGACCGAGGAGTACTTCAGGTTCTTTTTCTGGACGTTCATAGGGCAAGCGTCCAAGCAGAGTCCGCAACTGGAGCAAGCGTAGATCTCGGCCTCCGCCACTCCCTTGCGAGGATGGCTGGGCTTGATCCCGGCGTTCCTCAACAGGATCCACAGCACCTCAGTCAGGATGTGCATGTAGCGGCTGAAAGGCATCGCGGCGAAGAACAGGCCGAGGCAGATGGAATAGGCCCACCAGCAGGGGGTGAACCAAAGTTTGTCCCCGAACAGGAAATGCCAGAAATGATTGACCCCCACGGTTAGGAAACTTCCTCCGCTCAAGTCCGCGGTAAAACTCTCCGCCAGCAATCGCAGAGGGAAGATCAGCCAGAGGCTGTACAACGCGACACGGTCAGCCAGGGACGGCTTCGTGGTGTGCCGCATACCCAACACTATGGACCTGAACCGCTTGAACACCGCCATGGCTATTCCAGTAAGGACATACAGGAGGAAGAAGTCCATCAGGAAGAAAAAGAAGGAGCCTCTCAGGGTGGTGTGTCCGGGATTCATCCAGACGAAATAGCGGTAGAATATCGGATAGAACAGACCTCCGCGCGCGACATTAAGACGGGCGGGGACGAATAACGCGACTTCTATATGGCCAAGGACTATAAGCATGAACCAGCCGAAGGCTATGGCCGAATGCATGTAGCCCAGAAGTGGCTTCCTCTGCCAGATCTTGACATGGAGCAGACAGTCGCCGAAGAGATCCTTAAGGTTCCTGACCACCGTCTTCGGTATGAAAAGGGACTTCCAGAACTTTAACCTGTCCGCCCGGGGAATGGCAGCGAGCAACCTGACGCAACCTACCCCTATCCAGCACAACATGAAAGTCATGCCGATCGTGAAGGGGATGACGAAGTGACTGTAACCGGAAGGGATCCTGTCGATCACCTCCGGATCCGCGGCCTGGGCCGCGAGTATGAGGTTCAGAGGTGTCATCCGGCGGAATAGACTTTAGTGATGGACAGAATGAGA
Organism: Bacteroidales bacterium; assembly: GCA_017429765.1. Lineage (GTDB taxonomy): Bacteria > Bacteroidota > Bacteroidia > Bacteroidales > UBA932 > Cryptobacteroides. The sequence goes on along the minus strand of JAFROJ010000011.1, from coordinate 28,088 downwards.
TGCCTGGTGTTGATGCCCCGGGGGCATACCATGGAGCATTTGCCGCAAAGCTGGCAGGCGCCGAGCATCTCCAGGGCCTTTTCGGGCCTGGCGTTTTTCAGATCCTCAATCGCCTCCCGGAGGCTTGTCTGGACCAGACGCCCCGCGGTGCAAACAGCGGTACAGCTGCCGCAGGCCATGCAGACACGGACATCAGGTTCCATGGCAGCCAACTCCTCGTACTTCTCCTTGTCGAACAAGTCGAGGTTGATCCTTGAACTGGGCACAAGGCCGAATCCGAAATCTACCATCTCTCCCTCACAAGTTGTTTGTAGTTCCTGGCATCAGGGAATATCTCGGTAAGGTACCGGTCAATCTCCACCGCGGCGGCCCTGGCGTCGGCGAGGGTCTCCGGAAGAGTCTTCGGTCCGGTGGCGGCGCCGGCGAGGAACAATCCCGGGAGAGGACTCCTCTGGCCGGCGGCTATCCCGCTCCTCACGGCGAAATAGCCATCCTCCTCGACAGTCATCTCCAAAAGGTCACCGACCGCCTTCCCCGAGGCGGAAGGGCGCATGCCCGACATCAGGACGAGCAGGTCCAAGGTGGCTTTGAGCGGTTTGCTGGCCACAGTGTCCTCGGCCTTGACCACGAGCGTGCCGTCAATGTTCTCTGACACTTCCGCGACACGTCCGCGGATGAAGCGGATCCCATATTCCTTCTGGGCCTTGAGATAAAGATCCTCGTAATGCCTTCCGAAGAGGCGCAGGTCCATATAGAAGCAGAACACCTCAGCCTCCGGGAATGCCTGCTTGACCTCAATGGCCTGTTTGACAGCGGTGGCGCAGCAAACCTTCGAGCATGACCTGCACCCCGACTTCTCGTCCCTGGACCCGACACAGTGAACAAAGCCTATCTTTCGGGGATTGTCGATCCTTTTGTCGGAGCCCGTCTTGAACCACGCCTCAAGGTCGGCGTTCGTGATCACCCGGTCGTAGATCCCGTAGCCGTATTCCTCCTTCCTGACAGCGTCGAAAAGGTCGAAGCCGGACGCCACCAGAACGGCGTCCGAAAGGACGGTTATCCCGTTGGTCAGCCTGACATTGTAGGACTTCTCAAGGCGGTTGATGGCACGTATGTCCGTGTCGGTGAAGTACTTGACTCCATTAAGCTCCTTAATGAGGCCTCCCAGCACATCATCAGCGGGGACTCCGTCAGGGAAAAGACGGTCCCACTTGGCGAGATGCCCGCCCAATCGAGGAGACTTCTCGATCAATATGACATTGTAGCCCATCCTCTGAAGCTGGGCCGAGGCCTCCAGCCCGGCAGGGCCTCCTCCGATTATCAATATATTGTTCTTCATACGCTTTTTATTCAATAATACTGCCCTCGACAGGCTCAGGCCCTTCGACAGGCTCAGGGACCGTCATCGCAGGCATGAGCAGGCAACGGGAGTCCCAAGGTCCTTACCGCCCTTGCCAAGATACTTTTTCGCGGGGTCATATTCCACACCCATCTTGTCGAGGAGCGGCTCCACCCCCACCTGATGGGTCTGCAGGCCGAGATCCCAGGGGTCGTAACCCATCACAAGCCCGGCCACCTCCTCGTAGGTGAGAGCCGGAATCCCGTGACCGTCCTGGCCGTAGGTCTTCCCAGTCGACTCGGCGATCACGTACTGCCACCTGTCCAGGAAATATGGGCAGCCGGGGCAGTTAGTGATTATGAGGTCAGGCTTGAAAGGCTCCATGCTCTCGAACTTCTTGTGGGTGTTCGAGAGGGAATATCCCCTGTTCCCCTTGATGAAATATTGCCTGAAACCGAAGCCGCAGCAATGGCGCCGCTCCGGGTAGTCGACTATCTCCCCTCCCCAGGCCTCGATCATGCCCACGAGGACGTAGGGATATTCAGCTCCGCCGACCCCCTTGGAAGGGAACATCTTGGAATAGTGGCAGCCGATATGTTCCACCACTTTCAGCGGCTCCCCGGTGTGGACATTCACAAGTTTGCGTACAGCCTGGGCGGCGATATTATTGCGATATTTGTAGATAAGGTCGCTGGCGTGGATGAGGAACTTGGGCTTCGCGAATTCCAGCTTGCAAGACTTCCACAGGTTATCGCGAATCTTAGCTTCCAGTTCCGGGAATTCCCTCCATGTCTCAAGAGTCTCGCAATAGAGGCCGAACGAGGTGATGCATGAGCAGACATAGTTCTCGTAGCCGTACTTGGCCATAAGGGCGAACTGGCGGGCGATGATGGTCATCACCGTCTCCTGGGGGATTGTGTCGCTGTGGTAGGCGATGCCTCCGCAGGTGGTGTGGTGCTCCGTCTCGAATATATCCTTTCCCAACGCCTCCCTGGTTATTCGCAGGAAGGTCGCCTCGGACGCCGGGAAAAAGCTCTGCCTGATGCAGCTCCGGACGTAAAAATAATGGTCGTCCGGGATCTCTTTCTGGTACTCGGACCAGATCTTCCGCTTGCCTTCGTAGATCATCTCTCTAATGGTTCAAATGTTTGGGAGAACTCTCTGAATAGACCTTCTCGGTGAACTCCCGGACCGTCATCCCCAACTCGGCCGCCTTCCTCTCACCAGCCTTACGGACAGTCTCCATCCTCTCCGTGGCCCCGGTGATGTCGAATATGGCCTTGAGCTGGTCGAGGTCTTCCTTCGGGATCCGTCTCATCGCTCCCCTCCCGGAACCGTCCAGGTTGCCTCCGAGGCGCTCGAACACGTCGTCGAGATGCTTTTCCTCCCATTCCCAGACCCTTCCGGACTCAGGATGGCCCTCGTAGTCGAAACGGCGGGGATAGACGCAATAGCCGTAGTCCAGGATATTCGAGCAAAGGTCTTTGGTCAGCAGGTACTGCTGCCTTCCCTTCTCAGACTCGATGAAGTAGCCCAACTCTATGGAAAGATTGCGCAAAGACATGATTATCAAGCCGGCGGCGTTTTTCCTCGGACATCTTGTCACGCAGCTCATGCACTCCCCGCAGTACCAGATCGTGTCACTCTTCAGGAGTTTCTCGATCTCATTGTCATCCTTGCTCTGGACTATGTCCACGATCCTGCGCGGATCGTACCTATAGAACTCGGCCGCCGGGCAGATGGCCGTGCATGTACCGCAGTTGATGCACGCGTTCAAGCCCTCCTTAAGGCGGTAGTCCCTCATCAGCATATCATAATATTTTCCCATCGCGATTCATTATTCTTTTATCAAATCAGGCGCGGAATTTCTTGTCCTCCTCCAGCATCCCGAGGTAGGAGTTGTAGCGCTCCCTCGAGATCCTGCCCTCCTCCACGGCGGCCTTTACCGCGCAACCGGGCTCGTGAGTGTGGGTGCAGGGAGTGAAACGGCAATACTTCATGGCGGCGAGCATCTCAGGGAAATACAAGCCTATCTCTTCTTTCTTAAGGTCGACCAGGCCGAAGCCCCTCAGGCCCGGAGAGTCGATGATGAACCCTCCTGACGCCACCGGGTACATCTCGTAGAGCGAGGTCGTGTGTTTCCCCTGGAGATGAGCCATGGAGATGTTCCCGACCTTGGGATCGAGAGAGGGGTCCAAAGCCTTGATAATGGAGGACTTCCCTACTCCAGACTCGCCGGTGAAGAGGCAGACCCTGCCCTCCTCGGGGGTGCCGACGGCCTCCCGGAGTAGGTCTATCCCCTCCCCTGTCATGGCGGAGGTCTCAATGACCCTGTACCCGGCGCTCTCGTAGATCCTATGGAGATCCGCCAGCTCCTCAGGGAACTCTTCCTTGAATATGTCAACCTTGTTCAGGACAATCGTGGCGGGAATGCCATACACCTCGCAAGTCAGGAGAATCCTGTCCAGGAACTGAAGCTTGATCTCAGGGAAATATAGAGTCACAACTATGAACGCCCGATCCAGGTTGGCGGCGATCACATGCGACTGTCGGGAGAGGTTCGTGGACTTCCTGATAAGGTGGTTCTTCCTGTCGGCCACCTCCACGATGCTTGCCGGATGGGTCAGGGAAGGCGCCTCGGTCCACTCGTATTCAACATGGTCCCCCACGGCGACAGGGTTTGTCGAATCGCTTCCGGACAACCTTATCTTCCCTTTAAGCACGGCCGGGAAAGGCGCCCATTCAGGTAGCGCCGACAGCAGGAAATGGCTTCCCGCGTTCTTCACAACTATCGCCTTGCCTCGCATCAAAGAGCAAATTTAGTAAAATTCTGGTTTTTATGGAATAAATCGCTTGTGGGTTGAAAATCTTCATTAAGTTGAGAGTACGGAACTGAACGCGTCCGTCGTAGCGCGCCGCCTGGGCATGTCTCAAAGCCTTTTCGCCCAATATGTCAGCGGCACAAAAAAGCCCTCTTCCAAACGACTGGATGAGATCCTCCTAACTATCATGACCATAGGACTTGAGTTGCGGGAAATAGGGAGAAAATATCTAAATTTGCCAATAATAACAGAAAGTGACGATTCACAAATATGATCAACCAGGAAAAAATCGAAGCGGCGGTGAAGGCGCTGTTCGGCGGGATTCAGTTCACGGCCGAGCCCTCGGGGCTTTATGACCCGCTGAGGTACATGATCGAGATAGGCGGGAAGAGGCTCAGGCCCCGGCTCTGCCTTACGACATATTCCCTGTACAAGGACGAGTTCTGTCCGGAAATACTCGAGCCCGCCGCCGGGCTTGAGGTGTTCCACAGCTTCACCCTCATCCACGACGACATCATGGACCGCTCTCCTCTTCGCAGGGGCGTCGACACGGTCTGGAAGAAATGGAGTCCTGACACCGCCATCCTCTCCGGAGACGTGATGTGCATCGACAGTTACTCCCGGGTGGCCAAGGCTCCCCGCAAGTGCCTTGACGAGGTTCTGGCGCTCTTCTCCAAGACTGCCGCCCAGGTCTGTGAGGGGCAGCAATACGACATGGAGTTCGAGGAAAGGGGTGATGTGACGATGGACGAGTACATGAGGATGATCGGCCTGAAGACCGGTGTCCTGATCGCCTGCGCGGCCAAGATGGGCGCGCTCATCGGAGGCGCCACCAAGGAAGAGCGGGAGAGTCTTTACGAATATGGCTACAATCTCGGCCTGGCTTTCCAGGTGGCCGACGACTATCTCGACGTGTTCGGCGACGAGAAGGTGTTCGGAAAGCCCATCGGTAGCGACATAGTGAATTCCAAGAAGAGCTGGCTCACAGTGCGGGCCTTCGAGAAAGCCGAGGGGGGCGCTCTGTCTGACTTGCGGGAAGCTATGGCTATGGGCGTGGGGACTCCTGAGGAGAAGGAAGAGAAGATCTCAGCCGTCAGGGGGCTTTACCAGGAGCTCGGTGTGGGGAGGGATGCCCAGGACTCGATCCTGCGCCTCAACTCCAGGGCTCTGGAGGCCGCCCGCAAGGTCTGCGATGGAGAACGCTTCATGCTGCTTTACGATTTCGCCGGCCGGCTTATCGGCCGCGCGAAGTAGCCGTCGCCCCTCGCTTCTCTCCTCGCTCCTGGCGGCTATACAAAGCGGCTGGTACGCAAACTATTGAATAACAAACAGTTCCTAAAACAGATGGTGCCGAAATCGGCACCATCTGTTCATGTTTTATATTAATAGTCAATTAGTTCCGTACCAGCCGAAAATCATTCTCTTATAACGGGGAGACCTATCCCTCCAGAACCGCCGCTTCGCGGCCCCACCGTTCGACTAACTCACGGCAAGCCGTTCGACTAGCTCACGGTCCCCCCCTCTTAACGTGCCAAGGGTGGCAGTGGTTCTGGAGGGATAGGCCTCCTCGTCGCGGGAAGCGTTAATTATATTCCACTACAAGGGTGGAGCAGGCGGGGACGACGGTGGAGTCGGTGACGGTGACTTTCTCCCCTGTCAGGACATTCCTGCCCTCTCCGAGGTCTGAGGCGATCTCGGCGTAATGTGACCAGGGAACGGTTACCTCCGCCGGATTATTGTTCACATAGACGAATACCTTCTCAGCATCGTTATAGCGGAAGAAGGCGTAGGTGTTGTCCCTCGTCATGAAATGCATGGTGCGGCCATTGTGGATCACATCCTTGCCCTTGCGCCACTGGAACAGATTCTTGACATAGTCATGAAGCTCGGCCTCGATCCCGGTCCTGTCCTCCTCCGAGAACAGGTCCTTCTCGTCGCCAGCCCAGCCTCCGGGGAAATCCATCCTGAGCTCAGGGTCGCTCTTGTAATCCTTTCCTGTCGCGAACATCATCTCATCACCGTAAAACAGTTGCGGGATTCCACGGACAGTGGCAAGAAGGGTGTAGCCGATCTTCATCTTGTCCGGATCCTGCCCCCACTCGTCGGCGATCCGGCGATGGTCGTGGTTCGAGAGGAATATCAGCATCTTCGAGACGTCGTGGTAAGTGGCGTCGTGCGCCAGGGCGTTGTACACCCTGTACATCCCTTGGCCGCGCCCGTTCTCAGAGAGAGCCGCGCCAATCGCCTCTTGCAGAGGGAAATCCATTATCGAAGGGAGACGCGAGTCAAAGCCGTCAGCGTTGGCGGCTCCACCCTGCCAGTAAGCCAGCTGGTCGAAGCTGGAGTCCCAGCACTCGCCCACTATGTTGAAGTTGGGATATTCATTCAAAACAGCCTCGCACCACTCGCTCATGGGATCCTTCTCGTTGTAGGGATAGGTGTCAACCCTCATGCCGTCCTGGCCCGAGAACTCTGTCCACCAGATCGCCCACTGCTGGAAATACTTGAGCATAAATGGGTTGTCAAGGTTCATGTCAGGCATTGAAGGGACAAACCAACCACTCACGAGCTGGTCGGTGTCGTACCTTGACGCGTACGGGTCGATCGCCGTGGAGAAAACATAGTGGGTGTTGGTATATTCAGGGAACTGGTGGATCCAGTCCTTGAAAGGCAGGTCCTTCATCCACCAGTGTTCGGTGCCGCAGTGGTTGGTGACTATGTCCATGATCACCTTCAGCCCCTTCTCGTGGGCCTTCCCGACATATTCCTTGTACTGGGCGTTGCTGCCGAAACGGGGGTCGATCCGGTAGTAGTCCCCGCAGGCGTAACCGTGGTAGGATCCCCCGCGCTGGTTGTCCATGAGCAAGGGGGTGCACCATATCGCTGTCGCGCCCAGGTCGGCGATGTAGTCCAGATGGTCTATTATTCCCTGCAAGTCTCCGCCGTGACGCCCGGAAGCCCTGTTCCGGTTCGCTTTCTCGAAGGTGTCGTCCGTGCTGTCGTTGCCCGGGTCGGCGTTGGCGAAACGATCGGGATTGATCAGGTAGATGAAATCGGAAGTGGTGAAACTGGTCCTGTCAGCCGAACCGGCCTCACGGGCCAGAATCTCATAGGGACGCCTGAAAGTCTCACCGTCTTTGGTGAAAACGAGATCGTAAGTGCCAGGCTTCGCTGACGGGTCGATCTTGATGTCCGCGAAAAGATAGTTCGGACTGTCGGCTTTGTGGATCTTTGTGATTGATAGACCCTTCCCTTCGATCGACAAGTCCCACGAAGAGATGTCCTCGCCGTGGATCATAAGCTGGAGTCCGGTCTTCATCCCTATCCACCAGCTCGGTGGCTCGACCCTGGCGACTCTCGACTCGGCCGTGGTGATACTCCAAGTCCAGGGGGAAGTCAGGAGAACATCGACGAGAACCTCGTCGTCTTCGAGGAACCTCCTGAAAGTCAGGCTGCTATCAGTCTTCGAGACCACCTCGAAACCGTCGTTCCCGCTGTCCAGGGCGGGGTGCGCCTTCTTGACCGAATTGAGATAGGAATAGAAATCCGTGGCGGCGTTGTGATGCCAGTCCGGCATGGGGTCTTTCTCGAAGAACTCGAAGCGGTGGTTCATCCCGACTTCCTGGCCTGTGTAGAGAAGAGGCTGTGAGCCGGGCAGCGTCCAGCACAGGACAGTCATCGCCTTCCAGGCGTCACCCATCCTCTCGAACTCGGTGCCGCTCCAGGAGTTCTCGTCGTGGTTCGAGGTAAAGGTCAGGCGATGCGGAAGGGTTCCTGAGCCAGTCGAAGGGCCGAACTCCTCCTTATTCCACTCGATGTAAGCCAGCAGGCTGTCGGCGTCCGCCTTCCCCTGGGCGATGTCGTTCAGCAGATGGTGGAGCCTCCAAGCGTAGGTGCAGTCGAAACCGGCCTCGTTCAGCCAAGCCTCCTCCCCCTCCGCGAGGAAGAAGAGTCTCCTTGAATATTCATTCCTGAACTTCGAGAAGACGGGGGCCCAGAAATCCGCCGGCACCTGGGGCGCCACATCGCAGCGGAAGCCGTCGATTCCCCGGTCCATCCAGAAACGCATGGATTTCTCCATCTCAGCCCTCATGTCGGCGTTCCCGTAGTTGAGTTTGGCGATGTCGGTCCAGTCATATTCCACGACAGTCTTGCCCTCGGCGTCCCTGACATACCAGCTTGGATCCTTCCGGGTGACCCAGGGATGGTCCGGCGAAGTGTGGTTGGCCACCCAGTCGATTATGACCTTCAGCCCGAGGTCGTGGGCGGCGGCGACAAAATGGTCGAAGTCCGCCAAAGTCCCGAACTCAGGGTTGACATCACAGTAATCCTTTATGGCGTAATACGAACCGAGAGTGCCCTTGCGCCCCTCGACACCGATGGGATAGAGCGGCATGAGCCAGACGACATCGACCCCAAGGTCTTTCAGTTCGGGGAGCTTCGCCTCGGCCGCGGCGAGGGTTCCCTCGGCGGTCGCCTGCCGGATGTTCAACTCATAGACGACAGCGTTCGCGGTCCAGTCTCTCTCGCCTTCCGTTTTGTCCCCGCCTCCCTTCACGCCACAGGACACTATGGCGGCAAGCAGGAGCGATAATGACAATAATCTTCTCATTTTCAAGTTGTTTATTAGTATCAAAGGTCAGGCCTGGCGGCTCTTCTCGGAGACGAGGCGGACGCACAAGGCACCGAGGATCAGGAGGACTCCGGCGATTATCATCATGTTGGCCTGGACGCTTCCGCAGAGTTTAAGGACGACTCCCCCGAGGGCGGCGGCCACTATCTGGGGAAGACAGATGGTGCAATTGAACAGGCCGAGATAGCTGCCCATGTGCTCGCCCTTGAGAGCGTTGGTAAGCAGGGTGAAAGGCAGCGCGAGCATGGCGGCCCAAGCCGCTCCGATCAGGAAATATGACAGGAACAGGACATACTGGTTGTGGACGAAGGCGACTGAGATGAAACCGGCGGCTCCCAGAAGGAGGCTGACGACGTAGGCGAGTCTAAGGGACTTGAACCTCGGGATCACTATCGCCCAGAGGATGGATCCGACGGCCTGGACGGCGAAGACGACGCCAACCCAGTTCCAGGCGGCCTGGTAACCTTCGGAGGCGGTGTCGGTGGCGTTCCAGCAATTCGCGGCGATGGTGCCGTTGGAATATGTCCACATGTACATGAAGGCGGCCCAGCAGAAGAACTGCACGAGACCCACGGTCCAGAAGGTCTTGGGGGCATGCAGAAGGAGATTGAAGAGGCCCTCTTTCCTTTCTGTCATCCCTTTCCCTTCTGTCATCCTGAGCGAAGCCGAAGGATCTTCTATCCCGTGGAACTCGGCGTACTCCTGCGGATTCATCTCCTTGACTTTCAGGAAGGTGTACATCACACAGACGATCAGTATCGCCGCTCCCCCGTAGAAACTCCAGATCACCGACGGCGGGATCTGCCCCTTAGGGGCGATGTTGGCTATGCCGATCCATGTGAAGAAAATCGGGAACAGATAGCCCACGAGGCTCCCGGCGTTGCACAGGAGCGACTGGATCGAATAGGCCTCGGCCTTCTGCTCCTCGCTCACCATGTCTCCCACCATCATCTTAAAAGGCTGCATGGCCACATTGATGGACGTGTCAAGGAATATCAATGAGAAGAGGCCGAACCACATGGCCCCGTTCAGTCCAAGGATCAGCCGGGAGGAGAAACTCAGGCTGCCGGCGTTCGGCAGGAAAACCATCACCAGCACGGCCACGATGGCGCCCGCGAGGAGATACGGCTTCCTGCGGCCCATCTTGCACCAGGTCCTGTCGGAATATTTCCCGATCAGGGGCTGCACGATCATTCCCATCAAGGGGGGAAGTATCCAGAAAAAGCTCAGTTGGTGAGGATCGGCTCCCAGGGTCGCGAAAATCCTGCTGATGTTGGCGCTCTGCAGGGCATAGGCTATCTGCACTCCGAAGAACCCGAAACTCAGGTTCCACATGTCCCAGAAAGACATTTTCTTCTTGTTCGGCATCGTGTTGTTGTTTAATGATTATTCATTCTCAGGTTTGTGATATGCCAAAGGACAACACCCACGGAGACGGAGACGTTCAATGAGTGTTTTGTCCCGAACTGCGGGATCTCGAGCGTGAGATCAGAGGCGTCCACGACCTCCTGGCTCACCCCGTCCACCTCGTTCCCGAATATGAAGGCGTACCTCCCGCCCGCTCCCGTCCCGGGATCCGGGCGATCGGGGACGAAGTCATTGAGGCTCACCGACCCCACAGTCTGCTCGACACTGACGACAGTGTACCCCTCGGAGCGCAGCCTCCCCACGACCTCCAAGGTGCTTTTTGAATATTCCCAAGGCACGCTCTCCTCGGCGCCGAGGGCGGATTTCCGGATCTCTGCCGACGGAGGGGTCGCGCAAATCCCGCATAGCCACAGCTTGTCCACCTTGAAAGCGTCGCAGGTGCGGAAAACCGAGCCGACATTATGCGCGCTGCGGATGTTGTCCAGCGCCACCACGACGCCGGAGTCTGGCGATTCCCGGTACTCCTCGGGGCTCACCCTCCGTAATTCCAGATTCGATAGTTTACGATGAGACACTGGCTTGTTGAGATTGTGATATGCAAATATGACATTTTTCTACCGAATCATTCAAACTTTCTCTCATTTAATATTCATTTAATATTAATAAAACGTTAAACAAGTTGCGAAAACGTTTCATTTTGATTATTTTTGTACGTTTATTAGGTGATTATGTCAGAAAACTCAAACATTTCAATCATATCTTACAAACCAAATTTTACCATTATGACCAAATCTTTTTCGCTAAAAGCGATGTTCCTCTCCGCCGCGGCGCTCCTTATCGGCGTGGCCGCTTTCGCGCAGCAGAAGAGCGTCAGCGGAACCGTAAAAGGTGAAGATGGCTCGCCCATTCCGGGTGTGACCGTCATGATCAAGGGAACCACCACCGGAGTCTCCACAGACCTCGATGGAAAGTATTCCTTCAATTACACACAGGCCAACCCGGTTCTCGCGGTTTCCTGCATCGGCTATGAGAGCCAGGAGATCGCCATCGGGACGCGCACTGTCATCAACGTGACGCTTGTCGAGGAGACAACCTCCCTCGATGAGACTGTGGTCGTCGGTTACGCCGTCGGTAACAAGCGCACCATCACCGGTGCCGTCGAGCGCATCACCGAGGAGAACATGAACACGGGTTACGTCTCGACCGCGGTCGACGCCATCCGCGGCAAGGTCCCCGGACTCGTCATCTCCTCCAACGGTGGCAACATCCAGGACAACCCCACCCTCCGTATCCGTGGAACGACCTCCCTCTCAGGAGGTAACTCCCCTCTCGTGATCATGGACGGCGTGTTCGGCGATGTGGGAATGCTCTTCTCGCTCTCACCGGATGACATCCAGGAGATCACCGTCCTCAAGGACGCCTCCGAGACCGCCCAGTACGGATCCCGCGGAGCCGCCGGTGTCATTGTCGTGACCACCAAGAAGGGCCGCGAGGGACGCCAGCAGATCGAGTACCGCGGACAGTTCGGTGTCTCCAACCCCTACAAGAAACTCCAGGTTCTCAACGCCTCCGAGTACAGGGCCCTGAACACGGGCAAGTTCGGCGGGGCCGGAATCGACATGGGTGACGACACCTACTGGATGGACTGGATCATGAACGACCTTGTGACCCAGAACAACCACAACCTCTCCTTCACCTCAGGAAACGCCAAGTCCAACATGAACGCCTCCCTCGGCATCAGACAGCGTGACTTTATCGTGAAGAACTCGAACAACACCAACTACAATCTCCGCATGTCCGCCACCCAGAAGGGTCTGAAGGACAGGCTCACCCTCGAGATGAACATCATGGCTTCCCTGATGGAAATGGACAGGGTCGACGGAGGTATATTCACCGGAGCGGCGGCCTACAACCCCACCTTCCCCGGACATCGCAACACCACGACCGGACTGTGGGACTATGACCCCAACGCCGAGACCATCACCCACCCCGGTGACTATCTCGACTACACAAAGAAGAACGAGTCCGCCCGCGTTGTCGCCAGCGGCCGCGCCACCTACAAGATCCTTGAGGGCCTGACCGCCAGCGTCTTCGGGTCGTTCAACTACAACAACACCCTCTCCCGCAACTACTATCCTCACGATGTGAAGAGCTACAGGGTCGCGCGTGGTGAGGCCAACGTCTCCACCTCCAGGGGAACCAGCGGGATGGCCAGCTTCCAGCTCGCCTACAACAAGACCATCGGCAAGCACGCCATCAGCGCCCTCGGACTGGCCGAGGCCCAGAAGTACACCGATTGGTACGACTATTCCCAGGTCACCGGCTTCGAGACTGACTACTTCCTCTACAATAACATGCAGGCGGGTTCCACCGTCAAGTGGGGCAACGTCCAGTCCTCGGCCTCCGAGAACAGGCTCATGTCCTACCTCGGACGTCTGAACTATATGTTCGACAACCGCTACGTCATCACGGTCAACGCCCGCGCCGACGGTTCCTCCAAGCTCGGGGCCAACCACAAGTGGGGCTTCTTCCCCTCGGCTTCCGCCGCCTGGCTCATTTCCAACGAGTCCTTCATGAAGAACCAGAGGCTCTTCAACAACCTGAAGCTCCGCGTCGGCTACGGTGTCACCGGTAACCAGGACGCCATCTCCGCTTACAGGTCGCTGTCCTTGATGTCCCCTTCAGGAACCACCACCTACAACGGCGCCACCGTCACCACTTACGCTCTCGACTCCAACCCCAACCCGGACCTGAAGTGGGAGACCAAGTACACCTTCGACGCCGGTATCGACTTCTCGATGTGGCGCGGCAGGTTCAGCGGGACCATCGACGCCTACATGTCCACCACGAGGGACCTCCTCTACACCTACCAGGTCCCTGTCCCTCCGTTCACCTACACCGAGCTCCTCGCCAACATGGGTGAGATGACCAACAACGGTCTCGAGATCGGCCTCCACGGGGCCCCCATCGAGACTAAGGAGATGGGACTGACCCTCCAGGGCAACGTCGCGTTCCAGAAGAACAAGCTCGTCAGCCTCTCCGGAACCTACCAGGGACAGGAGCTGACCACCTCCAAGTACATCGCTCTCGCGAGCGCCAGCTGTAACGGTCTGACCTCCAACACCAACGTCGTCTACATGACCGAGGGCTATCCTGTCAACATCTTCCGTCTCCCCGTCCACGACGGCTTCAAGACAGACGACACAGGAAAGAAGACCTACCAGGTCAAGGACGTCAACGGTGACGGTGGTATCACCCTCGACGACGAGGGAGACCGCGAGTTCCTCGGACAGGCCACGCCTAAGGTGGTCGCCAGCTTCGGAGGCACCTTCCGCTACAAGAACTGGGATCTCTCCACGCAGTTGAACGGCGCTTTCGGGCACCACATCTACAACTTCACCAGCCTGCGTCTCTCCAACCTCGGAGCCTTCCCGACCTACAACGTCCTGAAGTCCGCGGAAGAGCTCGGCGTCTACAACGCGCAGCACACCTCCTACTGGCTTGAGAAGGGTGACTATGTCAACCTCGAGTACATCACTCTCGGCTACAACCTCCCCGCCGCCAAGCTCGGGCTGAGCTACGTCAAGGGACTGAGGTTCGCCCTCTCCTGCAACAATGTCTATACTTTCACCGGTTATTCCGGCCTGACCCCGATCCTGAACAACGCCTCGATCGGCGGCGGTATCGACAACAACGTCTTCCCGATCATGCGCACTTTCACGGCAATGCTTTCGGTCAAATTCTAAGGACAACAAATACATAGAAGATCATGAAGAAATTTATCTATAGCGCTGCTGTTCTGGCCCTGACTTTCCTTATGGCCGGTTGCTCCCTCGATGAGACTCCGTTGAGCAAATTCGACGAGGGCGAGGCCTACAAGAGCGCCACGCTCGTTTACGTCAACACTGTCGCGAGCTTGTACAACAAGCTGAACAGCCGTTTCAAGGGCGGTGACGACAACTACAACTACATGTCGGAGTTCACCGCCGACGTGCTCTTCCTCCCGGGGCGCCAGGGTGACTGGGTCGACGGCGGAAAGCACCAGAACGCCTTCCTTCACAGGTGGGACCCCTCGACAGACTACATCAGGAGCCTTTGGAACAACTCCTATTCGGACATCGCCCTCTGTAACTCCTCGCTGAAGAAGCTCGAGGACATCAAGGCTCTCAACTCTCTGGACGCCACTGTCGTCGACGCCTACATGGCCGAGGTCCGCGGCATCCGCGCCTTCTACTACATGTGGCTGGTCGACTTCTTCGGGCGCATCCCGATCGTCACCTCCCCTGACGCCGGCATCGGCGACGTGAAGCAGGCTACCCGCAGCGAGGGCTACGCCTTCGTCCGCGACGAGATCACCGACATCATCCCTCTGCTGCCCTCCGCGAAGAGCCAGGATGTCAACAGCGAGTACTACGCCCGTATGACAAAGGCCGTCGCCTACGCCATGCTCGCCCGCCTCGCCATCAACGCGGCCGTCTTCACGCAGGACAACTGGAACCAGGGTCAGTTCACCGGAGGGATCGCCAAGGTTGAGCCCGGTGTCACCGCCGCCGGCAACAACGCCAAGATCACCGTCAACGGGAAGACCATGAACGCCTGGGAGACCGTCGTCTACTGCCAGGAGCAGATCAAGGCCGAGGGCTACGAGCTCGCCGCCAGCTTCAAGGACAACTTCAAGACCGGCAACGAGTCCTCCAAGGAGAACATCTTCGTCGAGCCTATGGATGACAACGTCCACCGTACTTCCGACACCCAGGTGACCCGCTCGCTGCACTACAACCACGCCAAGACCATCGGCTTCTCCTCATGGAACGGGACAGCCGCCACGGTCCACGCCCTGAACGTGTTCGACTACAAGGAGGACATCAACACGAGCAACCTCTCCGCCTCCACATTCGAGTGCGACGACCCTCGTTTCGAGATCTCCTTCTTCTACGGGCCTTGCTCGGTCAACGGTGTCATCGTGAACGCCGGCGTGTCCGAGGACAAGTATCCCGAGGGTGTCTACATCGGCTATGAGGCCCGCAACGACTTCTCCACCGACGACTACAGCGACCCTTGGGGCCTGTACCTCGTGAAGTGGGCCGGTGTGCGTATCAAGAAGTACGAGTATGACCCGACGACCTCGGGCCAGAACTACTTCAACGCTGACCGTGTCATCTTCCGCTACGCCGACATGCTCCTCCTCGCCGCCGAGGCCCAGTACCGTCTTGGCAAGAAGGCCGAGGCTCTCGCCCTTGTCAACCAGGTGCGCTCCAGGGTCGGTGTCGACACTCTTGACGACATCACCATCAAGGACATCCTCGACGAGAAGATCCGTGAGGAGATCTGGGAGACCATGGGACGCCGCGGCGACCAGGTCCGCTTCGGGACCTACACCGAGGCCGACGAGGACAAGTACGACGGCGTGAAGCACGCCATCGTCGCCTCCGACTGGGTCTATGACAGCACCGGCTACACCACCGTGTTCCCGATCCCTGTCTCGGTCCTCAGCCTGAACAGCAACCTCACACAGAACCCTGGCTATTAATAGCCAAGGCTCATAGGCCAAAAGAGGGCGGCCCGACGGCCGTCCTCTTTTATTATATTAATAAAGGTCTAATCTCCAGAGAACTCCGCCTGAATGGCCGGCTGGCTGATCATCCTTGAAAGATCCCTGACACTCTGCCTCACAGGCTCCACCGTGAACTCGGGGACATTGTAGGAATAGACCCTGTCGCGTTTACCGGTCAGATCCCTCGGGGGAAGCATGAAAGCCTTGCCGGCTTTGCCGTCCTTATCGATATGACTGAAATAAGTTCTGGTGAACAAGCCGTCGTCCCTTCTGGATGTGAAGACTATCCAGCGGCCGTTGGAAGACCAGTTATGGAAACTGTCAGCGTCATCGCTATTGGCCTCCTTCAGCGGCCAGACCTCCCCTGTCTCCAGATCCTTGACCCACAGGTCGCTTCCACGGTGCCAGATATGGAAAGTCCCATATTCCCCGAGAGAGAACAGAAGATACCTGCCGTCAGGGGATATTCTCGCCTCCATCGCGCTTAGGCTCAAGGACTTGGCGTCGAAGACCAGTTCCTCGTCGCCAAACTTCCTTGTCACTGGGTCGAAACTCCTCCTGACTATGTCGTAGTAGATCTTGTCAAAGCAGATGGCGATGCTGTCGCTCGGAAGAGTGGCGATCTCTGGCTGCCTCGCCGAGGAATAGTACAGCCACTTACCGTCGGGAGACCAAGTCGGGAAGGTCTCGAAAGCCATGGGATCGTCAGCCACGACACTCACCTCGTTCTTGTCGATATCGTACATTATCAAGTCGGAGGCCGGGTCCTGAACCTCCAGCTTATGAATATTCTTGGCGTGGAAGAACTGACGTGTCTTGTTGACCGAATAGGCGATGAGCCTCTCTGAAGGATGCCAGGCCGGATAAACCCCGGCGGAAATGGTGGAGTCAGTCTTCAGGTTCACCTTCCTCGCCTCGTCGCCGGTCACTATAAGGGTCCCGCCGAGAACCTGGCGTACATGCATCTGCCAATTCTCTGTGCGGCCGTTCTGGAACTGGTGGCAGTTCATGCACTGCTGCTCCTTCGGATTGTAGTGCATCCTGTTGTTGTAAACCTCCCTGTCCTCTCCTGTGGAAAGATCCCTTTGGCGGATAGAGAAAGCGGTGTAGAACTCATACGATGGAGCCAAGAGCCTATAGACCAGGTAACCGTCGATCGGATCCTCGGAGACATTGATGGAGAACTCATTGAGCGCCACCCAATTACCTTCTCTCCTAGCGGCGATTTCCACCCTTAGTGAAGAACCCTTGTTTTCCTCAAGCAAGGCTCTCCATTCTTTCAGGCCGATCTCGACCTCCTTTCCGGAGACAATGACCTCTCCCCCTTTGGCTCCGGAGAACCTGGTCACGAAACGGTTGCCGGGATTCCCGATAACGAAATCCAGAGGAGAGATATTGAAAGGCACGACCACGTCGGTGTAGTCGGGAGACAGGACGGCCGGCTCGTCCGCGCGAGCGGTCCCCTCAGGGAAACGAGTGGAGCATGAAACCGCGGCGGAAAGGGCTATAATGATGAATAAAAATTTTCTCATGGCCTTAGTTCGTGGTTAAGGATTTAACGAAATAGCAGTAGTACCAATAGGTATCGCCATATTTCTTCTTGAAGGATGAAGTGTCACTCCCCGGCCTGACGGCGGAGGCTTCCGAGCTGAAACGGATGAAGCGGGAGACAATCGGGGATGACTGTCCGCCCAGATCCTTGGCCACGGAGTCTATCTCCGCCTGGTCACGGTCGATGTAGGCGAATAATATGGCCGCCTCACCGACATGCCTGGGAATAGGACGCCCGGAACGGAGAAGGATGTCGTAGTAGTACCAGAACATCTCGATGTCCTTCTTTGTCATGGCCGCCGCTAGGGACTGGTCAAGCATAACACCCTCCGGATTCTCCTGGATAAGGTAATGGCTCAGCAAGGTGTTCTCCACCACGGCGCTGCTCATGTACTTGATCTCCTCGAAACGGTCCAGTTGGGAGAACATCACGTACTCGGGATCGGTGTCCAGAAGAGCGGGGTTGTCCAGATACGAGCGGTACTTCCTGACCCACTTCCGCTGATAAAGGTTCTCCCCGACTATGTCGAGATACCTGCTGACAAGCGCCGGGTTCTCTTTTCCGGTGAACAGGGCCACTTTAGCCAGATATTTATACCTTTCCAAAGTCCTCTGGAACATCATCGACATCTCCCATGACCAGCGGGCGCTGTAATTGATCAACCCGTTGTAGAAGAAGACCGCCGGGGCGCAGACCTCTGTCTGGGATATCTGGGCGGGCGTGTCGATATCAATGGTCTCGTTCGGGAAGGTGAACATCTTGTCGCAGAGCTGTCCCTTGTACATAAGGGCTATATTCCTGTACATCACCACGACACGGGTGGGGGTTTCGGACCTTCCGGCGAGAGCGAGAGCCTTGTCCCAGTCGTTACGCTCGATAGCTTGCTGCATCGCGATCTCAATGTGGAAGTTGCGGTCGCGGTACGAGAACAAGACAACGCAAACCACGGCGACCGCGGCCATCGCAGCGGAAGCCAGCCATGCGGAATTGAGCTTTCCCTTGAACACGGGGATGACGACGATCGAGAGAGCCGCCAATCCTAATGGTATGAATCTCTTATGGTTATCAACGAAATCCATGTAAGGCGCCCCTGCCGCGAAGGTGTAGGCGGTGTCGACATGGGTAAACACAAGATGTGTGTAGAATAGAGGGATAAAAGCCGCGCAGACCAGCCCCGCGAGAGCGGGGAGCCAGCGTTTACGGGAGAGGCTCAAGACGACTATTCCCAAAGCGGCCACGAGAGCGTGGACGCCGATCAAAGGATAGCCCACCAGAACCGCCGCGATCGGATAAAGGAAACTCCATCTCTTGCCGCTGACCGCCGTCCATCCCCAAATGATCAAGGCGGCGCACAACAGACCGAGAGTTTGGGAGAAGAGCAGTCCCTGGGAGCGGAATGTGTAGAGGGAATAGTCGAAACCGGCGATGAAGAGGAAAGCCAGCGTGGCGGGAATAATCGTGATGAAACCGGGACCGGAGATTCTCCTCATCACCAGGGTCAGCAAGGCCAGGCTGAGAATGACAAGAGCGGCGCCGATTAAAGGGATGCCGCCTATTTGTGTCAGGACGCTGCCAGCCACCGGCAAAGCGAAGCCGGGCTGGAGGCCCAGGTTCAGATAGAAGGTCATGTCAGGCCATAGGGATAGCTCGAACAACTTCCTTATGACCGGCAACTTCAGGATCAGGACAAGAGCCATGGCCGCATAGACCAAGGCCCGCCAGATCCATCCTGTCTTATTCATTTTCAATGACATATAGTACTATTCAAACAATTTCGAAATCTCTGCGGAAATGTCATCCCATGTCTTCCCCCTGGCCAGGATCTCGCCTCCGGAAGCGATCAGGACCAGTCTCGGAAGCCCCTCGAAACCATAGAGGCCGGCGGCCTTGTCACCCACCTCGGGACCATTGCAGAAACTATATCCGAACAGGCCGAAACCAGACTCAAGTTCCTGCCATTTATTCAAATCCCCGTCCAGGGAGACACTGAACATGTTCAGGCCCTTCGCCTCGAGTCCCCGGCAACGGTCTGTCAGTTCGGGGATTATCAAGGAGGCTTCCCTGGCCCAGCTTGCCCAGAAGAGGAGAAGGGTGGCCTTGCCTTCAGGGACCACATCCGAGAGTTTAACCTCGACACTGTCCCTCCCTGTCATCGTGAAATCCTTGAACCTCTTGCCCGGCTCGGTGTCGACCCTTGCCTGAGAGACAGTCCTGTAATGGGACACCACCGCGTCATTCCGGAACTCGGGGGCGAGACGGTCGCAATATTCAAGAAGATCCCTGTCGCTCACTATGCTGTAGAAGTTCGAGATCAGCATCGCCCCGAGGACATTGTCGCTGTTTCTCTCGAACATCTCCTTGACAAGATTGAGATAGCCCTCGCTGTCATTCGGGGCCAGCGCGTCCTTACGGATCTTGAACTCGACCATGTCCTCGTTGGCCTTGGTGCCTTTGACATCCACATAGCTGATCCTGGCGTCGCCTGTTACAGAGATCTTGGTGTTCTCGAGAAGCACCGGAATATCAATCGGATACCTCACTCCCCTGGCGTTATTGATATAGACCAGGCAAGGAGTGTCCACCTTCCCCTTGAAGGTGAATCTGCCGTCCTGGACAGTGGCGACGGAGATGGTGTGGCCATAGGCGTCAAGAAGGCTGAGGTCCCCCTCGTCCAGATCAATTATGTTCCCCTCGATGGTGTAGCCGCGTCCCCCGCAGGATGCGAGCGCGAATAAGAGAAAAATGGCGGAGACAATCGTTAACTGACGCATCTCAAACTCATTCTTAGATGGATTGTTACTTAATACAAATATAGTAAAAATCGTTTTTTAATCGTATCTTTGTTAAACGTGAATGACTAGTCACAAGTGATAATCAACAAAATACCATGAAACAAGACCTTCAGGTTTTCGACCTGATAAGAAATGAGAAAGAGAGGCAGTCCTCAGGCCTTGAGCTGATAGCCTCGGAAAACTATGTCAGCGACCACGTCCTCGAGGCGATGGGATCGATTTGCACGAACAAATACGCCGAGGGCTATCCCGGTAAAAGGTACTACGGCGGATGCCAGATAGTCGACCAGATCGAGCAGCTGGCGATCGACCGTCTCCGCAAGATCTACAACGCCGAGTACGCCAATGTCCAGCCGCATTCCGGCGCCCAGGCCAACATGGCCGTGATAATGGCCTGCCTCAAGCCCGGTGACACCTTCATGGGTCTCGACCTCTCGCAGGGAGGACATCTCACCCACGGGTCCCCTGTCAACGCCTCCGGCATCCTCTACCACGCCGTGGCCTACGGGCTCGACGAGGAAACCGGCACCATCGACTATGACAAGATGGAAGCCACAGCCCTTGAGTGCAAGCCGAAACTCATCATCGGGGGAGCTTCCGCCTATTCCCGCGAGTGGGACTATGAGAGGATGCGCGCGATAGCGGACAAGGTCGGGGCTCTTCTGTGGATCGACATGGCCCACACAGCCGGGCTTATCGCCGCCGGCCTTCTGAAGAACCCGGTCGAATATGCCCACATCGTGACCTCCACCACCCACAAGACCCTCCGCGGCCCCCGCGGCGGTATCATCCTCATGGGCAAGGACTTCGACAATCCCTGGGGCCTCAAAACCCCTAAGGGCGAGGTCAAGAAGATGAGCGCCATACTGAATTCCAGCGTGTTCCCCGGTGTCCAGGGAGGACCCCTGGAGCACGTGATAGCGGCGAAGGCAGTCGCCTTCTACGAGGCCATGCAGCCTGAATATGTCGACTACCAGAAGCAGGTCATGGCCAACGCCAGGAAGATGGCCGGAGAGTTCGTGGCCAGGGGCTACAAAGTTGTCTCCGGAGGCACCGACAACCACCTGATGCTTATCGATCTTCGCACCAAGTTCCCCGAGGTGACCGGAAGGATGGCCGAGAAAGAGCTTGAGAGGGCCGAGATCACCCTCAACAAGAACATGGTACCCTTCGACACCCGCTCCCCGTTCAAGACATCCGGAGTCAGGATCGGCACCCCAGCCATCACATCCCGCGGCTTCGTCGAGAAAGACATGGTCGACATCGTGGAACTGATCGACACCGTGCTGAACGCCGTGGCCAAGTACGCTGATGTTGTCAACGGCGTGACTGAGGAGGGCAAGGCAGAGTACGAGGCCATTCTCCAGGCTGTCCGCCAGAGAGTCCACTACATGACAGCCGGACGCCCGCTGAATAAGTACTAGTATTCAGGCACATAACAAAAAAGACTCCCGGCCTTTCGGTCGGGAGTCTCATTTTCATTACCTGGGATTTTACTCAACCAAGGTGGCGCGGCTCTGAGGGTTGTTGCCGAAGAGGTCGAACATGTTCTTGACCTCGATGTTCTCCCTGGAGAGACCATACTCCTTGACGAGGATGTCAACGACACCGTTAGCCCTGGTGATGGCGAGCTTGGTGTTGATAGTCTCGTTGCCAGTGCCGGAGTCGGCGGAACCGATGACGGTGAGCTTGGCGTCCGGGGTGAGCTTGGAGGCGAAAGCCTTCAGGTGAGCGAGCTCGTTGGTGTTGAGGGTGTTCTTCGCGATGTCGTAGAAGAGGACGATCTGCTTCTTGCCCTCGGTGGTGATGACCACGGTCTCAGGCTTGATGTTCTTGGCGGCCTCAAGCTCGTCGAGGAGGTTCTTGTTCTTGGCCTCGAGAGCCTTGAGGGAATTCTGGAGAGCCTTGTACTCGGCGTCCGTGAAGGAAGCGGTAGGAGGGCAAGCCTTGACGCGGTCCCAGTTGCTACGGCCGAGGTTGAAGTACAGACCGGCGGTGGCGGTGGGCATCCAGGCGAAGATGTCGTTCTCTCCCTTGTTAGGGGAGATGGCGAGAACCTCGTGACGGATGCTGAGGACGCTCAGGTCGATGTAGAGACCAACCTTCTCACCAAGACGGAACTTGTTGAGGAAGCCGGCGCCGACACCCCACTCGTCATTGACCTCGTCGTAACCGTTGACAGTCTTGTAGTAAGGATCCTTAAGACCGACCCAACCGGCGGAAACGTAAGGAATCACATCCCAGAAACGGTTCTCTTTGTAACCGCTGATGGTGTTGGAGATGTTCCAGAGGAGATCTCCGTGGACATAGTGGAAGAACTTGAAGTTACCCTTGTTGTTGTCAATCATCGTGGTGTAGCCGTTCTTCAGGTCGAAGGAGTTGTCAATTCCGGTGTAGCCGAACCTGGCACCCACGTCGGGAGTGAACCACTTGCCGACATTGATGTTGAGGGCGGGGCCGCCGAAGCTGAACTTGGTCTCCCTGGCCATGGTGAAGTTGGCGCCACCACCGACACTGATAAACCAGTTGGCACCAGCGGGATTAGTGATGTAGGGTCCCTTCACGATGTTGCCGTCAGCATCACGATTACTTTCCTGTGCAAAAGCCGAGACTGTCATCAAGGCGATCGCAAGAATGCTCAATACTTTTTTCATTTTAGATATTTAGTTAATTATTATCCTTGTCAAATCCTTCAGCCACTAACCCATTCATCCGCAAATATAAGAATTATTTTCCATTAATTCACAATAGGCCGGACAATAAATTTAAAATCTCTGACCTTGGCGTGAAGTCTGTACCGCTCTAGAGGCCATGTACCCCATGAGTTTATGCCTCCGACACCCATCTGGGCCATATCGAAATTGACATATGTCCAGCCGTTCTCCCTGTCGTTCTCATGGGCGTAAGGCTTGAGGTCGAGGGAATGTCGGGCCTCACCCGCCTGGGTATTGCTCTTGTTCTCCCTCACTGGAGTGCCTTCGCTCATGCAGTCCAGCATGTTGATGGGGAAAGGAAGCGCCGAGGCGGAAAATGCCTCGGGAGCGGAAATCTCCAGACCGTCTCCCCCGGCGTCAAGCAGGCGCAGCCACTTCATCCCGGTGTGGGTTCCGGACTCCTGGGGACGGACATATCCATAATGGTACTGGTCGTTCACGCTCTGTGTGAAACGGCCTGTGATCGCGGAGGAATTCCTGTCGGAATAGTTCTCCCAAGGGCCTTTGCCGTAGAAATCAACCGTGGAATAGCGACCGGGCATGGAGAACTTCATCCCGAACCTGAAAAGGTCGGGGAGTTTCTCGATACCTCCGGCGTCCTCCATGATCTCGTGGCACTCCAGCGAGCCGTCGGAACGCACATGATAAGTGAACTTCACGACAGCGGCGTCCTTGATCGGCTTGTAGGTGGCCATGAATATCCAGCCATCGTCGGCCCTGGAGACCCTTATGTCATCAGGGGTCAGATCAAGGTAACGCCACATGCCCATCACATCGTCACGGAACAGCCTCGCGCCCATGTCATTCTCGTTAAGCGCCCTTGAGAACTCGGGAGTCAGAGGGTCGGCCAGGAGTTCCTTGCCGTTCACACGATAACTTGTCAGGAAACCGGTGTTCCAATCGAAAACAGCCTGCCATGTCGCCACCCTCTCGGAACCGACACCAGGATAGGAGAACACCCCGGAGAAAACCTGCTTATCATGGTCTCCCTCCCATGTGAACCCGGCGCCGGCGACAGCCGCCGAGCCAGGTTCGAAGGCTTTACAATCTCCCTCCTGAAGGGCGAGCTGGTCATAAGCCACCTCGAAACCGGCAGGAAGCAGGGAGTCGCTCTCCTTCAAGACATATGACAGGTTCAGGAATATATCCTTGCCCGGAGCGTCGATGACGGGAAGGGCGACGCTGACCGAGGCGGCCGATCCCGGAGCGGCCTGGATGTTCTCGACCACTCCCGAGGCCACAGCCTCTCCCTCGACCACAGCGGTCCATAGCAGCCTGTACTGGCTCAAATCCTTGAAGAAGTTCTCGTTAAGGACGCTGACCTCGCAGGATCCGGGACGATAGCCCTTGAGCGAGGAGAGGATGTTACGGTACTGATACTTAACCTCATAGGCATGCGGGTGGAACGAGCGGTCCGCGGCGATCACTCCGTTGCAGTTGAAGGAGCCGTCCGAGGCGTCATAGCCGTTGAAATCACCCCCGTAAGCGAATATGTGGTCGTTACCCTTGACATCGGAAGGCCAGATGATGGCCTGGTCCACGAAGTCCCAGATGAAGCCGCCCTGGTAGTTGGGATATTTCCTGATCAAGTCCCAATATTCCTTGAAGTTGCCCATAGAGTTGCCCATGGCGTGGGCGTACTCGCACTGGATCAAAGGCCTGGCGGGATTGTTCTCGCAATATCTGACGCACCAGTCGGGAGAGGCGTACATCGGGCAGGTGATGTCGGAGTTCCTCGCGCTCCCCGCCCTCTCGTACTGGACCGGCCTGGACGGATCGTGAGCCTTGATCCAATCGTAGCAAGCCACGAAATTGTCGCCGTCGCCGGCCTCGTTGCCAAGGCTCCAGACGATGATTGAAGGATGGTTGAAGTCCCTGAGCACCATCCGGCTGTCCCTGATGAGGTGGGCCGCCTTGAAGTCCGGCCTCTTGGCCAAGGTCGCCTCCCCGTAGCCCATCCCGTGGGACTCGATGTTCCCCTCGTCCACGACATAGAGCCCGTACTTGTCGCACAGGGCGTACCAGAGAGGGTCATTGGGATAGTGGCTCGTACGGACCGCGTTGACATTCAGCTCTTTCATGACACGGATGTCCCTGATCATGTCAGCCTCGGACAGGACATATCCCTTGGTCTCGTTAAGCTCGTGGCGGTCAACGCCCTTGATCAGGACAGGCTTCCCGTTCACTAGCAGCTGGGCGTTCTTGATCTCCACTGTCCTGAACCCGAAGTCCAATGAGGCGCTCTCGACAAGGCCCTTGGCACCGTAGGCGCTGACCTTAAGGGTGTAGAGGTTCGGGGTCTCGGCGCTCCAAAGAGCGGGAGCCTCGACGACTCCCCCGGTCTCCGCCACAAGCTTCCCAGGGGTGGCCGAACCTGAGGCGACAGTCTTGCCGGACTTGTCAACTATCTGATATTCAATTCTCTTGACACCTTTAGTCACCTCGGTCTTCAGTTTGAAGGAACCGTCCATGCCGGCGAGGATATTGATATCCTCTATCCTCTCTTTCTCCCTCGTGTAGACGAAGATTCCCCTGGCGATGCCGGTGAACCTCCAGAAATCCTGGTCCTCAAGATAGGTCCCGTCGCACCAGCGGAACACCTCCAGGGCGATCTCGTTCTCTCCCGCCTTGACATAGGGAGTGAGGTCGAAACGGGCCTCCAGTTTGCTGTCCTCGCTGTAGCCGACCATCTTGCCGTTGACCCAGACCCGGACATTGGAGGTCGCGGAGCCGACGCAAAGGCCTATTCTCTTCCCTATCCATGAGGGATCGACGTGGAAGGACCGCCGATACTGGCCGACATGGTTCTTCTCCAGCGCCGGATAAGGAGGATTATTCTGGTAGTGTCCCCTCCAGGCGTACCCCACGTTGACATAGAGAGGGTCGCCGTAGCCGTTGAGTTCCCACATGCCAGGGACGGGCATGGTCCCCCAGTCATGGTCGTCAAACCCGACGGCCTCGAACCCTTTGAGACGTCCTTCGATGGTCTCGTTCCAATTGAATTTCCACACCCCGTTGAGAGACAGGGTCTTCTGCTGGTCAGTCACGAAGGAGGCCCTCATGGGAAGGCGATTCTCCTCGAACACATTAGGATCCTGCCAAGGCTCCATCTTCGCTTTCTTCTGGGCTATGGCGGGCAAAATGGCCATCATGGCGGCCGACAAAAGGAGTAACTTTCTCATATCAGTTTAATATTCATTTATTTCCGTCAAAAATAAGAGAGATCGTGCCATCCATCGTGGAGGCGAGAATATAACCACCGCCCTTCCCTTTCCAGACTTCCATCGGGTTGACGAGCGCCGGCGAGAGTTTCCTGGCCCACAACCTTTCCCCCGTCGAGGAGGCGAAAGCCACGATATTGCCCTTGTCCGTGGGCATCAGTACCTCATCGCTAGTCACAGCAATCGAGGTCGGGGAAATGTCGTAGCCAGTGCCGGTCTCCACCTGCCATTTGATCTCGAGGGAGGAGGCGTCAATGGCGGTCAGGGTGTGCCACATCGACTTGCAATAAACCGTCTCCCCGTCCAGGGATATCCCGACAGACTCCCTCGCGACTCTCTCAAACCTCTTCACCTCCTTTCCGGAACCGGCGTCAAGGACATAAAGGCACCTGTCGGGAACGGCTATGAATATCCTCCCGTGACTCTTCACCGGCCATGTGGCCGCCGGGGAGTACATCCTGGAAGGCTTCTCGCACTTCCACTCCCACTGGAGGCTACCGTCCTTAGGATCAAGGGAATAGAGTTTGTTCGCCCACGTCCCGAACACAACCTGCCCGTTGTCTATGTAGGGCCTGCACTCCACGAAACCCTCAACCGGGGCGAACTCCCAGACCGTGGACCCGTCCTTGAGACTCAAGGCGCGGAAGACCCCGTCCGAGGAACCGATAAAGACCTTCCCGTCCATCACGACAGGACTCCCCAGGACGGATTTGCCAGCCTTCCTCTCCCACTTCAGAACACCTTTCCTCGCATCCAGAGCGTAGATGAAACCGTCGGCGCAACCGAAGACAAGGAGGCCGTCCGAGAGAACCGGAGTCGAGAATATCCTTCCACCGAAACGCCTCGTCCAGACCCGGCTTCCATCCTTGAGGGAGACCCTTCTGACCACCCCAGAGGTGGTGGCGTACCACACGCTTTCCTTGTCACGCGCGAATCCGGCAGCGATATTGCTGTCCTCGGTGATCCTCCAAACCTCCTTGACACCCTTGGCGGCGGCGTCCTTATTGACATCGTAGCGCATCCAGGGATAGCCCTCCGGAAGGCCGTCCGCATCGTAAGAGACCTTGTCCTCGACCTCGGTCAAGGTCTTCGAGTACCAAGGCTCGAAAGTCACCGAGGTTGAGCCGTAAACTCTTCTTTCAGAGATAGATACCCTGTCGTCCCAAATCTTGATCAAACTGTAGCCAGGAGTCTTCCCTGAAGACAATGTGGATCTGCAAAGTACGCCGGGAAGACCGTCGTATTCCATTGAATAGTTGTTGTGCCAGTGCCCGCCGATCAGGAAACGGGTCCCGATCCGCTTGAGTTCCCTGGTGACATCGAAATAGTTCAGGACGGAGGTGTCCTGGGGGTAATGGTTAATGAATATGGTCTTCTGGCCCGGCTCAAGCCCGCCCAGCCAGTCCATAGTCTCTTTCGGGAGAAGGGCCGGGGCCATGCGCATGTCAGGACCGCAGTTGCACCCGATGAACCTCCAGCCTCCGAACGAGAAATCGAAATGGTCGTAGCCGAACACCTTTTTGAATGTGTCGCATCCGCTCTCTGACCACTTGGCGTCGTGGTTTCCCGCCACGACATAGTAGTCGTACCTCAAGGAATCCAGCATCGATTTGACCGCGGCGAGCTCCTCATCAGTCCCGAAATCGGTGATGTCCCCTCCGATCAGGACAAAATCCAGATTATCAAGGGTGTTGATGTCCTGCACGCAGGCGCTCAGATCCTTCACCGACTGGCTTCCCTTTGAATAATGAAGGTCAGTCATGAACGCGACCCGGACAGGTTTCTCCTGTGCCGGCGAGCAGACCGCCAGCGACAGTAAGGCGATAATGGTTATCAGTTTCGGCTTCATACACAAATTTAACAATATCTTGCCATTATCGCACCCGCTTCCATACTTTTTCTTCGCTTATAATAGATTCCAGACCCCTAGACCGTTCGACTGGGTCGTGGCGGCGTAAACTCAGGGTCCGAGTTTTTGGGGGAACGTCCCTTAATATAATAATTCCGAGCGAAGCGAGTTCAGGGAGTTTGAGGGGTACGCCCCTCAATGAATAATAGGGCCTAGGAGGCCCTCAAAAGAAAAGACACGACCA
>JAFROJ010000010.1 GCA_017429765.1 Bacteroidales bacterium | reverse complement strand
CAGGTAGGCCTGGGCCTCCGAGAGCTCCAGATCGCGGACGCGAGCGATTTCCTCCTTGGTGAGATAGATGACCTTCCGCTGCGTCATCTTCAGGGTCGGGCGGAATTTCTTGTAGTCCAGATTGGTGTTGTAGCCTCGGTCGGTCGCCCAGTTCAGGAACCAGCGGAGATAGCCCAGCTTCTTCTCGATGGTGGAGTTCTTCAGGCCCACCAGATCCTCCTGGTCATAATCCTCTCTTTCTCCCTTCTTTTTCCGGGGAGTCCGGAGCTTCTTACTGTCGCGCATATAGGCGACGAACTCCGTCAGGGTCGCCTCAGTCAGGTCGGAGAACTTGATGTTCTTCTTGAAGGTGGTCAGATCGACGCGCATCGCCTCCATCTTTTCGAAGGTGGCTTCCGTCCAGGCGTTCTTGTCGCCGCATTCCTTCAGGAACATATCATAGACCTTAAAGGAACCGTGATCTTCCGCGTCACGCTTGATTCTCATCCCGTCTGGTTTCGAGCCCTTCAGGATTGGCGGCGGTAATACCATCACGACTGATGCCGATCGGCTCTGGATGACACTATAAGAATAGGGAATATTATTCGTCGAACGTGATGCTGTCGATCCTCAGGCGCAGGGTTCCGGAAGGGACCTGTGCCTCGGCGATCTCGCCGACCTTCTTGCCCATCAGGGCGGCGCCGATCGGGGATTTCAGCGAGATCTTGCCGGCCTCAAGGTTCATCTCGTGGGGGCTGACTATCTCGAATCTCATGCGGGTATTTGTCGAGAGGTTAGTGAATTCGACCCGGCTCAGAAGGCAAACCCTGTCTTTAGGAAGGACTTCGGGATCAATCACGCGGGAATGCTCCAGGACCTTCTGTAGGAAACGAATGCGGCTGATGGTCTTCCCTTGCATACGCCGCGCTTCACGGTATCCCGCATTATCGCTCCGATCCCCTTGGGCGCTAGCCTCCGCGAGGTCGTCCTTCACCTTCGGGTAAACCACGTCGATAAGACGCTTCAATTCGGCCGCGATCTCGTCGTGTCGTTGTTTTGAAAGGTATTCCATGGCTCAAATTTAGTTATTATCTTTGATAATATATGACTATAATTCTTGACGCGCCTTGTCGGAATGGCTCTTGGAATCCCTGCGGCGCTGATGGCGGGTATAGTTGTAATAGCGCGTTTTTTTGTATATTTACTACACATAAACAATCAAAGCCATGAACATCATTCTCACTTTGCTCTTCGGAGCCATCGCAGGCTGGCTCGCCGGCTTCTTCGTGTTCAAATCCAAAGGTGGACTCATCTGGAACATCATCATCGGCCTTCTCGGCGGCGTTGTCGGCGGATGGCTGCTTGGCCTCATCGGAGCGGACGGATCTTTCTGGTCACAATGGTACGGCCAGATCATCAGCGCTGTCATCGGCGCCGTCGTCCTTATCTGGGTCTGGAACCTGATCAAGAAGGCTTGTAAGTAGCCGCAATCTTGATCAGTCCATATTTGCCTGAGGGTGACCAGAAAGCAGATTCTTCGGCAGGTGAACCTGCCTCAGAATGACACAGAGCTGTCATTCTGAACGCAGAGAAGAATTCTTTTCTATCTTTGTATAATACAACTGACATCGTTATGGGAAAGAACAGCGTTTTCTCTCCGGACACCTTGCGGCAAGAACGCGCGCTCAGGTTGGATGGGGCCATGGGTACCCAGATCCTGCGGTTCAACCTCACGGAGGAGGATTACCGGCGGGGTCTGCCGGTCACGCCCACAAGGGATGTGAAAGGAGACAACGAGTGCCTGAATCTGACACGGCCGGATGTGATCCGTTCCATCCACCGCTCTTATGTTGAGGCTGGGGCTGACATTATCGAGACCAATAGTTTCGGCGCCAACTCCATTGTACAGAGTGATTACGGTCTCTCGTCGGCAGCCCCCGAAATGGCCTTCGCCGCGGCCCGTCTCGCCCGGGAGGTCGCGGACTCGGCGCCTCGGAAGGTCTGGGTGGCCGGGAATATGGGCCCCGGCTCGAAGTCCCTGTCGCTGGTCTCCGATTTCACCCGTCCGGAATGGCGCCCCTGTGGTTTCGATGAAGTGGCGGCCGCCTATGAGGAACAGGCAAGGGCCTTGATCGACGGCGGGGTTGACCTCATCATAGTCGAGACTTGTTTCGATGCCCTCAACGCCAAGGCGGCTCTGTACGGTGTCCAAAAGGCTAGGCCGGGCTTCCCGGTGATCGTGTCTGTCTCGGTGAGCGGGGGAGGGCGGGCGCTGACCGGCCAGAGCCTTGAGGCCTTCTACACCGCTGTCTCCCACGCGCCGCTCGCCGCCTTCGGTCTCAACTGCTCGATGGGCGTTGAGGGGCTCCTCCCGCTGGTCCGCTCGCTAAGTTCCTGGTGCCCCGCGCCGCTGGTCTGCTATCCCAACGCCGGAATGCCGAACGCTACCGGTGAATATGACGAAAGTCCTGAAAAGATGGCGAGCCACATTATGGGGCTGGATGGAGAGGTTAACCTCTACGGAGGCTGCTGCGGCACATCGCCTGAACATATCCGCGCCCTGCCCTCCCTGCGTTCCCGGACGGTGCCTCCCCCGGGGAAAAGCCTGGTGCTGAGCGGGTTGGAAATGTGGGATCTTGGAGAAGAGCCAATAGCGGCAAGCCCCGCCGCCCATGTCGGGAAGTCTGAGGATTTCGCCGGCATGATGGAGAGAGGGGAATATGAGGACGCCCTCTATTCCGTCTCCGACAGGCTCGCCTCCGAAGGAGCCTCTCTTCTTCATGTCAATCTGGACGGCTTGCCTGACACTCCGGCGGTGATGGAGCGTCTCGTCCGCCTGATCCAAAGCGACCCTTCCGTCTCCTCGTCCGCCCTGCTGATAGATTCATCTGACTGGGAGACCCTTCTTCAAGGCCTTAAGAACGCCCAGGGCAAGTGCCTTGCCGGACCGCTGGATCCCCATGAGCCCGATTTCGCGGAGAAAGCGGCCGTCCTCCGCTCCCTTGGCGCCGCTATTTGGGTGCAAAACCTCGACGACCGAGCCCTTGTGATCCGGACGCTCGCCTCGGTTGGCATTCCTTCCCGGGATATTGTTTTTAATATTGGATGAAACGCCGCGTCGCATACTTGATTGCCGCCTCTCTCGTTTGTCTGGCGTCCTGCGACAAGGAGAAAGACTCCTCCGAAGGCTCATCGTCCGAGGAGATAGTTTTCCAGGCCAGGACCTACACCTTCGCCAACGCCAAGCGGCCTTACAGGCGGGCGGAAATCAATCTTAAGGACGGCGTGACCCCTTGCCTGGCTGTTTATCTTCACGGGGGATCTTCAAGAGGAGACGACAATAACAAGCAGATTGAGGAACCAGCGGTCCAGAGAATAGCTGAATATGTCAAGAGCAAGGGGATAAGCGCCATATTCATCGTCCCGCAGTGCCCCGAGGCCGATTCGCAAGGCAAGACGATGGATTGGGTGAAGATGGGGAACGCCTTGGAATATCTGATAAAGTCAGAGAGACAGGGCGTCAACTCGAAGGTTTTTCTTTTCGGCGGGTCGATGGGAGGCACCGGAACCTGGAACATGTTGTCGGCCTATCCCGATCTGATCACGGCGGCCATGGCCTGCGCCGGCAAACCCGGAGAATACAAGTTCGACACTGAAGAAGGTTGGGATCATGAGAAAACGTGTAAGGAAAGCTACACCGCGAGCCGTCTGGAATGGGTTTTCTCTCACAAGTGACCATAAGTAAGGAGAAGTGACACAATATGAGCGATCAAACGACTTTCCGGCCGATGCGCCGGTCAAAACAAGCTCTTGACATCGAAGAGACCCTTCGAATCCTGGAACACGCTTATCGTGGAGTTCTCTCCGTCATCGGTGACGGCGGTTATCCCTACTCCATCCCCGTCAACTATGTGTTTGAGGACGGGAAACTGTACTTCCATAGCGCGAGGGAAGGACACAAAATAGACGCCATACGGGCTTGTGACAAAGCCTGTTTCATGGTTCTGGGCGAGCCTGAGAAGGAATCCGGCGACTGGTGGTTTCAGGTGAAAAGCGTCATCTGCTTCGGCCGAGTCAGGCTGTTGGACGTTGACGCCGACCGGATTGAGAGGCTCCGTTCCATCGGTCGGAAATACTTCCCCGAAGGCTACGACATAGAGTCGGACATCACCCGAAACGGCCCAAGGGCTGAAGTTCTGGAGTTCAGCGTCGAGCACATGAGCGGCAAGGCCGTCAGGGAAAAATGATTTAGAAGCGGGAGAACCGCAAGCGCATATGAATAAGACAATCGTGTTAATCTCGCTCGCCCTGATGGCGGCGTCTTGTGCCCGGAAGGTCGACTCTCCTTCCGGGATCATCATTCCCTTGTACGAGTCCGTGGCTCCCGGATCCGAAGGTTGGACACACAGCGAGTGTACCAACACTAACCCCAACGGCACGGTGACCCTATTCAACATCTCCAAGCCGACCTTGGAAGTGTTTGTCCCTGAGCATCCTAACGGCACTGGTATGCTGGTGCTGCCAGGCGGCGGCTTCATCTCCCTCGCCTATGATTATGAGGGTACCGGAGTCGCCCGCAAGCTGAACGAGCAAGGAATAACCGCCTTCGTGCTGAAGTACCGCACGGCTCCCTTGATGAAGGAATCGGGCGAGCCGGCCGCTAGTTACGAGGAGGCTGAATGGGCGGTAGGCAACCTTCTGAGAAGCATCGCTGACAGGGGGAAACCTGGCTCTGACTTCAACCTCTACGACTTCGAGGGAGTCAAATACGCTTTCGCCGACGCTGACCAGGCGATGAGGTACCTTCGGGCCCACGCCTCGGAATATGGGCTGGACAGAATAGGCATGATGGGCTTCTCAGCCGGAGCCATCACCACCCTCCATCAGGCGGCGGTCCACGACAGCGACTCCCGTCCCGATTTCGCCGGAGTCATCTACGGAGGCTGGGACAATGATTCCTTCGAGGCGCCGGAAGACGCCATGCCCATGTTCATCTGCGGAGTCGTCAACGACGTGTTCTTCACGCCAGAGCAAAGCCTGTGGGTCTATAACTCCTGGCACAAGGCGGGCGTCCCGGTCGAGTACCACTACTATTTCGAGGCACAGCACGGCTTCGGCATCATCCCCACCGGCCACTCCTCCGACGCCTGGACTGACGCCCTCTTCGCCTTCATGCGTGACGTCAAGTTCCTTGAATAAGCCAGATATTAATAAAACGAACTATATGACAATCAAGAAGTTATTTTTCTCGGCGGGATTATTCCTGGCCCTCGGGGCCACTCTCGCCGCCGCTGACATCCAGCGGATGGATCCCCCCTTCTGGTACGCCGGAATGAGGAACCATGAGTTGCAAGTGATGTTCTACGGCCCCGGCATCTCGGCCTGCGAGTTGTCCCTGAAGGACTATCCCGGAGTCACAGTCAAGGAGGTAGCCAAGGTCAAGAGCCCCAACTACCTCTTCGCCTATCTCGACATCGCCCCTGAGGCCAAGCCCGGGACGATGACCTTCCGCTTCAAGGAGGACCGGAGGACCACCGACAAGACCTTCGAGTTAAAACCCCGTAATGAGAAAACAGGAGCCCAGGGCTTCTCGACAAAGGATGTCCTCTATCTGATCATGCCCGACCGCTTCTCCAACGGTGACCCTTCCAACGACGCGTGGGAGAACTTCCCGGTCAACCGCCAGAACGGCGGCGGCCATCACGGGGGAGACCTCAAGGGCATCAAAGACCATCTTGACTACATCGACCGGCTCGGTGTGACTGCCATCTGGCTCAATCCGGTCCAGTACAACCGGAGCAACGCCTCCCACGGCTACGCCATATCCGATTTCTACATGATCGACCCACGTCTGGGCTCGAATGAGGAATATGCCGACCTGATCGACGCCGCCCACAGCAAGGGCATCAAGGTCGTTATGGACATGATATTCAATCACTGCGGAAGCACGCATTGGTGGATGGAGGATGTCCCGGAGGACGACTGGTTCAACCAGAACGACGTCGCCGTCCAGATAGGGAAGCGCTCCGCCGCCCAGACCCAGGCCCAGCCCCGTCAGGGCGCACAGCCCGGACAGCCCGGACCGCAGAGGTGGCGCCCAGAGGGCCTTGTCACCACCACCCACTACAAGTGGACGCTGATGGACCCGCACGCCCCAGAGTCGGAGAGGCAGACCCTCATCGACGGCTGGTTCTCCGGAGGCATGCCGGACCTCAACCAGCGTAACCGCCACCTCGCCACCTATTTAATACAGAACAGTTTATGGTGGATTGAATATGCCCGGGTCGATGGCATCCGCATGGACACCTACCCCTACGCCGACTACGATTTCATGGTCCGATGGTGCGACGAGATCGAGGCTGAGTATCCCGACTTCAACATAGTCGGGGAGGGCTGGTACCCCCGCAACTCCGCCGCCGGCTGGTGGCAGCGAGGTTCCGCCGTCAATCCTAAGGATTCGCACCTCAAGACCGTTATGGATTTCGACCTGACCTTCACCACCCAGCGCGAGATACTCAACGAGAGCAACACGAGCGAGGGCTCGGAGGCCGGCCTGTTCAAGATGTACGAGGTCATCACCCAGGACTTCCTGTTCCCCGATCCCGACCACGTCCTGACCTTCCTGGACAACCACGACATCTCCCGTTTCATGAATCCCGGGGATCCCGCCTGGAAACTCAAGCAGGGCCTGGCCTTCCTGCTGACAACCCGCGGTATCCCCCAGGTCTATTACGGGACCGAGATCGCGATGGCCGGACGGGATGCCCTGAGGGCCGATTTCCCGGGAGGCTGGAAGGAGGACACCGTCGACGCCTTCACGAAGGAGGGCCGTGACGCTTTCCAGAACGAGTGCTGGGATTTCGCCAGCAAACTTCTGAACTGGCGTCGGAAATCCGGTCCCGTGACCGAGGGGAAACTCATCCACTACACCCCGGACAACCAGACGAAGTGCTATGTCTATGCCCGCACAGACGGGAAGAACACGGTCCTTGTGATGCTGAACGGCTCCGACACCGAGCGTGAGGTCAACATGGCCCGCTTCTCCGAGGTCGTCAAAGACTACACCAAGGGGACTGACGCCGTGACCGGGGAAGTCGTTGACCTTAAGGCACCTGTGAAGATCGCCCCCAGAGGGGTTTATGTGTTGGATTTGAGTTAAACGATGGACACAACCAGACTCGTCATCGCGGCCGTCATCGGCCTGATCGTCCTGCTCGCGCTGATCATCCGGTTCAAGCTTCCCGCCATGATTGCCATCCTGGTGGGAGCCGTGCTGATCGGCCTGGGGGCTGGAATGTCGTTTGACCAGATCATCGGCGCCGTCGATGACGGGATTGGTAACACGCTGAAAGGCATCGCCTTACTCGTCGGGCTCGGCTCGATGTTCGGCTCAGTTTTGGAAATATCCGGCGGCGCCCAGGCGCTCGCCGTGACGATGGTGGACAAATTCGGGGAGAGAAAGGCCGCGTGGGCCCTCGCCATCACCGGCCTTGTCATAGCGATGCCGGTCTTTTTCGACGCCGGACTGATCATCCTGATCCCGCTGGCCTTCTCCCTCGCGAAACGCACCGGCCGCTCCTCGCTTTATTACGCGATACCCCTGCTGGCCGGTTTGGCGGTGGGCCACGCCTTTATACCCCCGACTCCCGGCCCTGTGCTGGTCGCCACTATGCTCGGGGTGGACCTGGGTTGGGTGATCCTTATCGGCGCCCTTTGCGGAGTCGTGGCGATGATAGTGGCCGGCCCGGTCTGGGGATCCTGGTGCGGGAAGAAGTATCATATTCCCGCCCCGGACAGGATCGTTCCCGCAGGGAAGACCGACAAGTCGAAGATCCCTTCGTTCTGGACAGTCGTCATCATCATCCTTATCCCATTGGTGCTGATCATCCTAAAGTCAGTGGCCGGAGTGGTCGAGGCCTTCGCCCCGGCCCGTGGTATTCTGGGCTTTTTGGGTGAGCCTTTCGTCGCCCTGACCCTGGCCACCCTCACCGCGATGATCCTGCTCGGGTACAGGAACGGCTATTCAAAAGAGGAACTTGAGAAGGTGATGACAAAGTCTCTGGAGCCGGTGGGCCTCATCCTCCTGGTCACTGCCTGCGGCGGGGTGCTCCGCTACATCCTGCAATATTCTGGACTGGGGGAGGTGATCGGCGGCGCTGTCGCCTCGGCCTCCCTGCCGATCGTGGTTGTGGCTTTCGTTGTCGCCGCTTTGGTGAGAATATCCGTCGGCTCTGCCACCGTGGCGATGACTATGGCCGCCGGAATGGTCGCCTCGATGCCCGAGATCGCCTCGCTCTCGCCGATCCATCTGGCCTGTGTCACGGCCGCCATAGCCGGCGGGGCGACCGTCTGCTCGCATTTCAACGACTCTGGTTTCTGGCTCGTGAAATCCTTGCTGGGGATGGACGAGAAGACCACCCTCAAGACTTGGACGGTGATGGAGACGCTCGTTGGATGCGTCGGTTTCCTCGTCGCCCTTGTGATTTCCTTATTCTGTTGATCAATCCCGTCGAGGAGGTCTCTTCCCCATCACCTCCAGGGTCTTCCCGATCGGCAGCGCCGGAACGACGCGGCCGTCGCGTCCCTTGGTGTCCACGGCCATGAACAGCGAGTTCCAGAGAGCCTCCGCCGTGGCCTCGATAGTGGCCTCGAAAAGCGGGCTCATGTCGTCGTTCCTCAGCAGGGTGGGACGGTAAAACTCCTGGCTCTCGTCGATCAGGTTCCCCTTGTTCACGCTCACGGCGATCACATAGTCCCCGCTGCCGTTAGAGGCGATGCCGCCGGTTTTGGCCATCCCCATCATCGCCCTTTTGGCCAGGCGCTGGAGGTTGCGGGCGTCCAGCGGGGCGTCGGTGAAGACCACCATCATGCAGGAGCCGTCGGGGCTCATCAGGTAGTCGGGATTCTCGACACTCCCACGGAAACTGTATTGGCCGAGGCGTTGTCCCACGGGGATCCCGTCGATCTCGAGGACGCCGCCGTAGTTGCTCTGGACCAGGATCCCGATCGTGTAGCCTCCGAGTTCGGCCGGAAGGACGCGTGAGGAGGTTCCGATCCCTCCCTTCCATCCGAAGCAGACAGTGCCTGTCCCGGCGCCCACGCAGCCTTCCTCGACCGGCCCGCCCTTGGCCTTCATGATGGCCTCGACGACGTCGGAGGCCTTCACGTGCCGTCCTCGTATGTCATTGAGAATCCCGTCGTTAGTCTCCCCGACCACGGCGTTGACACTGCCCACGCCCTCGTTGCCTTTCTGGCCGAGGGTGTAGGTCAGCACCCCCTCGATCCCCTGGGCCACGGAGAGGGTGTTGGTCAGGATTATGGGAGACTCGATGTTCCCCAACTCCTGGACCTGGGTCACTCCGGCGAGCTTGCCGAAGCCGTTGCCGACATAGATGGCGGCGGGGCATTTCAGGCGGAAGAGGTTGCCCTCATGGGGGACTATGGCGGTCACGCCCGTGCGGACATTATCGCCCTCCACGATGGTGACGTGGCCGACTTTCACTCCGGGCACGTCGGTTATGGCGTTAAGTGGACCGGGTTTGAATATTCCCGGAGTTATACCGAAATCACGGATCCTTCCGCGGCCTTCATTCTGGGCGTGGGCGGCGGTTGTCAGGGCAGTTAACGCCAGGCAAACGAGAAGTCTTCTCATGGCATCTGGGGCATCGCCCCGCTCTTGGTGCAAACGTAGGCGGAGACCTTGACGGCCTTCTCGTGAGCCTCCTCGACTGTGGCGCCTGCGAGGATGGAAGCGACGAAGGCCCCGGTGAAGGAATCCCCGGCCCCGACGGTGTCAACCACCTCAACCTTAGGCGTTTCCAGGAAGGAGACTCCTCCCTCGTGGAAGACGTGGCTGCCCTCGGTCCCGCAGGTGAGGATGACCATCTTGAGGTTATAGTCCCTCATCAGCGGACGGCAGATCTCCTCCGGATCCTTTCCTGAATATCCGAACATCCCGGCCACCGTCACCAGTTCCTCGTCGTTGATCTTGAGAATGTCGCAACGCTTGAGAGAGTCCTCCAGGACCCCCTTTGAATAGAAGGCCTGGCGGAGGTTGATGTCGAACACCTTGAGGCAGTCCGCGGGCACGGCGTCAAGGAACCAGCCGATGGTCTCCCTCGAGACCGGGCTTCTCTGGGCCAGGGACCCGAAGCAGACGGCCTGGCACTCGGACGCTATGGCGGCCAACTCCTTGGTGTAAGGGATGTTGTCCCAAGCCACCCCGGTCTTGATCTCGTACTGGGGGACACCGTTCCCGTCGAGGGTGACCTGCACCGTCCCGGTGGGTTCCTCCAGGCGGTCCAGATGGTAGCGGAGATCGTGCTCCTCAAGGGCCTGCACCGTCTCCTCGCCCAGGTCGTCAAGCCCTATGGCACTGACCACAAGGCTGTCCAGACCGAACCTGGACACGTGGTAGGCGAAATTGGCGGGGGCCCCGCCCAGTTTCTTGCCGGTGGGGAAGACATCCCACAGCAATTCTCCTATTCCTACAACCAACTTGCTCATGCTCACTTGCTTACCTTAGGACAGAAATAGAACAGATAGGCCACGCCGATCGCCATCACGATCACCGCTCCGACCTGGCCGACAGCGTCGGAGGCGAATCCCATCAGAAGCGGGAAGATCGTTCCGCCGAAGAGTCCCATGATCATCAGGCCGGACACCTCGTTCTTCTTGTCCGGAACGGCCATCAGGGCCTGGGAGAAGATTACCGAGAATATGTTGGAGTTGCCGAAACCGGCCAAACCGATTGCGATGTAGAGGATGGCCTTGCTGGCCCCGAAGATCATCCCGCACATGGCGAGAGCCATCAGCACAAGGCTGAAAAAGAAGAACTTCTTGTGGCTGAACTTAGAGAGGATGAAGGATCCGGAGAAGCATCCGACGGTCCTGCAGATGAAATACAGGCTGGTGGCGAAACTAGCCTCCGTGAGGGTCATTCCCACACGCTCCATCAGTAGTTTCGGGGCGGTGGTGTTGGTTCCCACGTCGATTCCCACGTGGCACATGATGCCGAGGAACGACAGGAGCACTATCGGCTTGCCGAGGAGTTTGAGGCAGTCGGCGAACGAGGAGGCCTTGTCCGGGGCGGCCTCACGCTCGATGGGGGCGACGAGGAGCAGGACAGAGGCGAGGATGCCTATCGCCATGTAGATCGGGAACAGAACCCTCCACTCTAGGCCGAAGGATGGCAGGACAGCCTTCGCTCCCCACATCGCGATGAACGGGGCCATGAAAGAGGCGATGGCCTTGACAAACTGGCCGAAGGTCATCGTGCTGGCCAGGGAGTCTCCTTTCACAATGTTGGTGATCAGAGGGTTAAGGGAGGTCTGCATGATCGCGTTGCCGATCCCGAGGAGGGAGAAACTCACGAGCATCAGGCCGTAGCTTTTCCCGAATATGGGGAGCAGGAGTGAGAGGACCGTCACTACCAGGCTCAGCAGGACGGTGTTCTTCCTTCCTATCTTGTTCATCAGCATCCCGGTCGGGACGGAGAAGAGGAGGAACCAGACGAAGACCAGAGAGGGAAGGATGTTGGCCGACGCGTCAGACAGGCCCAGGTCGGCCTTAACGTAGTTAGAGGCGATGCCCACGAGATCCACGAATCCCATGGCGAAGAAGCAGAGCATCACCGGTATCAGTTGGAGTTTCTTATTCATTGATTTATCTTGTTGTGTTTTATCTCGTTAGTAATTATTGGCAGGAGGCTGTCATCGGCCGGGAGCCACTTGACCGAGCGGATCGACTCCGCGTCGAGCCACCTCGCCGCCTCGTGCTCGTTGAGCCGGATGCTTCCGGAGGCGAGGGAGCAAAGGTAGCAGTGAAGGGTCAGGTGGAAGGCGGGATAGTCCCATTCCACGGTACGCAGGAACCTGTCGATCAGGATGTCGACGGACAGCTCCTCCCTGATCTCTCGGACAAGGGCCTCCTCCCGGGTTTCTCCAGGCTCTATCTTGCCGCCGGGGAACTCCCACCAGTCCTTGAAATCCCCGTAGCCTCTCTGGGTGGCGAAAACATGGTCGCCGTCACGGATGGCGGCGGCGACCACTTCGATATGCTTGATCTTCTTCAATAGCACGGGAGCTTACATGGCGGCGATCAGCTCGTCGTTGGAATAGGCGTCGGCTCCGTAGCAAGTCTTGAGATAGGCCAGGCCGCCCAGATAGTCCTCTTCCGTGAAGGCGTTGGTGGCTTCCTTGGCGACGACCACGTCGTAGCCGAGCATGTAGGCGTCGGCGGAGGTGTGGCGGCAGCACATGTGCGTGTGAAGACCGGTGATGATCACGGTCTGGACTCCGAGTTCCTTCAGGAGGATGTCCAGGTCAGTCTGGAAGAAACCGCTGTAGCGGCGCTTGGGCACAACAAAGTCCTTGTCGCAAAGCTCCAGTTCGGGGATCACCTCGGAGCCTGGAGTGCCGGCGAGGGCGTGGTCGCCCCAGAGTTTCAACTCACGGTCGATTCCCGGGATGTGGCAGTCGTTGCAGAAGATCACGGGCACGCCCTTTTCCCTGGCGGCCTTAAGAAGGCTGGCTGTGGCGGGGACTATGGCCTTCCCGCGGTCACACGCGAGGGCTCCTGTGACAAAGTCGTTGAGCATGTCCACGACAAGAATAGCAGGGTGATTGAGTTTTTCCATCTGATAATTTGAAATAAAGTATTGTATTGCTAAATTTAACAAAAATATTGATAACTGTCATGAAACTGAAAGTTTTATCCGTCCTTTTCCTCCTTTCCGCGGGCGTTCTCTCGCGGGCCCAGGCTCCCGTGGTTGAGCTTAAAGACCCTCATCCGACTTCCCCGGAAGTCTGGAACAACGTTAAAGCCGCCGGCTTCGGTTGGGGAAGCATAGATGTCAGATACAAGAAAGACGCTGTCCCTGTCCTTGACAAGACCCGTGCCATCAGCGGCTGGAGGGGCGAGCGTGTCTACGCCCAGGCGGTCCTGGTGGCCCCTGAGGCCGTGAGCGAGTTCAAGATCGCCGCCGGAGACCTCAAGTCCGGGAAGAACGTGATTCCCGCCTCGTCGGTTGACTGCTTCTTCGAGACCTATGTGATGGGAGAGGTCACCTTCCAGGGCGACTCTGTCCTTCAGGCCGACCGCCTGGTCAAGATGGAGTCGATGGCCGTCCCCGCCAAGACTGTCCGTCCGGTCTGGGTCAGGGTGAATATCCCCCGCGAAGCCGTTCCCGGCAAGTATAAGGGCGGCCTGACCGCCACCTTCGACGGCAAGTCCGTGACCATCCCCTACACCGTGGAGGTTGGCAAGAACATCCTCCCCGAGCCTAAGGACTGGGCCTTCCATCTCGACCTCTGGCAGAACCCCTACGCCGTCGCCCGCTACTTCAACGTCCCGCTTTGGAGCGAGGAGCATTTCGCCAAGATGCGTCCGATCATGGAATATCTCGCCTCCGCCGGTCAGAAGGTCATCACCGCCAGCGTCATCCAGCACCCATGGAACAGCCAGACCGAGGATCCGTTCGAGAGCATGATCGGCAAGTTCAAGGGAGTGGACGGGACCTGGAAATATGACTATTCGGTTTTCGACAAATGGATAGAGTTCATGATGGACTGCGGGATCGACAAGCAGATCGACTGCTATTCAATCCTGCCCTGGCACCTGACCTTCGAGTATTTCGACGCCGCTGTCAACCACACCCGCTCGGTGAGGATGGAGCCTGGCTCAAAGGAGTATGAGGACTATCTCCTCCCGTTCCTGACCGACCTGGCCAGGCATCTCAAGGCCAAGGGTTGGTTCGGGAAGACCTGCCTGGCGATGGACGAGCGTCCCAAGAACCTTCTCGAGCACGCCTATTCCATCATCTACAAGGCCGACAGGAATTACAGGATCGAGGGCGCCGTCAACTACTTCGGCCCGGAGGTCGCCGAGAGGATGTACGACATCAGTTTCTCTTACACCCAGCCTCTCCTCACCCCGGAGCAGCTCTCCAGCCATCTGGCGAAGGGTAACAAGGTGACCTTCTACACCTGCTGCAACCCCGCCCGCCCCAACACCTTCATCAACTCAAGCCCCGCGGAGTCCACCTTCCTGGGCTGGCGTGTCGCCGCCGCGGGTTACAGCGGCTACCTCCGCTGGGCCTACAACAGCTGGGTTAAGAATCCTTGCGAGGACGCCCGTTTCCGCACATGGACCGCCGGAGACTGCTACCTGATCTATCCCGACGGGCCCAGCATCCGCTTCGAGAGACTGATCGAGGGCATCCAGGACTTCGAGAAGATCCGGATCATCAAGGAGAACCTCGACCCGAGGAAGGCCGCGGCCCTTGACGCCCAGCTTCAGAAATTCAATCAGGTTGACTGGGACACTATCGAGGACGCTGAGGTCATCAAGATAGTCAACGACTCCAAGGCTCTGCTCAAGTCGTTCGAGAAATAGCCTGATCCAGAGGACTTTAATCGAAGGCGTCCCGGTTCTTCTCCCGGGCCGCCTTTATTATGGCGTCCTCCTCCGAGTAGTTGATCAGTTCCTCGTAAGGCTTGCCGACTCCGAGCTTCTCGTCCCATATCTTCGAGGACTCCACCGACTTGACGCAGGCGTTGAACTTGCCTGCCTTGAGCTCCCGCTTGGCCTTGCCGAGCCAGGCCCGGCGCCAGAGATTGTGTCCCTGACGGGCACCTTCCTTCGGCATCACCCTCAGGTTGGAGAGGACCTTGATGGCGTTGGTGTACCTTTCCGCCCCGCAGAGAGCCTGGGCGTAATCCAGGCCAAGCTCGAACTTGTCGGGATATTTCTTGAAATAGCCCTCACCGGCCTCGCAGGCCTCCTTCCAGTCGCCGAGAGCCATGTGGTGGTCGACGAGCGCTTTCCCGACGCGCCAATCCTGGGAGAGAGTCTCGGCCTTCTTGAGGTCGGCGAGCTTGGCGTCCCCGGACTTGAGCATGGCTCTCGTCATATAGAACGGGCTGAAACCGGGCTTGTCGCCGCAGGCCTCCAGAAGTTTGGCGGCCTCGTCCTTCCCGGCGTGGCGCCAAAGGATCAAAGCCTTGTAATAGAGCGGCTTCCAGTCCGCCCCGTTAGCCTCGGCCCAGTCAAAGACCTTGATCATCTCAGGGCGGAAGGGGAACACGAACTCCGGCGAGGCGGCCTCGGCCTCCTTCAGGAGACTGACTGCTTTCTGGTCGTCACCCTTCTTCCCGGCGATGTAGGCCTGGAGGTATTTTGCGGTCGGATAGTCAGTCATGGAGCAGAGTGTCCCGGCCTCGTCCAAAAGGCCGCGGTCCAGGTACCAGAGAGCCAGCTCGATCATGGTCTCCTGGGGAAGCTCGCATTTGAGAGTGCCCTTGAAAGCCTGGGGATCCCCGGCGAGGAGGCATCTCTCGAAATTGAATATGGGGTAGAGGGGCAGCGCGCTCTTCCCTTCCTTGAGGATCCTCTCGCAGGTCTCCTTGTCGCCGAGGTGCCTTGAGGCTACCAGCTCGGCCATCCGGCCGGCGATTCCCTCGCTCTTCCGAGCGTAAGTCAGGGCGAGTCTCCAGTCGCCCTCGGACAAGGCTATCCCGGCCAGGGCGGCGTAGGAGACGTCCCTGAAGGCGGCGGTGTAGGTGGCGATCGAGAAGCCGTCCTTTGCCTCGACACTCTTCCCGACGGTCTGGGCGGCCAAGGCGTAGAGATAATTGGCCTCTCCGTCGTAAGTGTTGATTCTCAACGCCTTCCTGGCATATTCAAAGGCTTCCCCATAGTTCCCGCAGTGGAGGTTGAACGAGGCCATTCCCCTGAGGGCCTGGGCGTTCCATTTGTCTTTCGCGAGGCTGGCGAGATACTCTTTCTCCGCCTGCTCGTAGAGCCTGACGTTCATCAGTTGGTCGCCGCGCAGGCAGTGGCCGTAGGCGCTGTCCCAGTCGAAGTCCTCCGGCATCGTGTCCGGACGGTTTGTCATCCTCGAGGCGGGATTCTCGTCGAGAACCAGCTCGTTCTCTCCCACCACGACCTTGACATATTCATCACCGAGACCCTCAAGGCTCGCCTGCCAGGGCTCGAGAGGGGAGAATTTGACCTCTTTCGAGAATATCTCCTTCCCGCCGCAGGTGACGACGACTTTCCTGACTCCGCCGGCGACAGGGGATATCTTGACTGTCCCGCCGCCTTTCCCGTCACGCTCGAGGCTCAGCGCCCCGAACTCTGTGGCGGTCTGGAAGGCCCCGATGCTCTCCACCGGGAACCATGTCTCGCTCCAGCGGTCCTCGCCCCAAGGGGTGAAAGAATGGTTCTTGAAAGGGGTGTCGATGCTCTCCACCTGCGAGGGCTGGTTGAACATCCTTCCGGCCTGCATCTCAACATATTGCCCGTCAGTGTCGGTCAGCAGGTCCTCCCATATTCCTCCCTCACGGGACTGGCTCCAGCAGAAGAACTTACGTCCGAGTTTCTCGTCCGGCCTGGCGACATGGGCGTAGCCGAAATCGTCGTCGTGCCAATAGGCCCCGAAGAAGGTGTCGAAGCCTCCGATGAGGTGGTAGGACTTGTCCCTGCCGAAAGCGTTCTGGGAGAACCAGGAGATATCCCTCCCCTCAGCGTCGAGCGGGTAGGGGTGGGGGTCACCGCCGTGGCCGATGTACCTGTCGCCCGGCAGGCAGAGCTGGAGGTTGCCGCCGGCCTTGAAGGCCGCGTTCATCCAGTTGTAGTACGGCTGCTCGAGGGAGGAGGTGTTGATGTAGGTGGCGCTTGTCGTGAAAGAGGCCTTGTCGGCCGGCACGTTGATCTCCACCATCCACCAGGTCCTCGTCAGGAGTTCCCAGGAGGCTATTATGCAGCTGACGCTCCCGTCCGGGTTCTCCCTCGTGGTGTAGTCCACCGGGGTGGCGGTGGAGG
Organism: Bacteroidales bacterium; assembly: GCA_017429765.1. Lineage (GTDB taxonomy): Bacteria > Bacteroidota > Bacteroidia > Bacteroidales > UBA932 > Cryptobacteroides. The sequence continues at coordinate 17,566 of JAFROJ010000010.1, read as the reverse complement.
GGACGTGGCCTATTATCCCGAAATTGAACTCTATGCCTCCCGAGGTCCATGCCCCTCGCATGGCGATGTCGCGGAACTTGACGACGTGGTTGTAATAGACGAACTCCTTTCCGTTCTTCTTGTCGATGGCGCCCCAGACCTTGCCGCCGATCTCCGGGAAGACGGTGACACTGATCCAGTCGTTCTCAAGGACGACGGTCTTCCATTCTTTCCGGGTCCCGACAGCCTCGTAGCCGTCGAAGCGGAAATAGGGGTATTGCGTCAGGTTCGGGTTGGCGATCGGGTTAGGGTCGGAGAAACCGTAGGTCAACATCGTGGTCTTGCCTTCGGTCAGTGTCGCCTTACCGGGAGCGGCGCCGGCGTTCAGGGCGAGCAGGACCGACATAATCGTCAGGATAAATCTTTTCATAATGGTTATCAGTTCTTATACAAAGATAACTCATTCCGGTCAGAATAATTGTTTTGTCCGGGAAAAATGGCTAATTTCAGAACGTGTTAAATGAATAGGGATATGCTGAGGAAACTATTTGTCATCACATCCGCGGCTATATGCTGCCTGACCGCCGCGGCCCAGAACATCATCTATGTCTCACCTGAGGGCTCCGCCTCCGCCGAGGGGACTGCCTCGGACCCGCTTCCCTCGATCGGGAGCGCGGTCCAGAAGGCCAGGAACCTGCCCGGGAAAGACACAGTGCGCGTCCATGTGGCCTCCGGAACCTATTTCCTTGACGAGCCGGTCTTCCTTTCCTCCTCCGAGACCCATCCTCTTGTCATAGAGGGTGACGCTGAGGACATCCCGGTCATCAGCGGCGGATACTCCATCGGTGGATGGGAGGTGACTCCTGAAGGGTGGTGGAGAACCAAGGTCCCCGAGGTGGTGAAGTACGGCCGGGTCTTCCAGCAACTCTATGTGAACGGGGAGAGGGCGGTTCTCGCGCGGACTCCTGACAAGGGGCTTTTCGACGTGATAGGCCAGGTGGACCAGACCCCGGTGGAGACAGAGGGTAAGGGAGACGGCTACGGCTACTATGTCCAGCGCTATTCCACTGATCCCGGGAATCTTAAGAGTCTCAAGGATGTGAACGCCGGGGTCTGGTCCGATTCTAACCTGAAGGACAATGACATGAGGATCCTGCTCTTCCAGTCTTGGGACAACACTTACAAGAACATTGATTACGTCAATCCGGACTCAGGCTTCGTCTATGTCCACGGCACAAGGCTCCACGGGATGTACAGCAACCACAACAGGTTCCGTCTGGAGAATTACAGGGGAGCCCTCACCGCTCCCGGAGAATGGTTTCTAGGGAGTGACGGAGAACTGACTTATATTCCCAGGAAGGGAGAGAGCCCCGAGACCGCTCTCGCCTTCGCCCCGGGCTTGAGGAACCTTGTGGTCATCAAGGGTGGGAAGGACAGGCCCGCCACGGGAATAACGCTAAGGAACCTCTCCTTCCAGCACACCTCTTACGTCCTTCCTGCGAAGGGGACCACCCCCTACCAGGCGGCCGCCCATCTGGACGGGACGGTCTTTGTCGAGGACGCCGAGAACATTGTCCTGGATAATTGCGAGATCCAGCACACGGGTAATTACGCCATCTCCTTCAACCGCTCCCGGGACTGCTCCGTGACCCGTTCCTTCCTCTACGACCTTGGCGGCGGAGGGATCAAGATCGACTATTCCCAAGGGGTCAGCGTGGTGAACAACATTATCCGTAAGGGAGGCCAGGTCTTCCCCTCGGGGGTCGGCTTGCTGATCAGGGAGTCGTCCGGGACCAAGGCTCTCCACAATGACATCTGCGACCTTCGCTACACCGGAGTCTCGGTGGGATGGGTCTGGGGATACGGCAAGAGCCAATCGTTCGGGAACGAGATCGGATGGAACCACATCCATCATCTCGGCTGGGGCGAGCTGGACGACATGGGAGGAGTCTATACCCTTGGTATTCAGCCAGGAACGACCGTCCACGACAATGTCATCCACGATGTCTACTCGCATGACTATGGCGGCTGGGGGCTCTACACCGACGAGGGCAGCACGGACATCGTGATGGAGAACAACCTGGTCTACGCTTGCAAATGCGGAGGCTTCCACCAGCACTACGGAAAAGACAACATCATCCGCAACAATATCCTGGCGTGGGGCGAGTGGCAGCTTTTGCAATGGACAAGGATCGAGGATCATCGTTCCTTCACCTTCGAGAGCAACATCATCCTCGCGGACGGTTTTCCCCTGATCGGCAATCAGGAGGCCTGGAGGATGGGCAAGGCGGATTTCGACCGTAACTGCTTCTGGGACATAACGGACAGCCATCCCACTTTCGACGGGATGTCCCTGGAGGAGTTCCGGAAACTCCGTGATCCCAAGACCATTGTCGCGGACCCGATGTTCAAGGATCCCCTCCGCGGGGACTTCACCTTCAAGAGCCTCAAGACAGCCCGCAAGATCGGGTTCAAGCCATTCGACTACAGCGAGGCTGGCGTCTTTGGGGAGGACTCCTGGAAAGAGAGGGCGAGAATGAGGCCCGAGGAGATCGAGGAGTTCCGCCGCGTTGTCCGGGAGTCGGACAATTATTCCAGTTATTACGCCGATTAAAGAATAAATGAATATGCTCAAGAGACTGTTTTGGATGATCCCGGTTCTGACCCTGGCTTTGGCCGGTTGCTCCGGTTCCGGAGAGTACCCCGACGGGGACAGCAGGTACGAGGCATTCGCTCCAGACGGTATCCCGTTCAAAGTGACCGGCACCCCCTGGACCATAGACCAGAGGGGAAATCACAGGGCCGTGGTGACCGTGTCCGGTGAGGCCCCCGCGGTTGTCACCAAACTTCCCTGGAGGCGCCCTGACCTGAAGCCCGAGACCAAAAGAATCATAGTGACAGACGCTTCCGGGAACGAGATCAAAGATGTGATAGTCAATAAGTTGACCGGTGAATACGGGGAGGTGGTCTTCAGGCCTTCCTCCGGCGCCGGCCAGTATTTCATCTACTATCTCCCCTTCAAGTGGCAGACGTGGTACAACAATGTCTCCGATTACCTCGCCCCTGAATATGAGGCCGATCCCTCTTGGGTCGCCCAGGCGGGCGCCGCGGGAGAGATCCCCGAGGCGGAGGTGGAGTGTTTCGAGAGCGTCTCTCGCTTCCATTTCTGGACCCCGATGGGCTTGGCGGCGACCGCGGATGAGGTCGCCGCTGTCAAGGCTGCCGCGGGAGACATGATGGTGTTCCCCGAGGACAGGGCTTTCCCCATCCAGTTCCGCGGTATTCTTCCGGTCAAATGGACAAAGGTCCCCGAGGCTTCCTTCAAGGGTCTCGCCATGCGTAATGAGTACTACACCTGGCAGCTGGGAGTCTGGGCGACAGGGAAGGAACTGAAGAATCTCAAGGTCTCTTTCTCTGACCTGAATAACGGTGGCTCAGTCATCGGCGCGGGGGACTTGACCTGTTTCAACCAGGAAGGCACATCTTGGGACGGTAGCCATATCGAGTTCGCCTTGGATGTCCCGAAAGACAGGATCCAGCCTCTTTGGTGCGGGGTCCAGATCCCTGAGGACGCCAGGCCCGGGACCTATAGGGGGAAGGTCACGGTTGCTGCGGAAGGCGTTGATCCTCAGGTTATTGACCTTGCCATCAAAGTGTCCCCCAAGGTTCTTGGGGACAAGGGCGATTCAGAGGTTTGGCGTCACGCGAGGCTCCGCTGGCTCAACTCCACGATAGCCTTGGATGACGAGCCGACCGAGATCTACAATGAGATGACTGTCAACGGCCGGGAAGTCGAGGCGACCGGGAAGACCGCTATCCTTGACGGCTCCGGGATGGTCGCGGAGGCCAGGACCAACGGGATCGACATATTCAGCGCCCCTCAAAGACTGGTCGTCTCGACCGCCTCGGGAGACATCGTCTTCGCCTCCGGCAACCTTGAGATAAAGAAGGAGGCCTCCGGTCTCGTGACTTGGACGGCTTCCTCCCGTCAGGACGGAATCTCCTTCGACCTGAGCGGGAATATGGAATATGACGGGCACATGAGCTACAAGATCAACCTCTCTTCCGAGCGGGAGATGGAGGTAAGGGACATCAGGCTCGAGACGTCATATTCCGCCTACTCCTCCGAGTACCTCATCGGGGCCGGTTTCGACGGGAGATTCCGCCCCGCGTCCTATTCCTGGGACTGGTCCGGGCCCTACGACAGCTACTGGATCGGCGGGGTCAAGGCCGGGATGCACACAGAGTTCCGTGGCGGGGATTATAACGGCCCGCTTCTCTGGGCGTTCGGCACCAAACCTTCTCCATTCTGGTTCAACGGCGGCGCCGGCGAACTGACCTTCTCCGGAGCCAAGGGAGGTCCGTCCAAGGTCGTCGCCTCGACCGGGAGGACTGTCATCGGGAAGGAGCCGAAGTGTCTCGAGTTCAACCTGATGTTCACTCCGGTCAAGGATCTTGACCCCTCCAAGCAATTCTCCATGAGGTTCTTCCACGCCGACCCGGCGGATTTCGACAAGGCGGCGGAGGATGGGGCCAACATCGCCAACATCCATCACGCCCAGCGCCTGAACCCCTACATCAACTATCCGTTCATCGTCAGGGACTCCCTCATCTCTTTCATCAGGCATAACCACGAGAACGGCAGGAAGGTGAAACTGTACTACACCATCAGGGAACTTTCCGCCCACTGCGAGGAGGTGTACGCTTTCCGCAGCCTCGGTCACGAGATTCTTGAGACCGGCGCCGGGGACGGTAACGCCTGGCTTTGCGAGCACCTTGTCGAGGATTATTGGCCGGCCTGGTACACCTCTCTCGACGGCTTCTGGAAAGGGGACTCCGACCCGGCCTTGCAGATGGTGGGTAACTCACGGTACATCAATTATTTCCTTGAGGGAGTGAGGTGGATGGAAGAGAACTACGACCTGGATGGCTTGTACATGGACGACGTCTCCTGCGACCGGGTCACGATCAAGCGCCTGCGCAAGATCCTGGAGCGTTACCACGACGGCGCCCTGATCGACCTCCACTCCAACACCTGGTACTCAAAGGGCCCGGCTAACCAGTACGTGGAGTTCTTCCCCTATGTGGACAGGCTGTGGTTCGGCGAGAGTTTCCAGTACGACAAGATGTCCCCGGACGAGTGGCTCGTGACCTTCTCCGGCATCCCCTTCGGCGTGATGAGCGAGATGCTCCAGGACGGGGGTAACAGGTTCCTGGGGATGGTCTACGGCACAACCGCCCGTCATTCGTGGACAGACGCGGATGGGAATAAATCTCCCGTCCCGATGTGGATGTTCCAGCAGGAATATGGTCTCCAGGACGCGAGGATGCTTGGCTACTGGGATCCGGACTGCCCTGTGCGCTCGTCAGATCCCGAGGTCAAGGCGACTGTCTATCAGAAGTACGGTCTCGCGATAGTCTCTGTCGGGAATTTCTCGTCCAAGGACAAGACTGTCAGGCTGGAGATCGACTGGAAGGCCTTGGGCATAGACCCCGCCAAGGCGACAGTCACGGCCCCGGCGATCCATAATTTCCAGGATGAGACCACTTTCCGTCCAGATGCCCCGCTCACTGTAGGCGGCAAGCGGGGCTGGACGCTGGTTATCCGTTAATATTCAATGACAACCGGGCCGAGGAGTCCGGAGTCGTGAAGTGGACTTCCGGCCGCCGGGCCGGCGATCGTCCAGGTTTTGCGAGCGGCCTCCGGCAGGGAGGCGTCGTACGCCAGGCGGTTGTACCATGTGCCGGTCACATCGACAGTCAGGGAGTTCTCTCCTTCCTGGACGAAATCCTTGATGTTCAGGCGGTAAGGTTCTGTCCAGCGAACCCCGGCGCTCTTCCCGTTGACCTTGACGTCGGCGATGAAATCCACATTCCCGAGATTCAGGAAGAGATCCTTTCCGACCTGGTCTTTACTGGCGTTGAAGACGGCCTGGTAGGTCGCTGTTCCCGAGAAGGCCTTGCCCTCGTCGCCGAGATCGAGATCCTTCCAAGGTTTCAGCTCGTCAAGGGCGACCGGCTCGGTCGGGGCTCCCCAGCCCTCGGGGAACTTGACGGTCCAGTTCCCGACGGCGATCCTGCCTGAAGGGACAGTCTTCTCGAAAGCCTTGGCCTTGGCGCCCGGGGAGTCGCTCCTGAACACGACGAAACCGCTTTCGGCCTTCTCGAGTTCAAGGTGAACCTTCTTCATCCGGCCAAGACCGCGGGCCTTGAGCGAACGGGCGGTTCCCTCGACGGGATCCCACCATTCGGCCTTGCCTTTCCCCTCGAGCTTGATTGTCCCCTTGAACCCTTCCCCGACAGGGGCGGCTATGTAGTACCAGCGAGCCCCGTCTATCGCTCTCTCGGACCAGATGATCTCGGCTCCGTTGTCCTGGATGTGGGGTTTGAGGCCGAATGCTTTCAATGCGTCGGCGATATCCATCCCGACAGCGAGTCTTCCCTTTCCGAGTCGGTTGACCTTACCTTCAGCGGTCCCGCCCCAGACGGCCTCGACAGCCTCGCCGAAGCGGTCAGCCTCGGTCGGGTTGAGGGTGGCGGGAGCCACCGGAGCCCTGGAAATAACTCTGGCTCCGGCCTTTATGAGCTCCCCGATCTTCTCGATGGTCTCGGGCAGCATCCTCTCGTTCTCGGGAATCCACAGAACCTCGTAGGATATTCCTTCAGGGGTGACTATCTTGCCGTCAACGACGCTCAGGCGGTTCAGCAGGGCGTCAGGGTTGCAGTAGTCGTATTTGAAACCGTCAGGGAAGCGGATGTCTCCGGACTGGCGCTTCCCGCTCCCGGTGTACTGCGAGGGCTTGTGGCCGACCTCGTCGCCGAGATACCAAAGCACTGTGGTCACGGGGCGGCCGCGTTCAAGCAGGTAGCTGGTCCTCGCGAGGTAGGATGTGAAATAAGGCATGTATCTCCACCAGGTCTGGCCTCTCAGGAAGGGGGTGCCGATGCTGTTGGCGAAGCTGGTCCCCGGGGGCAGGAAGTCGATCTGGGGATTGTGGGTGTAGGTGTGGAACACATTGTGTGTCACGCCCTCGGCCATGTTGAAGTTGGCCACCTCCTTCAGCATCTGCCAGTGCTCGTCCCAAGTCAGGGAGAAACTCGTGAAACTCTCGGAGGCCACTCTCGGCTTGCCGTAGATGTGGGCGGCGGAGGCTGTGGGATGAATTGGCTTGAAATCGAGATCTCCGACATATCCCTCCGTGAAGGGCTGCCAGAACTCGCACATAGGGACGTCGGCGTACTTGAAATATTCCATAGGATCCATCGTCACGACGTCGCTTCCGGCGGTCTCATATTGAACCTCCATCCCTTTGGCGTGGGCCAGGTCGGTCATCCTCTTGAAGAAATTCTCGCAGTACAGCTCGTTGACAGTCCTCCTCCAGTCGATCAGGAAGCGGCTTGTCTCCTCGTCGCTGTCAAGAACATAGCCCATGAGGGCGGGGATCCTTTCCTTAAGGGAATAGCCCGCGGAGTTCCGGAAATCCTCCTCCATGGTGTCTGTCCAGGTCTGGGTCTTGCACTCCCAGCTGTCCATCAGCATTCCTCCTGCCCTGCCGCCAAGCGGCCCGTCCTGAAGCATCCCCACGTAGTTGGCGAACTGGATCTCGGCTCCCTTAGGATCGAATTTGGAACACTCCCAGCCGGTGGCCTCCGGAGGGGCCGGGGAGTTTCGTCTGCCGGGATTGACATGGCCTATCCTCAGCACTGTCCATTTTCCTTCCGGGAAGTCTCCCTTGGGGGCTGTCCAGTCCAGACGGCCGTCGTCGTCCATCTTGTCGGTGATGTCTATGATGTCCTTTGTCTTGACGAAAGACAGGGGATCCCGCTCGGTGTGCTCCTGGTATAACTCCTTGGCTATCAATGACCAACCGGCTTCTCCCCTCCAGCTGTTCTTGCGTGAGGCGGAATAGAAGCGGACAAAGTTGACACTCGCCGGATGGGCGTTGGTGATCGAGAATATGTAGCTCTCGGCGTCTTTGACTTCCTCGCAGGCGAACTCCATGTCGTTGGGGTTGCCGTCCTGCCAGTTACTCATCGGGAGGTTGGCGTCCACAAGGACTTTCTCATTTCCCGACTTGTCCAGGGCGAGAAGCCGGACATGTATTCCCGGATCATAGCAGAAGTTGTGGGAGAAAGCGCCCACGGGGGGAAGTGACAGGGTGCGGATCACGCTTCCTTTAGGAAGGGTGAACGAGGCCGTGACGGTCGATCCCGCCTCCAGGTTGACACTTCTGGGATTATTCCCCTCTATCAATGACTTCCAGGCCTCGTCCCCGCCTGAGACGTTCTCAGGTTTAAGGGGTTCCCCGGTGTCTCCCAGAGGGGTGGGGAAGGCCAGGACACGGATGTCCCGGTAGTCTCTCCACGCTTGGGCGTCGGGTTGTCCCTTCGGAAGAGGAGCCGAGGCTTTCTGTCCGGCCGGGATGTCAGTCCTTGACCAGACGAGTTCCCTCATCGCGTTCTCCGGCTCGATCCAGGGACCTCCGGCCATGGACCAGCCGGGACAGGTCTGTATGGTCAACCGCAGTCCGAGGCTCTCCGCCTTGCGGCCAAGGTACGCTACCATCTCCTCCCACTCGGGGGAAAGGGTCGTGAGCTGGTGATTCGTGCCGGGCCAGGGGCCTCCGAAATACCCGTGGAACCACTGGACGCCGGATATCCCGGCGTCGGCGATGGCCTGAAGATCCGCGTCGATGCCTTCCTTGGACACGTTCCCTCCGATGAAGTGGAACCATGTCTCGGGATAGAAGACCTTGTCGGGTCTCATGAAGGCGGCCTCGTCGGCGGAGCTGAAGGGGGCGGTGAGGGTCGCCTGGTCGGGAGCGATGGCCGGAGCCTGCGCGAGGGCGAGCTGGCCGCCAAGCGCGATCGCTAGGGTTATCAATAACTTTCTCATGGAGATCTGTTTTAGTCTTGTAAATATAGCGAATTCCGAGGGATGTTTATTATATTTATAATTCAAAGAACAAGAGAAATGAGACGGGTTTCACTTCTATTACGCTTGTCCGCGGCCCTGGCGTTGATTCTGCCCTCGGTCGCCCACGGACAGGATCACAGGCCGTCAGGCCTGATGACGGACATGGTGGAGCACACCCAGAAGGTTTGGTCCTGGGGATATGCCACCAGCCTGACACTGAGTGACTTGGGTGAGGTAAAAGGGGATTTCCAGACAGTGGCGGTCGCCTCCTCCCGCCCTACCTTCGGCTGGATTGTACCCGGAACCTATCCCGCCAGGCAGACCGCGTGGAGGGTGATCCTCTCCGAGTCGGAAGAGGCGGCGATGAACCTTGTCGGGGACAAGTGGGACAGCGGCTGGGTGGAGGACGGGAGCTCCGTCGCGGTGCCATATTCAGGAAGCCCGCTGGAACCTTCGAAGGTCTATCACTGGAGGGTCAAGGTCAAGACCGACACCGGCGGGGAGAGCGACTGGTCCGAGATCAAATCGTTCCTCACTGCAGCGAGCCTCGATGAATACGCAACCCCTTCATATCCCTTGGTGAAGGAGGACATTTTCACCACTGTCGTTTCCCGTACGGGGGACGGCTCTTATCTTTACGATTTCGGCAGGGACGCTTTCGGGCAGTTACGCCTGAGGCTCTATTCGGAGACGGGACGGGACACCGTCAGGGTGCATCTGGGCGAACGGGTCGAGGACGGGGGCGTTCTCAGGAACCCTACAACCACCGTCCGCTACCGGATGTTCACCATTCCATTGTCGAAGGGAACCAACTCTTACTCAATAATTATCCCGCCGGACAAGAGGAACACCGGCCGGGACGCCGTGAAGATGCCGGATTACATCGGGGAGGTGATGCCTTTCCGTTATTGTGAGATCGAGGGTTATTCGAAGCATCTTACGCCTTGGGACGTGACCAGGATTGTAGTGAACTATCCTTTCGATACAGAGGCAGCGTCATTCTCCTGCGCGGACGATCTTCTTAACAGGATCTGGTCGCTTTGCCGTTATTCGGTGAAGGCCACGTCGTTCACCGGACTCTTCGTGGACGGTGACAGGGAGAGGATTCCCTATGAGGCCGACGCCCTGATCAGCCAGCTCTGCCATTACGGGGCGGACAGGGAATACACTCTCTCACGCCGTACCATAGAGTACCTCCTCGACCATCCGACCTGGCCGACGGAATGGATTCTCCAGTCGGTCCTGATGGCGTGGAACGACTATCTTTTCACGGGTGACAAGCGTCTTCTGGAGAGTCGGTATGATGTTCTCCGGGAACATTGCCTTGAGAGCCTGACAGAGTCTAACGGCCTGATCAGCACCACGATAAAGGAGCAGGATCCCGCGTTCTTGGCCTCTATCAACAGGAAAGATAAGATCCGTGACATCGTGGATTGGCCGCACTCGGGCTCCCTGGGCCTGGCTCCAGGCTACGGCGGGGAGGATGACGGCTTCGTCTACACCGACTACAACGCGGTGGTGAACGCCTACGCCTTCAGGGCTCTGGTCCTGATGGGGAAGGCCGCCGGCGTGACAGGCCGGAAGTCGGACGAGGCCGAGTTGAATGCCAGGGCCGAGAGATTGAAGGCCGCCTTCAACAAGACCTTCCTTGACAAGAGGCGTCGCCGCTACATCGACGGTCCGGGGACTGACCACTCCTCGCTCCATTCCAACATGTTCGCCCTGCTCTTCGGGCTCGTGCCGGACAAGTATGTGAAGCCTGTCACTGAATATATTGTCTCCAAGGGGATGGCGTGCAGCGTCTACGGATCCCAGTTCCTTCTTGAGGCTCTCTACGACGGGGGAGCCGGAGATGAGGCGCTTAAGCTAATGACTGACAAGTCTTTAAGGAGCTGGTACAACATGCTCCGGGTGGGCTCGACCATAACTTTGGAGGCCTGGGACGACTCATTTAAGCCCAATCAGGACTGGAACCATCTCTGGGGCGCGGCGCCCGGGAACATCATCCCGTTCAAACTCATGGGCGTGACCCCGGTGGAGCCCGGTTTCGCGAAAGTCCGGATAGCCCCCCGACCCGGAACTCTTGAGCGGGCCGAGATGACACTGCCCACCATACGCGGGACGATAACGGTCAGTTTCGAGAACACGAGTGACCGGAAGGTAGTCTCAATCAAGCTTCCGGCGAATATGGAATACGAGGCTGATCTGCCCGAAGGTTTCTCTTTGGAGGTTCGATAGTTAACCCTGTGATATTCAATCGCTTCCCTTAAGCTCCCCGATGAGGGCGGGGGATCCGAGGCTCAGGCTGTCAGCGCCCATCTCGCAAAGGACCGGGGCGACCTTGGGCTCCGAGGCCGCCTCTCCGCAAACACCCGCCGGGACACCCTTCTCCCGGGCAGCCTTGAACACTATTCTCAAGGCCTGGATCATCGCGTCGTCCAGAGGGTCGAGAAGGTAGGAGACGGAGGCGTTGCCCCTGTCGGCCGCCATCACGTACTGGGTGAGGTCGTTGGTCCCGACGCTGAAAAAGTCTGTCTCACAAGCCAGGAGGTCGGCCACGAAAGCCGCGGCCGGGGTCTCGATCATCACCCCTATCTCTATGTTCTTTCCGAAGGCTGTACCCGAGGCTTCAAGAGAGGCCTCGCACTCTTTCACGAGTGCCTTGGCCTGGATGACCTCGCTCACCCGGGAGACCATCGGGAGCATGATCCTGACCTTGCCGAGGGCACTGGCCCTCAGGATCGCCCGGATCTGCTCCTTGAAGAGCTCCGGCATTGAGAGTGAGAGCCTTATGCCCCTCATCCCAAGGAAGGGATTGTCCTCCTTAGGCAGATTCAGGCAGGGGACGGTCTTGTCGCCGCCTATGTCCATGGTCCTTATGGTGAGAGGGCGGCCCTGGCAGGCCTCCACGGCCTTTTTGTAGATTTGATACTGCTCTTCCTCGGAGGGGAGGTTGTCGCTTCCGAGAAAGAGGAATTCTGTCCTGAACAGACCGATCCCCTCCGCCCCGGCGCCGATCACGGCCTCTATCTCCTTGATAGATCCGGCGTTACCGAGAACCTTCACGCCAGAGTCCAGTACCGCCCGCCTGGCCTCTTCCGGGAAAACGCTGACGCCCCTATTCATTGAGCGTACCGCCTCTAGCCGTTCCTCAGTCGGGTTGACCTCGACTGTCCCGTTGGCCTCGTCGACCAGCAGGAGATCCCCGCTTCTGATCCCGCTGATGTCAGCCCCGGTGACGGCTGGAATGCCCCGGCTCCGGGCTATGACGCGGACGTGGCTGGTGGGGCTGCCTTTGGCTGTCACGAACGCTTTCACCTTATCAAGATCCATCATGGCTGTGTCGGAGGGGAACAGTTCCTCGGCGACAACCACGGCGTCTGGCGGAAGGCTCTCATAGGAGTTTGGGGATGCTCCTTCAAGGCAGTCAATCAGGCCTTGGCAGACATCCCGGACATCGTCAACCCTGGAACGCAGGTACTCGTCATCGATTCCCAGGAACAGTCCCATGATCTCGTCCTCCGCGGCAATCACAGCGTCGACGGGTACCATGCCTCCCGACACATTTCTCAGAATGGTGTCGCGAAGCAACTGATCCTCAAGCATTTCCAGATGGGCTGAGAACACCTCAGGGACAGGACTGTCCTCGATGAAGGCCTTCAACCTTTCGCTTTCAAGGTCAAAGGCTTCCTCAAGAGTCCTTCCGCTTCCTCGCCCGGAGCCGGAGCCGCGGTCAAGGATCCACGCTTTTCCTGTCGCGAACCTTCCTTCCATAGCTATCCTTCCAGGCTGTCCAGAAAACCGGCCAGAGCGTTGACCGCGCTTTCCTCGTCGGGTCCTTCGGCCTTCACTTCCACCTCTGTCCCTTTCTTAAGAGCCAGGCTGAGGATGGACAGGACGCTGGCGGCGCTGACCTCCCGTGCCCCGTTGGAGATCAGTGTCTTGGTGCCGGGGAAAGATTTGGCGAGCTTGACCAGCTCTCCCGCGGGCCGGGCGTGAAGGCCTTCGGGAGCCTTGATGGTGGTTTTCTTGGCTATCATCTCATTTCAGTTTCTCGAATATTCCTGAGCTGTCCTCGGTGTGGGACAGGAAGTCGAGGGTCTCCTCGTCTTCCAGGGCTCCGGAGACTTTGGCGAGAAGGTCGAGATGCTCGTCTCCCTTGCCGGCTATCCCTATCACCAGATAGGCCTTCTCGTCCTCGAAATCAATGCCTTCCGGATATTGAAGGACGGAAATTCCGCTGCTTTTCACCTTGCCTTTAGCTTCCGATGTCCCGTGCGGGATGGCCACTCCCATCCCCATGTAGGTGGTGGTCAGCCTTTCCCTCTCCAGCATCGACTCGGCGTAACCCTTCTCGACATAGCCATTCTCCTCAAGAATCCTTCCCGCACGGAGGATGGCCTCCTCCTTGCTCTCTGACGGCAGCCCGGTGAGGATATTCCTGACACTGAGCACAGGGGTTTGAGGCGCTTTCAGCCGCTCTACCAGGGTGTCGAGGGCGGGGTCGGAGATGAAATTGGTGATCTGGACGACCTCGTGGCCGCGGATTCTTCCGGCCAGGACGCTCTGGCAGACCACGATGTCAGCGTCAGGGGGGATAGTGTCGACGGCGGAGTTCACACAGGTGATCCCCTCGATGCCGTTTTTAAGGAGTTTAGCCTTGAAGCGGGTGGCGCCCAACGCGCTGGAACCCATTCCAGCGTCGCACGCGAAAACGATCTTCCTTATGTCGCCGCGGAGGGCCGGGAGAGCCTCCCCGGGGGTCTCGGGTTTGGCAGGGGACTCTTCCTCGCCTTGGAAATCAGGCCTGGCCTTGACCATAGGGATAGCCAGGAGGAAGGACACTGCTGTCCCGATAATAACTCCCAATATTCCTATGAATAGCCTGCCTTTAGGGGACATCAATATGATCGAGATGATGCTCCCGGGGGACGCCGGGGCCACCAGCCCGAACCCTGTGATGGTGAAGAAGAGAAGCGAGAAGATATTCCCCAGCATCACGGCCAGGAGGAGGATAGGCCTCGCGAGGACGTAGGGGAAATAGATCTCGTGGATTCCTCCGAACAGCTGGATCACGACGGCGCCCGGGGCCGAGTCTCTTGTCATCCCCTTGCCGAAGGCCCAGCAGGCGAGCAGGATGCCCAGGCCCGGCCCTGGATTGGGGTCGACAAGGAATAGCATGGACTGGCCCATCTCGGCCGCCTGCTGGATCCCCAGAGGGGTCATGATGCCGTGGTTGACGGCGTTGTTGAGGAACAGGACCTTGGCGGGATCGACCAGCACTGCCAGGAGGGGATTCATCTTGTGGGCAAGCATCCAGTCGACACCGGAGCTCAGGAGGTTGGTCAGGTGGTCGACCACGTTCCCGATAAGGAGATACCCGGTGATCGAGAGGAGCATGGCGATGATCCCCAGGGAGAAGTTGTCCACAAGCATCTCGAAGCCGGCCTTGACCTTCCCCTCGACCAGTTTGTCGAATCGCTTGACGCACCAGCCGGCTATGGGGCCCATGATCATGGCCCCGAGGAACATGGGGGTCTCAGTCCCGATTATCACGCCCATGGCGGCCACAGTTCCCGCCACCCCTCCGCGGTAACCTCCGACGTTCTTTCCCGCCGTGAACGCTATCAGGGTGGGAAGGAGGTATTTCAGCATGGGGGAGACCAGCTTGGCGAGACTCTCGTTGGGGTACCATCCTCCCGGTATGAACAACGCGGTGATCAGTCCCCACGCTATGAAGGCGCCGATGTTCGGCATCACCATCGCGCTCAGGCTCCGCCCGAACCGCTGTATCCTTTCTTTCATATTCGTAAATATATGAAAAAAATCCGGCCTTTCAAGAGCCGGATCTTTTTTCATGACGGTTGTTCTAGAGTTCGCTCATCTGAGCCTCGTACTCGTCCTTGCGGCCGACCAGGATGTCCTGGAACTCCTTCTGGCCTGTTCCGGCCGGGATGAGGTGACCGCAGATGACGTTCTCCTTGAGGCCCTCGAGGTAGTCGACGCGACCCCTGATGGCGGCCTCGCTGAGCACCTTGGTGGTCTCCTGGAAGGAGGCCGCGGAGATGAAGCTGTTGGTGCGGAGAGCGGCCCTGGTGATACCCTGAAGCACGAGCTTGGCCGTGGCCGGCTTCGCGTCGCGGGTGACCATTGTCTTGAGACCCTGACGCTCCAGCGACGAGTTCTCGTTCCTCATGTCGCGAGGATCGACGATGTCGCCTTGCATGTACTTCTGGCTGTCGCCCGGATCAAGCACATAGGACTTGCCGAAGATGCGGTCGTTGGTGTCCATGAAATCCCACTTGTCCACCAGCTCCTCGTGGAGGAACTCGGTGTCGCCGGGATCCGTGATCTGGACCTTGCGCATCATCTGGCGCACGATGATCTCGAAGTGCTTGTCGTTGATCTTCACACCATGCAAGCGGTAAACGGCCTGAACCTCGTTGACGATGTAGTCCTGGGCCTTGACGGGTCCGAGGATGTTGAGGATGTCGGTCGGGGATATTCCTCCGTCGGACAGCTTGGTGCCGGCCTTGACGTAGTCGTTCTCCTGCACGAGGATCTGCTTGGTCGTGGGCACGAGATAGTGCTTCTCGAAACCGGCCTTGTTCTTGACGATGATCTCGCGGTTGCCCCTCTTGACCTTACCCATGAGCACCTCTCCGTTGATCTCGGAAAGAATGGCGGGAGCGGAAGGGGTCCTGGCCTCGAACAGCTCGGTGACCCTGGGCAGACCTCCGGTGATATCGCTGGACTTACCGATGGCGCGTGGGATCTTGATGATCACGTCACCGACACTCACACTGTCGCCGTTGTTCGGGATGATGTGGGCGCCCACAGGCAAGTTGTACTGCTTGAGCTGATTACCATCGGCGTCGAGGATGATGATAGACGGGTTGCGTGTCTTGTCCTTGGCCTCGATGATGACCTTGTCCTTATTGATCGCAAACTCGTCGGAGATCTCCTCACGGTAGGTGACACCCTCGATGAGGTTGTCGAAACGGACCGTACCGGCGGTCTCGACGATGGTCGTGGCGTTGTAAGGATCCCACTCGCAGAGAAGGTCGCCCCTCTTGATCTTGTCCCCGTCCTTGAAGTACAGCCTTGAGCCGTAAGGAACGTCGTAGTGGGAATAGGTGATGCCGGTGTTCTCGTCGATGATGCTGACCTCGGTCATGCGGCTGACGACGATGTCCTGGACCTCACCGTCCTCTCCGACCTTCTGGATGGTCCTGAGCTCCTCGAACACGACCTTTCCGTCGTACTTCGACTCGATGGAGGAGTCGGCGGCCGTGCTGGACGCCGTTCCACCGACGTGGAATGTACGGAGGGTCAGCTGTGTTCCGGGCTCTCCGATGGACTGGGCGGCGATAACGCCGACGACCTCGCCCTTCTCGACCATCCTGCTTGTCGCGAGGTTGCGTCCGTAGCACTTTGCGCAGACGCCCTTGCGGGACTCGCAGGTGAGGACCGAACGGATCTCGACCTGCTCGATCGGGAGGGAATCGATCAGGGCGGCGGTGTCCTCGCGGATCTCCTCGCCGGCCTTGATGATGAGCTCGCCGTTCAGCGGGTTGAAGATGTCATGGACGGAGGTGCGTCCGAGAATCCTCTCTCCGAGTGACTCGACGATCTCGTCCTTGTTCTTGATGGCGGTGGCGATAAGGCCTCTCAGGGTGCCGCAGTCCTCCTCCGTGATGATCACGTCGTGGGAGACGTCGACCAGACGGCTGGTGAGGTAACCAGCGTCAGCTGTCTTGAGGGCGGTGTCGGCAAGACCCTTACGGGCGCCGTGGGTCGAGATGAAGTACTCGAGCACCGTCATTCCCTCCTTAAGGTTGGAGATGATAGGGTTCTCGATGATCTCGGCTCCGGAGGCTCCGGATTTCTGCGGCTTGGCCATGAGGCCTCGCATGCCGCAAAGCTGCTTGATCTGCTGAGTCGAGCCGCGGGCTCCGGAATCCAACATCATGAACACCGGGTTGAAGCCCTGCTGGTCAGCGGAGATCTGCTTCTCGACTATGCCGGTGAGCCTGTTGTCGATGGCTGTCCAGAGGTCGATGACCTTGTTGTAACGCTCGTTGTTGGTTATGAAACCCATTGCGTAGTTGTTCTTGACCTCCTCGACCTGCTTGTAACCCTTCTCGATGAGCTCTGATTTCTCGGCGGGAATGATAACGTCCCCAAGGTTGAAGGAGATACCGGCGCGGAAAGCCTGGTCATAACCAAGGTTCTTTATGTCGTCGAGGAACTGGGCCGTGCGGGTCACACCGGTGTTCTTGATGACTTCGGTGATGATCTTGCGCAGAGGCTTCTTTCCAAGCACCTCGTTGACATAGGGAACCTCCTCGGGAACATATTGGTTGACAATGACTCGTCCGGCTGTCGTCTGGACAAGACGCTCACCTTTGGAGGGATCCCTCTTGTCGACAGGGAGCCTCACGCCGATCTTGGCGTGCATGTCGATGGCCTTCTCGTTGTAGGCCACGATGACCTCCTCCGGCCCGTAGAAACTCATCCCCTCTCCCTTGGCGCCGGGCCTGATCTTGGTGATGTAGTAGAGACCGAGAACCATGTCCTGGGAAGGCACGGTGATAGGGGTCCCGTTGGCGGGGTTGAGAATATTCTGGGATCCGAGCATCAGCAACTGGGCCTCCATGATGGCGGCGT
>JAFROJ010000009.1 GCA_017429765.1 Bacteroidales bacterium | reverse complement strand
TTTGACCCCGGCGACGCGGCGCTCGAGTCAATGTGCTCGCAGTGCTAATCTTTCATTATTATATAGGCTCTTAGCTCAGTTGGTTAGAGCGCTACACTGATAATGTAGAGGTCGGCAGTTCAACTCTGCCAGGGCCTACAGGAAAGCCGGACGCCAGCCCGGCTTTTTTTTATTTCCACTAGTCCTGTTTTCACTAGTCCCGGGGGTATAGCTCAGCTGGTAGAGCACATGCTTTGCAAGCATGGGGTCGCCGGTTCGAATCCGACTATCTCCACTCCAAAAGCCACCTCAGCGGTGGCTTTTTTCGTTCCGATAGTCTCTGCCTCTCAACCCCCGGCTTTCAGCCGACCCCTTTCAGGGGTATCGCGCCCAACGCTTCGCTAGTGCGGTGCCTTCACTGCTTCGATGTCTTCGACATCTTGCTGACGTTCCGGCACGGCGGCTGATGCCGCCACCGCTTCGCGCTCAGACCGCCCCGCGCGGCGGCAGTCGGATAGCGCGACCGCAGGGAGCGGAATCCGACTATCTCCAGGAACACTGTTGATGAATTCTACAAGAGTCTTGATGGAGACAGTTTGACTTTGATTGTCAGCAAGTTCCGCCATCTCCCATACCAACCAACAAGCACAGGAGATATAGGAAGTGACTGATTATCAAGCGGCATCTGTCTCCTGTCTGATGGCCGGGTGCTTTGCCCGGTCCAAAAAGTGGGACGGGCGCCGCGAAAATGCACGAAAACGCTGTTTCCGGTCCAAAAAATGGGACGGGAACGGCAAAAATGGCCTTAAATGCTGTTTCCGGTCCAAAAAATGGGACGGGAACGGCGAAAAGAGTGAGCAAAGAGCAGATTCTTCGGCAGGTGAACCTGCCTCAGAATGACAGCTGGGTTCAGGAACCGGCCCTTCGACCGTTCGACAAGCTCACGGCAAGCTGGCTCAGGGACCGGAGATTCTTCGCTTCGCTCAGGATGACAGGGAGGCTCAGGGACCGGCTATTTCAACGCCGTGATGGCGGCGTCGAGCCATTGGCCGCGGGTGTCGAACCATTCGCGGGAGGTGGCGACGGACTGCTCGACGGTGGGGTGGGAGGCGCGCCAACGTTTGTTGTCAAGAGGGATCGAGGCGTCCAGGGCGCGTCCGGTCTCGGAGTTCACGAAGCTCTTCATGAAGGCTGACAATGTCTTGCAGAGGCCGACTGACTGGCTTTCCCAGAGAGCGATGTAGGTGTCCTTGAAAGTCGTGTTGGGGCTTCTCAAAAGGGTGGTGAAATAATTCGCTCCCCAGTTGTGGGTGTTGGACCAGCTGTCCTTCATCCGGTAGATGCTGTCGAAGTCCCACATGTTCGCCATCATCAGTTTGGAATTGGCGGTGTTGTCGTACTTGGTCAGGAAATAGTTGGATCCGGCGCAGTCCAGGATGCCGAGGACATCGTGTCCGAGGAGCCAGCGGGCGAATGAGAGGACGTCGATGTATTTGTCATAGTCCCCGGCCTTGACCGAGGTCTCGACCTTCTGGATGTAGTCCTGAATATACTTGATCTGGGCGCCGGTGACCTCGTCGTCCTCATGATACTTGAATGTGTACTCCATGCTGTAGTTCCAGCCGCCGGTGAAATGGACGTCCTCGTTCCACCAATAGGCGTCATATTCAATGACATAGCCGGATTCGGAGACATTCAGGCGGCAGCGCTCGTTCCGTTCCACGGCCTCGCAGAGGAGGTATATTCCCCGATAGTCCCCGTTCACGACGAGGTTGACAAACTCGAAAGAGGGGGTCCACTGGATCCCCAGTTTCCGGTTCACCTCGGTTCCGGCCAGCATGCGGAGATCGTCGTAGTAGAGGAGGAGCCAGTCCTTATCCTTGTACTTGCTCTCATCGCCCCGGCAGAGCAGGTCCTTCTTCTTCTGTAGCTTTATCTTGAAAGGCTTTTTGGCCCCGTAGGCGCTGGTGTTGCCCCTGATTTTCAGAGTCATGCCGCTCTCGTCCTTCTTGAAGGGACCGGTGGAGTGGAGGATGTTGTCCCCCTTCATCAGAGTCAGTTCCCCGGGGACTTTAACGGCGTTCTTGATGCCCGCCCCGTTGCAGCCCTCAGGGTGCGAGACATATTCGCAAGTAGGCTCGACTTTCCCTTCCGTGTCGATCCGGAGCAGGGGGAGGCCGGTGTCCAGAAGGGATTGTGTGAGTTCGTCACACTTGCAGGTCACGTTGAACGCGTCCGACGAGATGACCCTCCCGAATGCGTCTTTATAAATCACACGGCAGCGCTGGTTGTAAGAAATCTTGGCAAGGGCGTCCTTCAGGAAGACCCGGTAGGTTCCTTTGTCGGAATAGTCGCTCCCGGCGGGCTCGACCCTGGAGACGGTGAAATAACTCACCTCTTCCCCGGTCACGTTCAAGACCGAGATGGAGCAGCGGTCACCGCCGGTGTCGCTGTTGACTTGGGTTTCGAAAGGGCTGATCCGGAATTCCGCGTAGGCCTCGCCTCCAGGGGTCAGGGCGACCGACTCGGAGAGAATCCTCAGCGTGGCGGGGGCTGGCAAAGTCTCCTCCTGAACTTCTTCCGTTTTGGAGCAGGCGGCCAGCAGAAGTAAGAAGAAGGCCGCCAGGCGTCCTTTCCGCATCATGGCCTTATTATCTCAACCTCTCCTCGCAGGCCTATCTTAATGATCTGGGACGCCTCACCGGTGGCCCCGGCCTCGAGGCGGGGATCGACGATGTAGTCAACGGCAGCCTTGATCTCCTCGGGGATGTCCTTGAATATCCTAGGGGTCGGTTGGCCGGAGATATTCGCCGAGGTGGAGACCACGGGCCTGCCGAGTTTCCCGGCCATATTCCTGCAGAACTCCATCATCGGGATCCTGATCCCGACGGTGCCGTCGTCGGCCACGGCGTTCCACGCTAAATGGTACTTATCGGCTTTGGCCCCTTCGACAGGCTCAGGGACCGGTTGGT
Organism: Bacteroidales bacterium; assembly: GCA_017429765.1. Taxonomy (GTDB): domain Bacteria; phylum Bacteroidota; class Bacteroidia; order Bacteroidales; family UBA932; genus Cryptobacteroides. The sequence continues at coordinate 40,322 of JAFROJ010000009.1, read as the reverse complement.
GAGCTTGTCGAACCACAGGGACCGGGGGCGAGGCAGGGACCAGAGAAGTCGGCGCAGGGTAGGTTTTGGCTCCGGGATAGATGATGGTCATGGGCTTGTCGTTGACCTCGACGAGGTCGATGGCCATCGGGGGGATCGCGGCGACATATCGCGCTATCTGATCAAGGTCGCTGGCCAGGAGAACCAGCGACTTGCTGTCCGGCCGGCGCTTGATCCCGAATATTCTCGACACAGCCTCCGGGTTGGTGGCGTCGCAGCCGAGTCCCCAGACAGTGTCGGTCGGATAAAGGATCACACCGCCTTCCCGTAGGGTCTGGACGGCCTCTCCCAAAACCTTGTCTATGTCTTTCTTATGCATATTCTAAATGAAATGTAAATAAACCGCGGTGGCGGCCGTGACGGCGGCTGTCTCCGTGCGGAGCCTTGACGGCCCCAGATGGACCGGAAGGAAGCCGCTCTCCACCGCCAGACGGGCCTCCTCCGGCGAGAAGTCTCCCTCGGGGCCGATCATGATGGTTAAGTCCGAGCCTTCCGGAAGGCCTTTCAGGGCCTCCTCGACGGAGACTCTCTCTGTCTCTCCCTCGAAGCAATAGCAGATCAGTTTGAGCCCGCCCCGCTCTTTCCGGGAGGCGATGAAATCCTTGACGCTGACCGGCTCCTCGACCTCGGGGAGTTTCGCCTTGAGGCTCTGTTTCATCGCCGACAGGGCGATTTTCTTGGAGCGGTCCGTCTTGAAAACCCTTCTCTCCGACCTTTCTCCAATGACCGGAACTATCACATCCACACCGACTTCCGTGGCCTTCTCGACGAACCACTCGTACCTGTCATTGTTCTTCACCGGGCAGACCGCCATGGTGAGTGAATATGGATGGCCGCCCCAGAGAGGGAACCTCTCGAGAATCTCGGCGGACGCTCCCTTGGGGGAGTCGTCGGTCAGGCGGCAGCGGGCCATGGTCCCCTTCCCGTCGACCACGGTGATCTCGTCCCCTGTCCTGTGCCTCAGAACACGGACGCAGTGGGCGCTCTCATCGGCGTCAAGGAACACCATGTTCCCGTTAAACTCGGCGGCGTGGAAAATCTCCATAACGCGAAGATACCAAATCGCCGTGAAAAGATTATATTTGTAAATATGAAAAAACGCTATCTATCGCTGGACATCCTCAGGGGGATAACCATAGCTTTCATGTGCGTCGTGAATAATCCAGGCACATGGTCAAAGATATTCCCGCCGCTCCGCCACGCCGGCTGGACTGGCTGTACGCCGACCGATCTCGTGTACCCGTTCTTCATCTTCTGCATGGGCTGCGCCATGGCTTTCTCGTTCACCAAGTTCGAGAAAGTGGACTACAAGGCCTATCTAAAGGTGCTGAAGAGGGGAGCGATGATATTCCTGGTCGGATTGCTTTTGAATCTGTACCCTTTCTTCCCGACCTCGCTCCACGACGAGACCTGGAGTTTCGGGCAGAACTATCTCTACTGGCTCCAGCACAAGAGGATATTCGGAGTGCTCCAGCGCATCGGAATAGCCTATGCCATAGGCGGTTGCATAGCGCTCTGGCTCAAGAGGCCGGGTAAGATAATGGCCGCGATCGCCACGCTTTGTGTCGTCTACACCGGGATTCTCCTGGCGTTCGGCAGGGATCCCGGGGCTTTCACCCTCGAGGGGAATGTCTCGATGAGGATCGACGAGTGGCTGGTGGGAGGCAATCATTGCTACCATGGCTACAGCGGCACCAATTTCGACCCCGAGGGTCTTCTCGGCTCGATGACGGGGGCCTGCACCTGCCTCCTGGGCTACCTGATCGGCTCGATGATCATCCGCTCCAGGAACCGCATGGCCGCCACGTGGGTTGGTACCCACCCGGTCGAAGGGCCGGCCCCTGTGGTTCGACAAGTTCACCAACCGTGTCCTACGGTCCCTGAGCCTGTCGAAGGGCCGGTCGAAGTGGTCCGCCTGCGCAACTCTCCCGACCGAGTCGCCCTCAGGACATTCGTCTATGGCTGCGCCTGCCTGGCGGGTGCCATGATCCTCAGCATCTGGATCCCCATCAGCAAGCCCCTGTGGTCGGCCTCCTACGTGTTCTACGCCGGCGGCTGGGCAATGGTGGCGCTCGCCTTCCTGATGTATGTGGTTGACATCAAGGGCCACTCCAAGCCGTTCTTCCCCTTCAAGGTGCTGGGCCTGAATCCTTTGATGGCCTTTATCCTCTCAGGAGTGATAGCGAAGAGTTATACCTTCTTCAACTTCAGCTCGAGCGCCTATTTCGGGGCCAACGAGTACATGTCGCTCCTGTACGCCCTGATATTCGCCACCGTCATCTTCTGCCTGCTCTATCCTCTGTACAAGAAGAATATAGTGATCAAGCTGTAGCGTGACGAGGATCGGCCTCATATCCGACACTCACGGGGTGTTCGCCTCCGACGTCAGGGAGTTCCTTGAGCCGGTGGACGCGATCTGGCACGCCGGGGACTTCGGCACCCTCTCCTGCGCCTCGACCATTGAGGCTTTCAAGCCGATGACGGGGGTCTATGGGAATTGTGACGGGCTGGACGTGAGGCAGATCTATCCCAGATACCAACGCATTGAATGCGAGGGGCTTAGGGTGCTGATGACCCACATCGGCCTGAGGAGGGGAAGTTATTGGGCCTACGACCCGAAGCGGCCCCAGTACGACGAGTTCGCCAAGGAACTGATCGACCTGTGGCATCCCGACATATTCATCTGCGGCCACACTCACATCCCCCAGGTCTTCCGTGACGACCGTCTCGGTTTCCTGTTCATGAACCCCGGCGCCTGCGGCCTCCAAGGCTCCCGCGACGTCCCCCGCATGGCCCTCCGCTTCCAGCTCGACGCCGGAAGAATCTCCCATCTCGAGAAATGCGAACTTCCATGGGATTATGTTCCCCGGTCACAAAAAATAAATAATTGAATGTGATGAAAGAAAAGATAGTATGGTTCTGCTCCAATTGCGGAAATGAATACCCAAAGTGGATGGGCCGCTGCCCAGCCTGCGGGGAGTGGAACACCCTGACGGAGCAGAAAATAGGCCCTTCGACTGGCTCAGGGACCGGAAGGGGTTCAGGGACTGGAAAAGGTTTAGGGGCCGGAAGAGGAGCGAGAGGATATGTTCCCGGCGAGGGAAGGGCGCCCCGTAGACTCTCCGAGATCGACTCCACCAACGAGGCCAGAGTCTCCCTCCACAACGAGGAGGTGGACAGGATTCTCGGCGGCGGGATAGTCGAGGGCTCCCTCGTGCTGATCGGTGGAGAGCCCGGCATCGGCAAATCCACCCTCTCCCTTCAGATCCCCCTCGGTTGCCCCACCCTGAAAACCCTCTATGTCACAGGCGAGGAGAGCGAGAGACAGGTCAAGATGAGGGCCGACAGGCTTGGCGGCGACGCGTCCAACTGCGTGATCTACAGCGAGACACTGATCGAGAATATCATTTCACAGGCCAGTGAGACTGACCCTGACCTGATGATTGTCGACTCCGTCCAGACGATGTACACCGAGACCGTGGACTCCACTCCGGGATCGGTGTCCCAGATCAAGGAGGTGGCAGCGATCCTTCTCCGTTTCGCCAAGGAGACCGGGATCCCCGTCATCCTGATCGGGCATATCACCAAGGAAGGCTCCATCGCCGGACCCAAGATCCTGGAGCACATCGTGGATGTGGTGCTCCAGTTCGAGGGCGACAACAAGGGGGCCTACAGGATCCTGAGGAGCATCAAGAACCGCTTCGGCTCGACCTCCGAGCTGGCCGTCTTCGAGATGACCGGCAAGGGGCTACGCCAGGTCGCCAATCCTTCCGAGCTCCTGGTTCCCATGCATGAGGAAGGTCTCAGCGGGGCCGCCGTGGCCGTCATGCTGGATGGCGCCAGGCCCTTCCTGTTCGAGGTCCAGGCCCTGGTCAGCTCGGCTGTCTACGGCACGGCTCAGCGTTCCGCGACCGGATTCGACACGAGGCGTCTGAATATGCTCCTCGCGGTTCTCGAGAGAAGGGCAGGGTTCAAGCTAGCCCAGAAAGATGTGTTCCTGAATATGGCCGGAGGCCTCAGGATCAGCGATCCCGCCTGCGACATGGCCGTGGTGTCGGCCGTCCTCTCGTCGAATTTCGACTTCCCGGTCCCGTCCGACTATTGTTTCGCCGGGGAGATCGGCCTCAGCGGCGAGATCCGTCCCGTGGCCCAGGCGGACAGGAGGATATCCGAGGCGGCGAGGCTCGGTTTCAAGAAGATATTCCTATCGTCTTTCACCTCTTTCGAGGCCGGGACGAAAGGTATCGAGATAGTTAAAGTGGCGGACGTTCCCGCTTTGGTCAGGGCCCTGTTCCAAGGAGGTGGAATATGAGATATTCATTAGCGATAATGGCGCTATTGGCGCTTTCTCTCGGTTGCTCCCGCACCGGTGGCTCCTCTCTCACGAAGGCCGAGAAGGCCTTGATCGACGGCTCCGGCCCGGTGATGAGGGTGCTCACGATCGCCGACCGCAAGGACTCCCTTTTCCTGAGGAAGGCATGCGCGGATTTCTCTGACAGGGATCTCAAGACAAAGCGCTACCAGGCTCTGGCCGGGAAGATGGTCACCACCGTGACCGATCCTTCCCAGGACGGAGTGGGAATAGCCGGCCCTCAGGTCGGGCTTTCCCGCAGGATAGTGGCGGTCCAGCGTTTCGACAAGGAAGGGGAGCCTTTCGAGGTCTATCCCAACATCAGGATCGAGTCTCTCTCTGGAGATGTCGTCCCCGGAGCGGAGGGCTGCCTTTCGGTGCCCGGTCTCAGGGGAATGGTTCCCCGCTACACTAAGGTCGTGATCTCCTACAAGGACGCCTCGACCCTCCGGACAGTCCGTGACACAGTGGAGGGTTTCACCGCCGTGATCTTCCAGCACGAGACAGACCACCTCGACGGCATCCTCTACACCGACAGGGCCGACACCCTCACCGCTTACTCTTATTGAGCCTTTGTCCCCCACTCGGAGGGGCGGGGGCCCATTTTAAGTTCAAGGACACCTCCGGCGGCGATGTCGGAGAAATCGATGTGGGGGACATCCAGCCTTTTGCCGTTCAACTTTGCGGACTGGATGTAGATGTTCTCCGGGCTGTTGCCTTTAGCCTTGACAGTGAAGGTCTTGCCTGAGGCGAACTTGGGATCTGTCGTGAACAGGACCTCGTCGAACACGGGGCTGGTGATCTCCATCTTGGTGTCTCCTGGGCAGACCGGGTGCAGGCCGGCGGCCGCGAGGACGTACCAGGCCGACATCTGGCCGGCGTCGTCATTGCCCACGAGTCCGGTGGCCGGGTCGTCGGAATAGGCGTGGCCGCAGATGAAGCGGGTCCATTTCTGGGTGTTCCATGGCTCTCCAAGCTCGTTGAAGAGGAAGGGCACGAAATGGACGGGCTCGTTGGCGTGGTTGTAATACTGGTTCCAGAGCAGGTTGTCCGGAGTGTTGGCGAAGAATTCCTTAAGGTCAGCCAGGACTTTCTCCGTCCCGCCCATAAGCTCGACCATTCCGGGAATATCATGAGGCACGAACCATCCCTGCTGGTAGGGGTTGCTCTCGATGCATCCGAGTCCCTCCATTGTTCTGGCGCCCTCTGGCCAGCGTCCCCATGACCCGTCTTCCTTTCTGGCCCTGAACCATCCGACCTCGTGATCGAATATATTCCTGAAAGCCTGGGCTTTCTGATAATATTCCCCGGCCACGGCCTTCTCCCCGATAGCCTCGGCGAGACGCCCTATGCACCAGTCCGCGTAGGCGTATTCCAGAGTCTCGGATATGCTGTTGGATGTGGGAGTCCATCCGAGAGGGAAGTTGCCTGTCTTGACGGAGGTGTTCGCGGCCAGCTCGAGGGCCTTGGCCGCGTTGAAGTTCCTGATACCTTTGACGTAGGCGTCGGCGATCACGATAGCCGCCGGATTGCCCACCATGCATCCCGAGTTTGAGTTCAGGAACTCCCAACGCTCTAAAATACCTTTGCCGCCCTCCTCTCCCATTGTCACCAGGGAGGAGACGAGGTCGTTCACCACGTCGGGGTTTATGATCGCCTGGAGGGGGATCTGGCTGCGGAACACGTCCCATCCGCTGAATATGGTCCTCTTCGTGAAGGAAGGGTCGGGACCGTGGATCTTGTAGTCGCCCCCGACATAGCGCCCGTCACAGTCGGCGTAGAGCCTGGGGTCGATGTAGGTGTGGTAAAGGGCCGTGTAGAACACGGTGAGCTCGGACTCGGTCCCGCCCTTGACCGCCACCTTGGACAGTTCCCGGTTCCACTGGTTCCAGGCGTCCTGGCGTACGGTGTCGAAATCCTTGGTGTCTATCTCCGAGAGGAAATTATTCCTTGCGCCCTCGATGTCCACGAATGATATCCCGACTTTCAGGACCGACTCCTCCCCCTTGGTCGTGGGGAACTCGGAGAAGAAGCCCAAGTGCTTGCCTCTCAGCTCATTGGATTCGGTGATGATGTCGGCCTGGGCGACCCTCTCGAGATAGGGGAGGCTCACCACCTCTTCCCTCTTGCGGATCCAGTCGTCCGGGATGTCGGCGCTCCAGAATCCCCTGGTCGAGAAGGGACGGTCGAACTCCGCGTGGAAGTACACGGTGTACAGGGCCTTGCCGGCGCCGTTCCCCCATCCTCCGGTCTCGGGGGTGCAACGCATCCATCCCTCGATCGTGTGGTCGTCGACGACTATCACATATTGCTCCTCTGAGGTGCCCCCGACCCTTCTGGCCAGATCCACCTGTATCCTTGAAAGCGGGTTCTCCGGCCAGGTGAAGCGGAATATCCCGCAATGGGGAGTGGCCGAGCACTCGACTTTTATGTCATAATTCTCGAGAACCACGGAATAGTAGCCCGGGGAGGCGGTCTCGGTCGCCTTGTCGAAGGACGAGCGCCAGCCCTCGATCGAGCCGTCTTCCTTTCCCGCTATGGTCTTGATGGGACCGGTCGTCGGCATCACGAGGAAATTGCCCAGGTCGCCGTACCAGCCCACTCCGCTCATCTGAGTGAGGTCGAAGCCCTCGATGGAGCTCATCTCATAACTGTAGCCGGAGCCGTTGTCTCCGCCGGTTATGGTGTTGGGGCTGGCCTGCACCATGCCGAAAGGCGTGGTGGCGCCGGGGAAGGTCTTTCCAAGACCGTGGTACACTCCGGCCGCGTCGACGCTGGTGCTGGCGCCGATGAAGGGGTTGACATAGCCGGCGGGTGTCTTCTCGGGCGCTTTCACCCCGCAGGACGCCGCGATCAGGGCCGCGAGGATGAGGATCAGAGGGGCTTTCTTCATATTAGTGTCCTCATAGTGTCCTCAGCCGGATCAGCGCGGCGCTGTGGGGAGGAAGGGTGGCGCTGATTCCCTTCCTTGAGACATTGACCTCCAGGGGGGATTCCCGGAACAGGCTGTGGGGCGTGACATCATCGGAGCTGAGCAGCCTGGACTCCAGAGGTTTGCCTTTGATTTTGAACGAGAACACCCGTTCCTCATCGTAGGAGTCGTTTATCAACGTGATAGTCACGACCCCGTCCTTGATGGTGGCGGCCGTGGAATAATCCTCATTGTCAGTGACCTTGCAGATCCTGCCGTCCTGGTGGGCTTTCATCATGGCGAACACCTGCCCGTTCGCGGTCAGCGAGCTTCCTTCGGGGGTCACCAATATCGCCCCTTCACCTATAGGCTGGAAATAGCAGACTATAGGGATGTCCAGCGAGTTGGTCTCGTTGAGGTAGAAATGCATGGTTCTGGCGGCATAGATCCCTTCGGCGACGCAGGAGGGCCGGTACCATGAGTACCACTGGTTCCACTCGTCGAAGGATATCCGCAGCTGTTTCCCTGTCGCGTCGAGGCTCTCCCTCATCCTCTTGGCGATGTCGACATTGCCCTTGAAGGATCCCGTGATCTCCTCGTAAGACTTCCTGACGTCCTCCTCCGTCGTGAATCTCCTGCTTCCCCCGGCGTAGTGATGGAGGGAGATGTATCTCACTTTTTCGGCCAGGACGGCGGCCGAATTCTCCGCCCAGGTGTCGTTGGGGTAGGGCCCGGAGGAGCAGAACTCCAGGTCGGGGGAGACCTTCAGCATTGCGTCGGCGTGTCTCCCGGCATATTCGGAATAGGCCAAAGGCCCGTCGGGGCCTTCCATGTGCCGGTAGCCGATCTCGTTGCCGAGGGACCACAACTTGACGTTGTAAGGCTCCACATGACCCCTCTCGGCCCGGATCTTCCCATATTCAGTGTCAACCGACCCGTTGCAATACTCCACCCACTGGGCGCTCTCCTCGGGGCTGTTCCAGGAGATGTTGATTGTCAGCATCGGTTCGGCCCCCACCTCCCGGCAGAGCGCTATGAAGTCGTCGGTGTCGATCTCGTGGTTGTCGTAGCCTAATGAATAGGGCTGGGTCTCGATCTCGGTGACGGCTTGGAGCGGCCCCCTCTGGTCTGAGGGGAGCAGCCCGTCCTTCCAACGGTACTCTCCCGCGAAATTGCCTCCCGGCCAGCGCAGGAGCCTGGGACCGATGGCCTTGAGGTTCGCCACGACATCCGGCCTCATCCCGTGGAAATTGTCCTTGGGCATCATCGATAGGGCGCCGAAGACCACCTCGGCCTTCCTCGTGAAGGTGTACCTCACGGATCCCTCCTTGTCGCCCATTGAGGGCGTCATCTCAAACTCGCTGACGACCCAATCCTCTGACGGCTCCAGCGAGAGGGTCCTCGAGGAATAGACCTTATTCCCTTCACGGTCAGTCAGTTCCACCTTGAGGTCCAGCCGGGCGGAGACCTTGGTCACCACCCGCATCTCGTAGGCCTCTCCACCCTTAAGGAACAGCCCGCCCTGGCTGATTCCGGCCTCCTGCCCCTCCTCGAGGTTCTGGACTGACTGGGCGGCGATCTCGTTCCACCGGCTCATGTCCGGAAGGCAGATGTGCCTGGTGTAAGCGGGACTACCGGTCTGGAAAAACACCTTCCCGCCGATTCCAGACCACATGGCGGCGACCCCCTGGTTCTTCGAGGGTTTGCCCGCGAACTTGCGGTTCTGGAGCATCTGGGCGCTCAGCCCGGTGTTGACGGCAGCCCTGGTGTGCTCGAGATTATGCCCGAAGACGAAGGGTGAATACTCCTTGTTGACCTTGATGTCTATTGTCTGCGCCCTCGCTCCTTGCAGGCACACCAAGCCGAGGGCGACGATGAGAAGTCTTTTTATCATGCTTTTGAAGAATAGTGAACGAATAAGCTGTTCCATTGATCCATAACGCGTTCCGGGAGGAAGGCCTCGGCCCTGGCGTAGGCTCCGGCCCCGAGACGCCGGCGCAGCTCCTCATCCTCGATGATCCGGATCACGGCGTCCGCCAGGGCATCCGTGTCGCCCGGGGGGACCAATATTCCTGTCTCACCTGTACGGACTATCTCGGAAGGCCCGTGGTGGCAGTCGAAACTGACCAGCGGGAGTCCCATGGCGGCGCCTTCCAGAAGCACCATCGGGAACCCTTCGAACCGTGAGCTCAACAGCAGCCCGGAACTGTCCAGCATCTCGGAGCGAATGTCTGAGGAGCGTTCCATAAGGCGAACCTTCCCCTCCAGCCCGCGGGATGAGATAAGTCTCCGGACAGCGTCTTTCTGATGCCCTTCACCGAATATGTCCAGACTCCAGTCCGGATGTCTCGCGGCGACTTTTTCCCAAGCCCGGACCATGGAAGGGTAATCCTTCTGTCTCTCCAACCTCCCGGCGGCCATGAACCTTTTGGCCGTGAGAGGCGAGCGCTCCCCGAGAGGGAAGGTCAGGGGGTTATAGATCTGGTCCACAGAAGGCAGGACCTCCCGCCACGCCTTGGCGTCCGCCTCTGTCAACACGACCAGGGACCGGAACTTCCTTAGAGCGTTCTCGAGCATCCTGGTCCGCAGGCGGGCATAGGGGGTGTCGCCATATTTCAAAAAGAACTTGTCGTGGGAGAAATGGAACTCGGCCAGCTTGACGCTTCCATCCCTCGAGGACGGGACAAAATACACATCGTTCCCGCACAGGCTCACCGTGATGTCCGGGGATATCTGTTTCAGGACCTTGCGCAAAGCGCGCCCGTAAGAGAGGAACACGCCAGGGCCGAAGCGGTCACTCACACCCACATCGACCAGTTTGACTTTCGGGGATAGGGGGAAGGCCGGCTTCCTGCCTTTCATCGAGGCGGAGAGTATGAACACCTCATGCCCGTAGTCCTCGGCGAGTCTCGATGCCTTGACGCTCAGGACTCTCTCCATGCCTCCGGTGAGGTTCAGGGAATGTATGCAATAGGCGATCCTCATGCTCTGTAGACCTTTCCGAAATGACCGGTTCTCCGCTCCCTGGGGGGAGGCGGGGTCATGTAGTCCCCGTACATGCGGGTGAGATAGGTGTCGAAGTCTTTTATGCAGCTGACTTCCCGGCCCTCGAATTCCATGAGGGTGAATTCCTTGAAAACACCGACAGGGACATGTGTCCCCATCCTGGAGCCTCCCATCACGGCCCCGGCGAAACCGGTGGAGCCGAAAGGATATTCCCCGATCAGCCTCTCGATCTTGCCCATGGTCTCCTCTCGCTGGGGGAAAAACGGCGAGCGCAGGGCGGATTTCACCTTCACGAGAAGGTTGTCCGACATCCTGTACAAGGGAGTCTTTTTGTAGAACAGCCGATTGAGTCTCTCATATTCAGCCACATACCTTGCGGTCTCCTCCTCGCTGTCAGGCTGGCCGTCGATGGGGAAGAGGTCCAGGAATATCCCGTATTTGCTGATCCCGTTCCTGGCCACTATCCTGGTGCCCGGATCCGTTATCTTGGTGAAAGGCCTCGGGAAATCCGGGTCCACCCTGAAGTTAAGGGCTTTGAAATGGTCCGACTCGCTGTTGAATGAACTGAGGAAGCGCTCGTAATCGGGGCGGGGCATCATCAGGTCCACATCATCGTCCCAGGGGATGAACCCCTTGTGGCGGACGGCCCCGAGAAGGGAACCTCCGCTCAGTGAATAGTTTAACCCTTTCGAGGCGCAGAAATCACAGAAGCGGTCGAGCATTTCCAACTGCCTCTGTCTGATCTGGGCCGAGTCGAGGATCTCTGTCATAACGCTTTGATATGCCGTTTGAGTTCACTTGACGAGATACCCTCCGTGCGGGGCAGGACCACAGTCTCTTTCCCGTTCTCCTCGCACCACCGGACGGCCCGCTCGAAGCCCTCGTGATTCTGGTCGGGGCCGGTCACGAGCACGTCGAAGTCGACCTCTTTCACGATGGACTGGATGTCCTTGTAGACCACGACCTCGTCGACATATTTGATGACCTTGACCATGTAGCACCGCTCCGCGGTGTTGTTCACGGTCTGGGCGTCAGGCTTGAACTTGAGGATCCACTCATCGTCCTGGACGGCGACGATCAGGTAGTCCCCAAGGGCTTTCGCCCGCCGGAATAGCTCGACATGGCCGATGTGCAGAAGATCGAAAACGCCTACAGTAAGAACCTTTCTCATCGCTCGAAACGTGATTTGTCGGGGAAACGTGTCTCAAAAGCCTTGATGATGGCGCCGCGTTTCTCGAGATATGTGTCGCTTGGCATCTCGACATCGTTGACGCAGGCGAACTTGCTTTTGGGGTTGAGGATGTAATCGGCGGTCCTGGCTCCTGACCAGACTCCCAGCGAGATGTGCTTGTTGGAGACGCGCTCCGGGATCAGCCTGCCGCTGAGGAACATATAATCAAGATAGTAGTATTGATTCATATTCTCCGGCGAGCGAAGCCTTGTCACGGTCGATAGAATCTCATTCTCAAGACTCTTGTACGCCTCCTCGCTAAGGCTCCGGGACATGGGGGAGCAGATGTGCTGGGGTCTGAGAAAAAACGGGGACTTGGGCATCCCGAGAGCCTTACGGGCCATGTCTGAGGCCACCTTGCAGTGTCTCTTGAACAAATTCCCGGCCAACAGGTGCCGTGTCATTCCTATGACCCCCCGGCCGTCCCGGAAGAAATCCGCGCTATCACAGGGCATCAGGGGGAACATGTCGTCGTTGAAGTACAGGAACTCCTCGTCCAGGCCAGGGATCCGGTGCAGGAACACCTCTATCGCCGGGCTGCTGAACACCGGCAGGAAACGTTCGGGAATAATATCCCTGTGAATCACGATGTGGAGGTTCCCCCGGTCGGCCCACTCGGGTACCTGGGAGTCGGAGGACACCACCAGGAACACGTTCCGGACGAAAGGGATGCAAGATTGAATACCCCGCAGCAGGTACTTGAGCGTCCCCCAGTCCCTGTAACGCTTCTCCAGCAAGGATTCCCCGACATACTTCCCGTACTCGGCCCGCCAGACGGGATCCAGTCCGTTCACATATGTGATGACAACGTCCATTTACACGGCAAAGATAGCAAAAAACAACGGCTTGGCGTCGACAATATCAATATCCTGTCTTGTCCAGCTCCGGGACGATTATCTTTCCGGGCATACTCAATGTCCCGTCCTTGGCTATCTTCAACTCGCTGTTGATGTATGTGAGCCTCGGATGAATAGTCGAGTCGTTCTGGTGGGCGTGGAACACGTACATCATCTTCCCGTCAAGGGTTCTCAGCGGGGCCCCATGGCCTATCCCCACCAGATTCCCGGCATTCGGGAAGCCCCTCTTGAATACGGGGTTGCCCTTATACCTCGTCCAGGGGCCGAGAGGGGAAGGCGCGGTCGCGTATCCCACACCATAGTCCTGGCTCTGGTAATCGTTGGCCGAATAGAGGAGATAGCAGGTGTCCCCGTCCCTGAAAACCGACGGGCCCTCGACGACTTTCCCCATGATCGTCTCCCAGGGCTCCTCGGCCCTGATGCATTCGGTCAGGGTCTCCTCCTTGATGGACTTGAGGTCGTCGCTCATCTCCGCGACCCAGATCACGTTCCCGGCGGTGAAGCGGACGAAAAAGAGATACGCCTTCCCGTCCTTGTCAATGAACAGGGAGGTGTCGATCCCTTGCTCTTCCCGGATAGGCCTCTTGTCGGACTGGACGAAAGGCCCTTCAGGACTGGTGGAGGTCGCCACGCAGATGTGCTCCTCAGCAGAGTAGAACATGTAAAAAAGGCCTCTGGACTCGATGTGATAGACTTCCGGAGCCCAGAACCACTTGGCCCCCCAGCATTTGTCGAGATCGAGCGCTATGCCCTTCTTGGTCCAGTGAACCAGGTCTTCAGAGACATAGACCCGGAAGCCCGGCTCGCCGGTCCCGTAGGCGTAGTACTTGCCCCCGTGACTGAGTATGAAAGGGTCGGCGACAGGAAGCCCGGACCGCTCGATCTCCACGCCACCGGCGGATCCCGCCCCACGGACGCAATCAGTGAGGAACAACGCCGAGGCCGCCATCAAAACAATAATCACCAATGATTTCTTCATATACTCACGAAGATACACATTCTTTTCCCGACATGGCTGAATTATGCGTGAAAAATGACTATAATCGCGTCAAGACAACCCAAATAGTTAGTGATATGAAAAGAATAGCGCTGTTGACTCTGGCGATAGCCCTGCTTCCCTCTGTGAGCATGTCAGCCTACGAGGAGCGGGACATCCTACGCTCCCTGGCGGACGAGGCTAAACTGAAGACTCTCCTTATTCCTGACCAGAAATGGGTCCCTTTCCCCGCCTACAGTGACCGCGCGGGATGGGATGAGCTGCTGGGCGAATGGAAGGATGAGTTCATCGCCCGCGGGGAGAAAGCCCTGGCCCAGGAGTGGAAAGTCACCACGGCGACCGATTACCTCACATATTACCGCGGAGGTTCCCAAGGGGACGCCGCGGCCAGCGTCAACTCCAACTCGATGGGAATAGTGGATCTCTTCTTCGCCGAGCTGGCGGACGGGAAGGGACGTTACATCGACCAGCTGATGAACGGTGTTTTCGCCATGTGCGAGGCCACCACCTGGGTCCTTTCCCATCACCTGTATCTCCAGAAGAGCCAGCATTATTTCCCGCAGTCGTTCGATAACGCCATCGACCTTGTCTGCGGGGACGTGGGTTCTGTCCTGGCTTGGGTTTATTATTACTTCCACGAGGAGTTCGACAAGATCGAGCCTGAGATCAGCCGCCGCCTCTATGAGGAACTTGACAAAAGGATCATGACCCCTTACCTGACCGAGACCCATTTCGGCTGGAAGGGCGACAAGTTCGATCCCCAGACCGACCAGCTCAACAACTGGACGCCCTGGTGCAATGTGAACTGCCTCCAGGTGTTCGCCCTCCTGGAGAAAGACATGGACCGATTCGCCAAGGCCACCTACATGACGATGGAGTCAGTGGATAAATATCTCAACAACATCACTGGTGACGGTTGCTGCGACGAGGGACCTTCATATTGGTACCAGGGCCCGGCGAAGAATTTCGAGTATCTCCTCTTCCTCAAGTGGATCACAGGAGGCGGGGTAGACGCGCTCGACAACCCGATGATCAAGAGGATGGGTGAATATATAACCAGCTCGGTGATCGGGAACGGCTGGGTGGTCAACTTCTCCGACGCCAGCGCCCGCGGAGGCGGGAGCCCGCTCGTCATCTACAACTACGGGAAGGGTGTCGACAGCCCGCTGATGACTCGTTACGCGGCGTATCTGCTTGACGGGAAGCCGCTTCCGGCCGTGAGAGACCGTTTCATCATCCGAATGTTCTATTCACTTCTCGTCAAGGAGGATCTCAAGAAAGAGACTCCCGAGTTGTTGACAGAGCCCTACACCTGGTACCCCGAGACCCAGATCTGCTACATGAGGGAGAAGGACGGGTTCTTCGTGGCGTCAAAAGGCGGTCACAACGCCCAGAGCCACAACCACAATGACATCGGGACGGTGTCTCTCTACTACAAGGCCATCCCCTTCCTGATCGACGCCGGGGTCGGGACGTACATCACAAAGACATTCAGCCCCCAGCGCTATGAGATCTGGAGCATGCAGGCGAACTATCATAACGTCCCCATGCTCAACGGCATTCCCGAGAAAGAGGGGCGGAGTCACGAGAGCAAGCAGTCCACATTCGACCCCAAGACCATGACATTCTCCGTGGACTTCGCCGGAACCTATCCCGAGGAGGCTTGTGTCAAGAGCATGCTGAGGAAGGTCACGCTCAAGAACGGGAAGGTGACCGTCAAGGACAGCTACCTCCTCTCGGAGTCAAAGAAACCGGCTGACTTCAACTGGCTCACCTGGGGAGACGTGGACATCGCCACTCCCGGCAAAGTCACCATCACAGTCCAGGGGGAGACCGTCACTCTCAACTACGACGGCAAGAGACTTGAGCCGATTATCGAGACCATCGTCCAGGACGATCCGCCTCTGCGGAGAGTCTGGGGCGACAAGATCTACCGGGTCACCCTGCGGGAGCGCGTGGCGGCGACAAAAGGCACCTACGTATTCACCATTTCACCCGTGAGGTGACATCATGGATTCCAGATTGTTCCGCCTGTCATTAGCCGTCCTGCTTCCCTTCTGCATTCTTGGGTGTGGTTCCCCGCGGACGGAACCATCTCAGGACAGGACGCTGCGGTACACCCTCGCAGGAGAAGCCTGCGCTTTCGCCGACAGCGCCGAGTACGGACTGTGGATCCCTGGCGGTGAAGAGCCCCTGAAAGGTGTCATCGTCCTTCAGCATGGCTGTACCATGGAACAATTCGGCGTCACCCGTCCTTATGACCTCCAGTACCAGGCTTTCGCGAGGAAATGGAATCTGGCCATCCTGGAAACCGCCCTCCACGGGGACTGCCGGGTGTGGACATATCCCGAGTCCGGAAGCGCCGAGGCTTTGATGAAAGCGCTAGCCAGGGCGGCCGGGGAAACGGAAAGGCCTGAACTCGCGACAGTTCCATGGCTTATCTGGGGACATTCGGGAGGAGGGCATTGGACCCTGGCCATGCTTCGTGAATATCCGGAACGGATCCTTGCCGCCGTCTGCTATTCGGCGGCTTTCGATCCGCGGTGGGATTATTCCCCGGCCTCCTCGGCTGTGCCTGTCCTTCTCCGTTACGCGGACCGTAATGAGTATCCCGACTGCAAGGAGACGGCCAAGCGCGCCTTCGACAAGCTCCGCGCCATGGACGCTCCCGTTTCGATAGTCGAGAACAAGGGAGAGACGCATAACTATTCACGTCTGCGCCATATGATGCTTCCCTTCTTCGAGAGCGCGATCCGCGAGCGTCTCCCCAGGGATGGAGGACGGATGAGGGAAACGGATCCGTCCCGCTCCTGGCTCGGTGACACCCTGTCTTTCGAAGTGTTCCCGGAAAAAGGATACCGGGGAGATAAATCAGGCCTATGCCGTTTCCCGGACGAGTCCTCCGCCAGGGCCTGGAAGGAATATGCCGCGACCAATGATGTGCTTGACAGGACGGCCCCGCCTTCTCCTTATGACATTAAGGCGGTCATGGAGGGGGATTCGCTTGTCGTGTCATGGCGCTGCGAGGCTGATCCCGAATCAGGGATCTCGTGTCTCAATGTTTACCTGGACGGGTCGGCTGTCGCCCGTGTCCCCGGGGAAGGGGAATACCAGTCCTTCAATTTGAACGGGGACAACACCTATCCCGCGGATCCTCCCGGAATGAGAGTCACCCTGCCGGTCCCGGGAAAAGGGAGGAGAGCCCGGATTTGTGTGGAGAACGTCAACCAGGCGGGTCTCTCCTCAAAAGCCTCCTGTGTCGTCCTGTACAAAACCGGGAGGCGGCTCATCCATGATTGATGGTATTTACAAGAAAAAATGCTATCTTCGCGGAGAAATTAAAACTGTAAGACATGAATCTTCGTGACATCAAGAAAGACATTGAGTATGTGATCGGCGCGTTTATCGATGATTGCTCACTCTTCAGCTCAGTCAATTCCAAGGCCGACGACGAGGCCCTCGGCGAACTGCTGGACGAGGCTGTCGACCTTTACAACGATCTCAAGGACAAGGTGAACATGAAGCCCGAGGGGAAGAAGAGCGCCCACTTCGCGGCTATCCGCCAGGAACTCCTCGAGAAGACGGATGAACTTTACGCCAAGCTCAGCGGAATGGTTAAGAAAGCGGGTGAGACCGAATAAGCTCTCGTCCTGTACGATCATTATAGGGAGGGCTTGAGAGTCCTCCTTTTTTTAATATAAAACGAACAAAAATGAAAGTCTCTGTTGTTGGTGTGACCGGCCTGGTCGGAACCAGGATGGTCGAAGTCCTCGAGGAGAGGAACTTCCCTGTGGATGAGTTTATTCCCGTGGCCTCAGGAAGGTCCGTGGGGAAAAAGATCTCATTCAAGGGGAAAGAATATCCCGTTGTCCAGGCCGGGGAGGCCGTCTCCCGCCGGCCTGATCTGGCTCTTTTCTCCGCCGGGGCCGAAATCTCCCGCGAACTGGCTCCCCGATTCGCCTCGGTCGGGTGCAGGGTGGTGGACAATTCCTCCTGCTGGAGAATGGATCCCACTAAGAAGCTGGTCGTCCCAGAGATCAACGCCGATGTCCTGGAGAAAGACGATTACATCATCGCCAACCCTAACTGCTCCACCATCCAGATGCTTCTCCCCCTGGCGCCTCTCCACCGTAAGTATGTGATAAAGAGGATCGTGGTCTCCACCTACCAGTCGGTCACCGGTTCGGGTACCCCCGCCATGAACCAGATGCGGGCCGAGAGGGAAGGCGGAGTCTGGGGTGAGTACCCGGCCTTCTACCACTATCCCATCGACCAGAACGTGATCCCCCACATCGACGATTTCCTGGAGACGGGCTACACCAAGGAGGAGATGAAGATGGTCAACGAGACCCACAAGATCCTGGGCGACTACTCGATCGGTGTCAGCCCGACCACGGCCCGAGTGCCGGTGCTGGGTGGCCACTCGGAGTCCATCAACCTGGAGTTCGAGAATGATTTCACCCTTGAGGATGTTCGGGAGATATGGTCCGGGACAGAGGGAGTCACCGTCCAGGACGATCCCGCCTCCTTCGTCTATCCGATGCCACTCTATTCCCTCGGCAAGGATGACGTGTTTGTCGGCCGCCTTCGCAGGGATCCCTCGGTCAAGTACGGCCTGAATTTCTGGTGCGTCAGCGACAACATCCGTAAAGGGGCGGCGACTAACGCCGTCCAGATCGCGGAGGTGCTGTTGAGGAAGGGCTGGATCGGCTAGATCACTTCCCGGCCAGATGCTTCTCCCAGGCCCAGGCCGACGCCAGGGTGTCCTCGATGTCCCTCTCGGCCTTCCATCCCAGCTCATTGTTGGCGAGCGTGGGATCGGCCCATATCGCCGTCACGTCACCGGCTCTTCTGGGAGCTATCTTGTAGTTGAGTCTCAAGCCGTTGGCCTTTTCGAAGCCTTTGATCAGCTCCATGACTGACAGGGGCTTGCCCGTGCCGACGTTGAAGACCTCGTAACCCTCTTTCATCTTGCCCTCGAGCATCCTGCGGACCGCGAAGACATGGGCTTTCGCCAGGTCCACTATGTCGATGAAATCCCTCTGGCAGGTGCCGTCAGGGGTGGGATAGTCGTCCCCGAAGACTGACAGGCACTCCCTTTTGCCGATCGCGGTCTGGGTGATGAATGGCACGAGGTTGTTCGGTACCCCGTTGGGCAGCTCGCCGATAAGGGCCGAGGGGTGGGCGCCGATCGGGTTGAAATAGCGGAGAGCGATCCCCTTGATCTCGGGATAGGCCTTCACGCTGTCCCGGAGGATGTCCTCGCACATCTGCTTTGTGTTGCCGTAAGGCGAGGTGGCGGGTTGCCGGGGAGTCTTCTCGGTGACAGGAAGCTTCTCCGGCTCGCCGTAGACAGTGGCGGACGAGGAGAACAGGATATTCCCGCAACCGTTGGCCTTGGCGCTCTCGATCACATTCATGAACGAGTCAAGGTTGTTCTTGTAGTATTTGAGCGGTTCCGCTACCGACTCGCCGACGGCCTTGAAACCAGCGAAGTGGATCACGGCGTCGATCTCGTTCGTCGAGAACAGGAGCTCTGTGGCCACCGGGTCCCGGAAATCCATCTTGATGAAGGGGATATCATCCCTCCCGGTGATTCTCTTGACACCCTCGAAACAAGTGGTGTCGCAGTTTGACATGTTGTCGGCGACTATCACCTCATACCCGGCCTCGATCAGCTCCACCGTGACATGGCTGCCGATGAAACCGGCGCCTCCTGAGACAAGAACGCGTTTTTTCATATTCCTGAAATGAGTTTGGAATCCAAAGTTAACGATTTTTGCTAATTTTGTGAATATGAGAACCGTCAAATTCTTCCTCGCCGCCGCGTTGGCGGCCCTGTCTGTCATGAGTCTCCCGGCGCAAGAGCCGGCCCGTCGCCTGTCGCCCTCGAGAAGCAAGGCCCAGAGGTATGTCGAGTCCGTCTCAAGGAACGACATCCTGAGGCACGCCACCCTCGGGGTGTTCGCCGTGACCGAGGGAGGGGACACTCTCGTCCTCTGGAACCACGACAAGCGCCTCAATCCGGCGTCGAACATGAAGCTGATCACCACCGGTGCCGCCATGCATAAGCTGGGGGCGGACTTCAAGTTCACGACAAGGATAGGCCACACCGGGACAGTGAGGGACGGGGTGCTGGAAGGAGACCTCTACATCATCGGCGGGGGAGACCCCACGATTGCCTCGAAAGACTCGATAGCCTACGCCATCAATGATCTTTTCGCCCAGTGGAAAGGCTTCCTCGACAAGGCCGGGATCAAACGGGTGAACGGGATGGTGATCGGGGACGGAAGGTATTTCGACGGCCTTCAGGACAGGGAGACCTGGACCTACCAGGACATGGGCACCTATTACGGCACCGGAGGGGACGGCCTGTGTTTCCACGAGAACACGATCGACATGAGGGTGACAGCCGGCCCGGCCGTGGGATCCCCGGTCTCGTACATGCTCTCCTATCCCTCAACCCCTTGGATGAGATTCTATTTCGACGGCAAGACCGGGAAGGCCGGGACAGGGGACGAGCTTTACATGTACACCTCCGAGTTCGCGCCCTATGCCGAGGTGAGAGGGACCTTCGCCATCGACCGCAAATCCAGGATGGAGGGCTTTTCCAACAAGTTCGGGGCCTACACCTGCGCCCACTATTTCCGTGAATATCTCATCGCCAAGGGAATAGCCGTCAATCACGGGGTGGCCGACACTCGCCTGGGCCGGGTCCGGTCGGACCTCTCCTCCCTTGAGCCGGGGCCGTACGCCGCCAAGGTGGATGACCTGAAGATCCTCGGGATGACCTATTCCCCCGCTTTGAAGAAGATTGTCAGGGAGACCCTCCTGGAGAGCGATAATTTCTACGCCGAGTCCCTGTTCAAGATCCTTGGCCGGAGGCTCCACCATTCCTCCTCTCCCGACTCCTGCGTAGCCGCCATGAACGATGTGCTGAAGGATTTGGGCGCCGCCGCGGACGATATCAGGATCGACGACGGCAGCGGTCTCTCAAGGCATAATTTCGTCAGTCCGGAGTACATCGTCAACTTCCTCTCCGCGATGATGGACAGCCCGGTGTTCGGGGATTACATCGAGACCATGGGACAGCCTGGAGGCCGTCATTACGAGTCCCGGATGGCCGGGGAGCCAGAGGAGTTGAGATCCAGGGTGCACCTCAAGAGCGGATCCATGGACGGGGTACGTTGTTTCAGCGGCTACATTGAGCCCTCCGAAGGCTCCAAGTCCGACGCGGTGATCTTCTCTGTGATGACCAACTTCACGACCGTGCCGGCCTCGAGGGTTGATCCTATTATCGACAGGATAATCGCCCTATTGGCCACTGATTGAGAAGTAGCTCGGGCTCTTGAAGATGGAGACTATCCCCGAGCCCTTGACATCGACCTGGCCGACCACCCTGCGGGCGCACAGCGGCTCCCTGTCGTAGAAGTCAGGAGCGGAGCGGTCCAGCGAGCTTATCCTGACCGTCCCGGAGGCGTGGATGAAACGCCCGTCCCCGATGTACATCGACACATGGGTCGCTTTCTCCGGGAGGTCGCCCTGGGCCTTCCTTCCCCATAAGACGAGATCCCCCGGGAGCAGCTCGCTCCAGTCCACCTTCCCGTCCTTGAATATCCTCACTTCCTCCCCGATCCTGCCTTGCTGGGAGGCGTTGCGAGGCAGGAGAACCCCGTTGGCGAAGAAAACGCTCCTTGTCAGGCCGCTGCAATCCACGTTCTTGATGGAGGTTCCTCCCCACATGTAGGGCACCCCTAGGAATCTCATGCAGGTCTGTACCAAGTCGTTCCTGAAAGCGGTCTCGTCGCCGAGCCTGCCATGCCTGTCCTTCGCCCATTTGTAGAACACCTCCACGTCCTTGGCGGGCACATAGCCTGTCTTCCCGGAGGGGAGTACCACCCCGACGAACTTCTTTTTCAGCACCGCCCGCCCCTCGTCGTAGCCTTTCAGCTGTCCGCTCTTGTGGGTGATTATCTTGTACATGATCCTGACGATGTCGCCCAGGACCAGCTCGGAGACTATCCTGGACTTGACCGAGGGCTCCTCATAGACATGGGTCACACCGGCGACACAGATGTACTTGGGCGCCTCCATGTAATCGGCGAGCTCCCGCTCGTCCATCATCACGAGACCGGCCCCGTTGACCCATGCGGTGTAAGGCTCGGGGGACTTGATCCTGACCCAGCTGTCTTTTGTCTCCAGCACCTCGACGACAGTCCCCATCAGGGCCTGGTCCCCGAGCTCGGCGGAGTAGTCGGGCTCCTCTCTCATTAGATTGGCGGAATACTCGACGACAGCCTTCCGGGGGGTGTCGGCGGCTTTGTTCTCCTGGGCTGAGGCCTCGAACGGGACCGATGGCAGGAGCAGGAGAGGAAGAATGAAGGCGATAATTCTTTTCATGACCCAGGTCTTGTTGACAGTTGGTGCGAATATAGTGATTTTTAATGTAACTTTACAGCGGAGTAAAGCCCCTTGATCCATGTCAGCTTTCCCGGATGGCAAACGTTACAACACCTCCGCCGGCCGCTACCAGCGGATGTTCGGCGAGAGGTTGCAGAAACTGACGCTGGACGCTGGTTTCAGCTGCCCGAACCGGGACGGGACCGTGGGCTTCGGAGGTTGCTCCTTTTGCGACAACGCGGCCTTCCACCCGGGGTACAGCACCCCGTGTAAACCTATTCTCCAGCAGATAGAGGAGGGCATAGAGTTCCATCGCCGGCGCTATCCCAAGGTGAGGCGCTATCTCGCTTATTTCCAGGCGTATTCAAATACCTATGCCCCGCTTGAGACCCTGAAGGCCCTGTACGGCGAGGCCCTCTCCCATCCGGATGTGGCGGGCTTGGTGATAGGCACGAGGCCGGACTGTGTCGACGAGGAGAAGCTCGATTACCTCGCGTCCCTGCGGGACAAGGTGGTTGTGGTGGAGTACGGGATCGAGTCCTGTCACGACAAGACTCTGGAGAGGATAGGCAGGGGGCACGATTTCGCCCGGGCCGAGAAGGCGGTGAGGATGACGGCTGAGAGGGGGATCGACGTCGGTGCCCATTTCATCCTCGGCCTGCCGGGGGAGACCCGCCAGATGATGCTGGACCAATGCGCCGTCATCTCCGGGCTGCCCCTCACTTCAGTCAAGTTCCACCAGCTCCAGATAGTCAGGGGGACGAGGATCGAGAGGGAGTTCGCCGAGAGGCCCGATGATTTCCTGAGGTTCGGGCTGGATGAATATCTCGACCTCATCGTGGACATCCTCGAGAGGCTCCGTCCCGACCTTTGCGTCGAGAGGGTCGCGGGTGAGGTGCCGCCCAGGTTTGTCAGCCAGACCCCGTGGGGACTTATCCGCAACGACGGGATCCTGCGCCTGCTGGATCGCCGCCTCGAAGAGAGGGACACTTTCCAAGGAAGATTGTATAATATTGATAAATAATTATTTCCGCCCATGAAACGTTCATTCTTCATTCTTTTCGCCATCACGGCCATCCTGGCCGGCTGCAAGTCCCAGGCCCCGTCGCCCGCGGAGGACGGCCGCTCCCCTCAGGAGATCCTCTTCGATGACGGCAACTACGCCATGTTCATCCATTTCGGTCTTTATTCCAAACTTGAGGGAGTCTGGAAGGGGAAGATCTATTACGGCAACGCCGAGTGGATCATGAACCATGGCCAGGCCGGGATCCCGATGGAGGAATACATGGCCGAGGCGGCCACTTTCAACCCCTACGGCTTCGACGCCGACGAGATAGTCAAGCTCGCCAAGGACGCCGGGATGAGGTACATCGTGATAACCGCCAAGCACCATGAGGGATTCGCCATGTTCGACACTGCGGTCAGTGATTTCGACATCGTGGACGCCACCCCCCTGAAGCGCGACCTGATGGCCGAGCTGGCCGAGGCCTGTCACCGGGAGGGACTCGGGATCGGCTTCTACTATTCCCAGTTCCAGGATTGGACCGCCCCGGGAGGCGGCAGGGGACCCCAGACGGACGCGACCGGCAGGGAGGTGTCCTTCGAGGAATATTTCAGGACAAAATGTGTCCCCCAGGTCGAGGAGCTCACGACCAAATACGGTGACATCCAGCTGATCTGGTTCGACACCCCCGGAGAGATGCCGGCCAAGTATTCAGAGGAGCTGGTGGCCCTGGTCAGGAAGAACCAGCCTGACGCCCTCGTTTCCAGCCGTGTCGGGAACGGCCTCGGGGATTACGTGACCCTCAATGACATGGAGGTCCCGGTCAGGAACCGCGAGGGTCGTTGGGAAGGCATCGACGTCACCCAGGTCGGATGGGGTTTCTCGAAATATGACAACGAGTGGAAGAGCCCCGATTTCATAGTCCGCACTCTTGTCTCCACCATCGCCAGGGGAGGCACCTGGATGCTCAATGTGGGCCCCGACTCTAACGGCAAAGTCAACGAGATGGCCGCCGCCGCCCTCAGAAAGGCCGGCGAGTGGGTTCACAGCCATCCCGAGGCTGTCCAGGCCGCGGGCCCGTCCCCGTGGGGACACGCCCTTCCCTGGGGAGACGCCGTGACTCAGAACGACAAGATCGAGCTCGTGGTGTTCGACTGGCCTTCCGACGGGATCCTCTGGGTCCCCGGACTGAGGACCGGGGTCAAATCCGCCCGGCTGAACGGCAAGAGACTCAAGAGCTCTACCGAGGACGGGTGGCTGAGGATCGAGCTGCCCGCCGTCAGGCCGGAGCCTTTCGCCTCTGTCGTCGAGCTCTCGTTCGACGGCACTCCCGAGGTGGACGGGACATTGGCCGCCGACCCGGCCCGGGCCACGGTGGTGCCCGTGGATTTCGCCTCGACTGACGGCTGCGTCGTGGAGAGGACCGGATGGACCGAGAAATTCGGCGAGTGGATCACCAGGTTCGTGGCCAGGGGCTTCGGAGATGGCTCCTCGATCACTTGGACCGTCGATTTCAAGGATCCCGGGGTGTTCAATGTCGATCTTGAGTACCTGGGGGCCGAGAAGCTGGAGTGGAAGATGCTCCTTGACGGGAAAGACGCCCTGATTGACCTTCACAAGAACACCGATGTCTTCGCCTGGTACCGTCTTGGGTGGGTCAAGGTCGAGGAACCCGGAGTCCACATCTTCACCCTGTCACTGTCCGACGGGGACGCCGCCTCCGCCAAGGTCGCCTCGATGAGGCTCACCCCTGTGGGGCTTTAAAGGTTGGAACTTTGCCGGATCTTTCGTAACTTTGCCTAATTAAACTGATCACAATGGCCAAGTTCGTTAACAGAGAGATTCCCGAAGGCCTGACCTTCGATGACGTGTTGCTGGTTCCGGCTCACTCCGATGTACTTCCCCGCGATGTTGACGTGTCGTCGTTTTTCACGGCGGACATCAAGCTTCACACTCCTATAGTGTCCGCGGCTATGGACACTGTCACTGAGGCTGACCTCGCCATCGCCATGGCCCGCGCCGGCGGACTTGGTGTCATCCACAAGAACATGCCGATAGAGCGCCAGTGCGAGCAGATCCGTCGTGTCAAGAGGGCGGAGAACGGCATGATCTACGATCCCGTCACCATCCGTCCGGACGCCACTGTGGGCGACGCTCTCGCCATGATGAGCAAGCATCACATCGGCGGCATCCCTGTCGTCGACGACAACAACTTCCTCATCGGGATAGTCACCAACAGGGACTTGAGGTTCCAGGAGGACATGGCCCAGATGATCAGCGCGGTGATGACTTCCGAGAACATCGTGACCGCCCCCAAGGGCATCACGCTCGCCGACGCCACCAAGATTCTCCAGAGAAGCAAGGTCGAGAAGCTTCCCGTCGTGGACAAGGACGGCAAGCTTGTGGGGCTCATCACCTACAAGGATCTGATGAAGATCAAGGACAACCCCATCGCCTCCAAGGACAGCAAGGGCCGTCTCATGGTGGCCGCCGCCGCCGGGATCAAGTCCGACACGATCGAGAGGATCGGGATGCTGGTCGACGCCGGCGCCGACGCTGTCGTGCTGGACACCGCCCACGGCCATTCAGAGGGTGTCATCCAGATGGTGAGAAAGGCCTGCGAGGCTTTCAAGGACTACCAGATCGTGGCCGGGAACGTGGCCACCGCCGACGGGGCCAAGGCTCTCGCCGACGCCGGGGTGAAGGCCGTCAAGGTCGGTATCGGCCCCGGATCGATCTGCACGACCAGGGTCATCGCCGGGATCGGGGTGCCCCAGCTGACCGCCGTCATGGAGGCCTGCGAGGCCCTCAAGGGAACTGGTATCCCCGTGATCGCCGACGGTGGGATCAGATATTCCGGTGACATTGTCAAGGCTCTCGCGGCCGGCGCCGGCACCATCATGGCCGGATCTCTCCTGGCCGGCACTGAGGAGTCTCCCGGAGAGACCATCATCATGAACGGCCGCCGCTTCAAGTCTTACAGGGGCATGGGTTCCCTCGAGGCCATGGAGCAGGGTTCCAAGGACAGGTATTTCCAGGACATGGAGGCCGACATCAAGAAGCTCGTTCCCGAGGGCATCGTCGCCCAGGTCCCTTACAAGGGAACCGTGTCCGAGGTTGTCTACCAGCTTGTGGGCGGCCTGAGGTCCGGAATGGGCTATTGCGGCGCCCACACTGTGGAGCAGCTCCGCCAGGCCAAGTTCGTCCGCATCACGAACGCCGGCTTCCTCGAGAGCCATCCCCACGACGTGACCATCACCAAAGAGGCCCCCAACTATTCGAGATAGGCCATGCGCTGGAGTCCGACGGCACTTTTCCTGACAGTCTCGCTGACGGTTATCCCGTCATGCAAGGCTGTCCAGTCGTTTGTCCACGACGGGGAGGTGGTCGCGAGACTCGGAGACCACAAGCTATTCCTCTCGGATCTGGAGAAGGTGATCCCCAACGGGATAAGTCCTGAGGACAGTGTCAACCTCGCCAATCTTTACATCAACTCCTGGGCGACCGGCAAGGCTTTCCAGGATATCGCCGAGCAGAAGCTCAGCAAGGAGGAGAAGGATGTCTCGAAGGAGCTGGAGGACTACCGTCAGTCCCTCCTTCGCTACCGTTTCGAGCAGAGATACGTGGCCGAGAGGCTCGACACCGCCGTCTCCGTGAAAGAGGTCAACGACTATTACGAGGCCCACAAGGAGAACTTCACCCTTGACCGGCCGATTGTCAAGGCCCGTTTCATGAGGATAGCCGAGGACTCGCCTAACCTGAAGACAATTAAGAAGTTAATGTCCTCGGAAGATGTGGCCGACGTGATCGCCGCCGACAGCCTGGCCTTCAATTCCGCCCAGCGATACATCGACTGCTCCGACTCCTGGATCGACGCCGTGACGCTGGCGGGGGAGTTCGGGAAGGACTATGTCGAGGTACTGTCCAGGAAGAACGGGAGATTCATCGAGATCGCGGACGGGGCGGGCAACCTGAGCGTGGCCTTTGTCGCGGACATGGTGAAGGCGGGTGACATCCCGCCCGTGGAGTTCTGCGAGGAAAGGATAAAGGACATAATCATAAGCGAAAGAAAGCACAAGCTTCTCACGACTTTGGAACAAGACTTGATAGAAGACGCCAAGGCCAAGGAGAAATTTGAAATATACTCTAAGAAATGACAAGGAAAGCGTTATTCACCGTCGTGGTCGTCCTCGCCTCGTGCTGGACCGCCTCCGCCCAGAAATATAACTACATCGACAAGACAGTGGCCGTGGTAGGCAACGAGGTCATCATGATCTCCGACATCGAGGGGACCGTCAAGGGAAGGGGCGCGCAGGGTCTGAGCTCGGACAGGAACATGCGCTGCGAGGTCCTGGAGAGCATGCTCGAGTCCAAGATATTCCTGATGCAGTCGCGTATCGACTCCCTTTCCGTCGACACGGAGAACGTCGAGGCTATGCTTTCCCAGGACATCGACGGCTACCTCACCTATCTAGGTGGCCAGGAGAAAGTCGAGGAATATTTCGGGAAGCCCTTGTACCGTCTCCGCCAGGACTTGCGCCAGCAGTACGAGAACTTGAGCCTCACCCAGCAGGAGCAGCGCGAGATCATGAAGACAGTCCCGGACATGACTCCGCTGGATGTGAAGGCCTACATGGACACCGTCGATGTCAAGAACCTGCCGATCGTCCCCATCAAGTACCAGCTCAGCCAGATCTGCCTCTATCCCGACCGTGAGGCGGCGGATCTCGCTGTGCGTGAGAAACTTCTGGAGTTGAGGGAGAGGATCATCAACGGAGACAAGTTCGCGACCCTGGCCCGCATGTATTCCGAGGATCCCAGCGCCCGCAGGGGCGGGGAGCTCGGAATGGCCTCCAAGTCGATCTTCTGGCCCGTCTTCTCCGACGCCGCGATGTCCCTCAAGCCCGGAGTCATTTCCCAGATCGTGGAGACCCCCGACGGCTTCCACATCATCGAGGTCATTGAGAAGAACGGGGACATGTTCAACGCCCGCCACATCTTGATGAAGCCCAAGTACACCCAGGAGGACAAGGACAAGGCTTTCAAGACCCTGGACAGCCTGAGGACAGAGATTCTCAACGGGGCGGTGACTTTCCAGATGGCCGCCAGCTTCTATTCGGAGGACGCTCCCACCAGGACTAATGGGGGCCAGATGTCCGACCCGAATTCAGGCTCTTCATATTTCGAGATCGACCAGCTCAAGCCGGAGGACTACAAGGCCATCAAGGACCTCAAGGAAGGTGAGATCTCCGAGCCTGTCGAGTCGACCGACAACGACGGGCGCAAGGATCAGGTCAAGGACTATGTAGTCGGCAAGACCAACTACAAGATCATCCGGGTCGACAAGATCATTCCGGCCCACACGGCCACTTTCGAGAATGATTTCGCCCAGCTTCAGGGTGAGGTCAAGATGGCGAGGCAGCAGGCGGCCATCGACGAGTTCCTCGCCAAGAAGATCTCCGAGACCAAGGTCGTGATCGACCCGATGTTCAAGGACTGCGATTTCCGTCGCCCTATCTGGAACACGAAGTTCCGTGAGGAGTAATGCTGCCCAGGCGCCTCATATTCTCCATAATTCTTTTTCTGCTTCCTCTGGCCCTCACCGCGCAGACAAATGAGCGGAAAGACAGTCTGGTGCGCCTGCTCGGCTGCGATAGCCTGCTCCAGGAGGATGTGGAGGGGCATAGCTTCAGGAAGGCGATAGGCAAGGCCCGTTTCGAGCACAACTCCACCCTGCTTCTCTGCGACTCCGCGTTATGGAACGTGGACGAGAACGTCATCAGGGCTTTCGGGAATGTCCGGATCATCCAGAACAAGACCGTCCTGAGCAGCGACAGCCTGATCTATTACATCGGCAGCAGCCAGGCTGAATTCCGCGGCTCCCTGGTGCAGCTCCAGGACAAGGACAGGAATACCCTCCGGACCCGTAACCTCGACTACAACACAAGGGACAGCATGGCCGTCTTCCGTCAGGGCGGGGCGTTCCGTGACAAGGACGGCCAGATCATCGAGAGCGACCTCGGTGTCTATGACGCGAAGAAGGACCTGTTCACTTTCGTGACCGATGTCAACATGTACACCGACTCGGTTTTCATCAAGACCGATGAGCTGAAATACAATACGGAGACCTCCGTGGCCCTTTTCGGGTCCGGCACCAACGCCTGGAAAGACGACAACATGCTGTCCTCTGACAGCGGGGTCTACGACCGGGTTGCGGAGCTGTTCACTTTCAGGGACAATGTCCACCTCCTGACAAGGAACCAGGAGGCGTGGTCGGACACCCTTGTCTATGAGCGGGAGTTTGACAATGTCGAGATGATCGGCAACGTGGAGCTTCTCGACACGACCCGGAATGTGGCCGCCGTGGCCGGGTACATGCAGTATGTCGACTCCCTCGAGAGGATCAGGATGACCAGGGACCCCTCGGTGATAGCCGTGCAGGAGCAACAGGAGAGCAAGGACACGGTCTATGTCAGGGGGGACGAGCTCCTCTATTGGACCATCCCCTTGTGTGATGTCCCTGATCACAGTAAATCGACGGCGGAGGCTCGTTTGAAAGAGCTCTCGGTCGATCCTGTCACTGAATACAGGCGCAAGGCCTACGAGGCGGCCAAGGCCGCCGCCGAGGAGGCCAGGAAGAAGATGGAGGAAGAGGATCCCAACTTCGCCGCCGCCAGGCTCAAGCCCGGGGCGAAGGGCGGCAAGGCCGTCGAGGAGAAGGAGCCTCCGAAAGAGGAGACACCTCCCCCGGCAACGGCCCCTGAGCCTCCGCCGGCCGCCGGCGACACTGTCGCGGTCGCCGACTCGCTCCCCCCTGTGGTCGACTCGACCAAGATGGGTTTCTTCCTTGGTCTCAGGAACGTCAAGGTGTTCCGGAAGGACATGCAGGTCGCCTGCGACTCTCTGGTGTACACCGACCTTGACTCCCTTGTCCGTCTCTATAACAAGCCGGTGGTGTGGAACGAGATCCGCAGGCAGTACTCCTCGGACAGCATAACCGTGGTCTTGAGGAACCGCGCCTTGGAGAAGGCGAGCCTCATGTCGAACGCCTTCATCATAGTCCAGGAGGATTCCCTGTGCTTCGACCAGATCAAAGGCGCTGAGATGATGGCGTATTTCGACTCCACCGGGGTCTTGAGTCGCTTCGACGCGATGGGAGGGGCCTCGGGAGTATTCTTCCTCGAGGAGAACGACGTGTTCGCCACGGTGAATAAGTTCGAGGCCAAGATGCTCACCGCCACATTCGTTGAAGGTAACATCAACGATCTCAATTACTTCGAGGGCGTCAAGAGCGACGCCTACCCGGTGGTCCAGCTGAAGAGGGAGGACAGGATCCTGAAGGGCTTCGAGTGGCGGGCCGATGACCGTCCCAAGGGTCCTGAGGATGTCGTGGCCTACACTCCCAGGAAGTCTGAGAGGGCCAGGTACGAGAATGTGCCGAGAGCCACTTTCACGCAGACAGAGAAGTATTTCCCGGGTCATATAGACCACATCAACAGGACTCTGGCCAGCGCCGACTCTTTGAGGCGGGTGAGAAGAGCTGAGCGGGAGGCGGCTGAGGCCGCAAGGAGGGACAGCCTCGCCCTGGTCACTTTAGAGAAAGAGCCGGCCGTCTCCGACACATTGGCTGTCAGGGACTCGCTTGCCGCAAAGGATACCCTCGCCTCGGCGATAGACTCCTTGTCGATCGCCACAGCCCTCAAAGACTCCGTCGCCGCGGTTGACTCGGTTGATGTCAGTAAGGCTTTCGCCGACTCGGTGAAGACGGTGAGGATGGATTCCCTGATGAAGGCCCTGGCCGTGGATCCCTCGGAAGCTGAGAAGGCCATGAAGAAGTCCGAACGCGAGGCTCGCAGGGCTCTTCAGGACAGTCTCAGGCAGGAGAAGGCGGCGAGGAAAGAGGCGAAATGGGCGGCTCTTGACGCCAAGGACGCCGAGAAAGCCGCCAAGAAGGAGGCGAAGGCCGAGGCCAAGCGACAGGAAAAACTTCGGAAAATGCTGATAGCCAAGGAGAAGAGAGACGCTAAAGAGCAAAGGATCCTCGAGCGGTACAAGGCCAGATACGAGAAAAAAAAGGCCAGGAAGGAGGCCGCCGCCCTTAAGCGGCAAGAGCGGGAAAAGTA
The DNA here is from genome assembly GCA_017429765.1 of Bacteroidales bacterium. Lineage (GTDB taxonomy): Bacteria > Bacteroidota > Bacteroidia > Bacteroidales > UBA932 > Cryptobacteroides. The sequence continues at coordinate 9,404 of JAFROJ010000009.1, read as the reverse complement.
GTCTTCCCCGGGCGCTTTGCGCTTTTTAAGGTGTAGTAAAGCGCAATATTCCACGTTTATTTTTAGCGGTTAGCTATTTTTGTCTTTTAGCCATAACACTAAAAGACTTGAAACCAATCCGCGAACTTCTGATATTGACGGCGCTGGCTGCCCTCGCGCCCGCGTGCGCCCGTCTTTCCGCCCCCGACCCGGTGTCTTGCGCCGACCCTTTTGTCGGCACCGGTTTCCATGGACACACCTATCCCGGAGCCACGGCTCCTTTCGGGATGGTCCAGCTCAGTCCTGACACCAGGAACACCACCTGGGACGGCAGCTCAGGCTATCATCAAAGCGATTCCGTCATACTCGGCTTCTCCCACACCCACCTGAGCGGCACCGGTTGCCAGGACCTGGGGGACTTCCTTTTCCTGCCATTCATCGGGAAGGATATTCCCGGGAGCCTGCCATTCTCCCATGAGGACGAGATGGCGTCTCCGGGCTACTACCGGGTTGATTTCCCCGTCCTCGGGATCAGCGCCGAGCTGACCGCGAGCCCCAGGGTCGGGATCCATCGTTATTCTTTCGAGGGCGAGGGGGAGCGCCACATCCTCGTGGACGCTTTCCACAACATCGGCGAGCTCCATCCCGACATGATATTCCTTGAGAGAGTCGGGGATTCTGAGTTGAGAGGAGGACGACGGGTGAAAGGATGGGCTCCGGAGAGGTACATTTTCTTCCACGCCAGGTTCTCAGAGCCTTTCTCATCGGCGGAAACTCTTGAGGGTGACCGCGTTCTGCTGACCTTCCCGGAAGGGACCCGCACTGTTGAGGTCTCTGTCGGCCTCTCCCAGGTCGATGCCGACGGGGCTCTCATCAACCTTGAGGCGGAGGCCGGCGGGAAAGATTTCGACACTGTCCGCCGGGAGACCGCCGAGGCCTGGGCCGAAGCGCTCGGGACGATAAGGGTCAAGGGAGGGAGCGAGAGCGCCACAAAGGTTTTCTATTCCGCCCTCTACCACACCATGGTGGTTCCCGACAGGGCTGACGATGTCGACGGCCGTTACAGGGATTTCCGGCAGGAGATCTCCACTGTCCCTGATGGAAGGGCGATGTACTCGACCCTTTCCCTTTGGGACACTTTCCGCTCGTGGAACCCCCTCCAGACCCTTGTGAACGTGCCCCTTGTCGAGGACATGGTGTCAAGTCTGATGGACATGGCCGACAAGGGCGGAAGGCTCCCTAAATGGCCTCTGTCCAGCTCAGACACGGATTGCATGATCGGCTACCACGCCGTCTCCGTCATAGCTGACGCCTGGGGAAGGGGCATCCGCCCTGTCGACGGGGAGAAAGCCTTGGAGGCCATGATCCTCGCCTCGGACACCGACGAGAGTTCTCCCTCCTACAACGAGTACGGATATGTCCCCGCCAACAGCCAGGCGGGAGCGGTCTCTAAGACATTGGAGTTCGCTTACGACGACTGGTGCATAGGCATAATGGCCTCTGATCTCGGCCGCCAGGACGTGGCCGAGGAATATTTCGACAGGTCGCTCAGGTACATGGCTGTCTTCGACGCCTCCACCGGTTTCATGCGCGGCAAGGACTCCGAGGGCGCTTGGATGCCTTCTTTCAATCCCATCGGAAGCTCGAGGGACTATGTCGAGGGTATTCCCTGGCAGTACCGTTTCTTCGTCCCCCACGATTTCGCCGGACTGACCGGCCTGATGGGAGGCGAGGAGGCGATGTCGGCCGCCCTGGACTCCCTGTTCTACCACGAGGAGAGGGATCCGGCGACAAGGATCAGCGACATGACAGGCCTCGTCGGGCAATATGCCCACGGCAACGAGCCGAGCCACAACATGGCCTATCTCTTCAACTTCCTCGGCCGGCCAGGCAAGTCGCAGGCTCTGGTCCGGCGGATGCTGGAGGAGATGTATTCCCCGACCCCGGAGGGCATCAGCGGAAACGAGGATTGCGGCCAGATGAGCGCTTGGTACATCCTCTCCTCGCTCGGGATCTATCCTGTGTGCCCGGGCACGGGTGAGTTCGTTTTCGCCGCCCCCTTGTTCAAGAGGGCGGAAGTGTCCCTCTCTTCCGGTAAGACACTGGTGATCAAGGCTGACCATCCTGAATATCCCTACATCAAGTCGGTCACTTTCAACGGTTCCCCTGTCAACGCCCAGTTCATCAGGTATGAGAGCCTGATGGAGGGCGGCGAGTTGGAGTTCAAGCTCTCGAAGGTTCCCGTGACGACCCGCGACGACTTGGAGGCTCCCTATTCATTGACCATGGTGGACCAGGTCTCGATCCCTTACCTCAGCGGCGACCCGGGCTATTACGAGGGGGAGTTCGAGGTCGATCTCAAGACCAGGACGGAAGGGGCTTTCATAAGATACACCCTCGACGGGAGTGACCCCGGAGAGGATTCCCCGGTCTTCGAGTCCCCGTTCAAGATCAGCGGGGATGTCGTGATCAAGGCCAAGGCCTACAAGCAGGGGGCTTTCTCTAGCCCGGTGATGATGGCCCACGCCTATCCCGCCCTCAGGGTGCCCGCGACCCCGGCCTCCGGCCTGAGGAATGGTTGCCGCTATTCCTACCACCTGGGGCAGTTCACCAGCTCGGCCGATGTCAGGGCGAGCCGCCCTGTCTCTTCCGGCGTCATGGACTATCCGACCATCCGTCTCGCCCCCGACGAGGATCATTTCGGTTACATATTCACCGGTTTCATCGATGTCCCCTCGGACGGGATATGGTACTTCTCGGTCCGCAGCGACGACGGGGCGCTCCTGGAGATAGACGGCAGGCCGGTCGTGGACAACGACGGCTCCCACTCCGCCTACACCGCCATAGGCAGGATCCCCTTGATGAAGGGGCTCCATCCTTTCCGCCTGACCTATCTTGAGGATTATGAGGACCAGTCCCTGTCCATGGCTTGGAAGGCTCCGGGCGGGAGCAGGTTCATCCCTATCCCTAAAGAGGCTATAAAATTCAGATAATCAAATAACTAACAATATGCGTAAATTTCTGGTAATAACTTTGTTGGCGCTTCCGCTGACTGTCTTCGGGCAGCGCCCCATAGCTTATCACTCGCACAACGACTACAATCGTGTCGCTCCTTTCTGGGAGGCTTATTCCCAAGGTTGCGTCTCGATCGAGGCCGATGTCTTCCTCCAGGACGGGGAGATCCTTGTCGCCCACAACCGGGAGGACGTGAAAGCCGACCGCAGCCTGAGAACCATGTACATCGAGCCGATCGTGAAGGTTTTCCGCGAGAACGGGGGAAGGATGTGGAAAGGCAGCGACGACCGTCTCCAGCTCATGGTTGACCTCAAGACAAGTGAGTCCCTTCCCGGGGTCGTGGCCCTGGCCGAGGAATATCCTGACGTGTTCACCGCGGAGAGCGGGGTGAGGATAGTCATCACCGGATCCGGGCCGGCTCCCGAGGACTTCGCCAAGTGGCCCTCCTGGCTTTGGTTTGACGGGGATTTCAATAAGAGCGGCAAGATCGACTACACCCCTGAGCAATTAAAACGTATAGCGTTGATAAGCACCGACTTCCGCCGCTTCGCCAAGCAGTGGAACGGCAAGGGCAGGATGACGAATCCAGAGCTTGAGGCCGTGACCAAGGCCATCGAGGAAGCCCACGCCGTTGGGAAGCCTATCCGTTTCTGGGACGCTCCGGAAGGGACGACGACCTATTTCACTTTCAACAAGCTCGGGGTTGATTATTTCAACACCGACTATCCCGCCAAGTGCGCCCTCTTCTTCAGCGACTGGACCAACAAGAATTTCCGCATGGGTCGCCGGACCGTCGCCGCCGGGGTCACGGGGACAAAGAGGCTGGACAAGGCCACCAGGGACTTCCAGGGCTTCCAGAACGAGAAACTTCAGCTCAATAAGGGAGTGGAAGTGTACACCCCCACTTACAGGAATGACGGCAAGCCCAAGAAGATCAAGAATGTCATATTCCTGATAGGCGACGGGATGGGTCTCGGACAGATCATCACAGGGGCCTACGCCAACGGCCGTGATCTTTCCATGCTGAGGATGAGGAATATGGGACTCCAGTTCTACAATCCCAACGACGATTTCATCGGGGACTCCGCCTCGGGCGGCAGCGCTCTCGCGACGGGAGAAATCTCCTGGACCAGGCACATCGCCACCAACGAGGACGGGTCGGTGGACTATCCCAACCTCTGCGATTACTTCCACGCCCAAGGGAAGGCCACCGGAGTCGTGACGCTTGGAGACCTCGCCGACGCGACCCCCTCGGTGTTCTATTCCCACACCGCCGAGCGTGACAGTGTCGAAAAAGTCACCCGTTACCTCGCGACAACCCGGACCCTTGACCTTCTCGCCGGCAGCGGAACCGACTATTTCGAGGATCCCAGGGCCGACGGTTTCGACCTCATGGCGGGAATCAAGGCCAACGGGTTCACCTACACACACGACGCCTTGAGTGTCAATTCCATCCCTGGGAAGGTTATCTGCGCCGACCAGAGAATGGGGGATTACGCCCGTGAGGAGACTCTTGGTTTCCTCGCCGACATCACCCGCGAGTCGATCGCGAAGATGCGGTCACTCTCCAAGAAAGGATTCTTCCTGATGGTGGAGGGCGCCAAGATCGACTACGCCGGCCATTCTGACTGCCTGCCCGCTTCGATCATTGAGACTCTCGGATTCGATCTCGCTGTGGCTGAGGCGCTTAAGTTCGCCGACAGCAACGGCGAGACCCTTGTCGTGGTCACCGCCGACCACGAGACCGGTGGCCTGACTGTCCTTGACGGCGACCTCTCCACAGGTCACGTCCTGGCCGTCTTCAACTCCGACGACCACACCCCCTCCGCCCTTCCTGTCTTCGCCTACGGTCCCGGATCGGGGGAATTCAGGGGAACTTATCTCAACACCGAGATCGCCCGGACAATCAAAAGGCTTGTCAAGAAATGAAACGCTTGTTTATAGCCGCGCTCCTCTTCGCCGGCTCCATATCCCTCGCGGCCCAGGATCTCAAATCCGGCCCCTTCGACCTCCCGTACAAGAACACCTATGTCAAGAATATCTTCGTCTCCGAGAACTCCTTCCGGACGATGAAGCCCGAGACGATAGCCCCCAAGTCTTTCAAGGAGGCCCAGAAGATCCTCCCTTCCCCTGTCTGGGAAGGGCATGAGAAAGAGATCGAGATGTACTGGCACGCCTGGAGAATCGCCGTCGGCAATATCCGCCAGCCCCAAGAAGGTTCCGGCTTCGTCTCTCCTTATCTCGACGTGGCCTACAACGGGAATATATTCATGTGGGACGACTCTTTCATGATGATGTTCGCCCGTTACGGCTACCGTTTCTTCCCCTTCCAGAGGACTCTGGACAATTTCTACGCTAAGCAGCACCAGGACGGCTTCATCTGCCGGGAGATCCGCGCGGACGGGTCCGACTGCTTCGAGCGCTACGATCCCACTTCCACCGGACCCAATCTCCTCCCCTGGGCCGAGTTGCTCTATTACAAGCAGTTCGGCGACATCGACAGGCTCCATAAGGTCTTCCCGGCCCTGGTGGCCTATGCCCAGTGGTGGAAGTTGAACCGCACCTGGAAGGACGGGACCTACTGGTCCAGCGGCTGGGGCACCGGGATGGACAACATGCCCCGTGTGCCGGAGGGATACAACCAGATCTTCTCCAACGGCCACATGACCTGGCTGGACACCAATCTACAGCAATATCTCGTCAACGACTGCCTGATGCAGATCGGTTTTTACATCGAACGCTGGCAGGAGATCGAGGAGATGGAGGACGAGATGAAGTACCTGAAATCCTGGATCAACGAGAACATGTGGGACGAGGAGACAGGCTTCCTCTATGACGTCTGGGGCGACGGCAGTCGCAACTCAACCAAAGGAATATCCGCTTTCTGGGCTCTCAAGACCGACATTCTCGAGAAGGACCGTCTGGACAGGATCGTGGCTCATCTGGGCGACGAGGCCGAGTTCGCCAGGACCCACAGGGTGCCGTCCCTCTCCGCCGACCATCCGAAGTACAACCCCAAGGGACGTTACTGGCAGGGCGGTATCTGGCCCGGCGCCAACTACATGGTGATCAGCGGTCTCTGGGAAAGGGGCTACAGGAAAGAGGCCATGGAAATAGCGGAAAACCACTATGGCAACGTGTTCGATGTCTGGAAGGACACCGGCACCTTCTGGGAATATTACGCCCCCGAGGCGGTAGAGCCCGGATTCATGGCCCGCAAGGACTTTGTCGGCTGGACCGGCCTTCCGCCGATCGCCGTTTTCATAGAGTATATTCTCGGAGTGAAATCTGATTTCAGCGAGGGTAAGATCGAGTGGGATGTCCACCAGGCCGAGGCCCATGGGATAGACCGCTATCCCTTCGGCCCCGAGGGGGTTGTCTCTCTAAAGGCCGCGGCCCGCAAGTCGTTGTCGGATAAGCCTTCGATCACAGTTACCACCAACATCCCCTTCGACCTCACAGTGACTTGGGGAGACGGGCAGACCGCCACCGTCCATGTGGAGAAGAGCGGAAAGATCAACCTGTAAATCCACCGATTCATGAGAATAGCGATAGATCTTGGAGGAACCAATGTCCGCGTCGCCGCGGTGACGCCTGAAGGCAGGTTCGCGAGGATTCTTTCCGAGCCTTGCCTCGCCTCCGGAAGCGAGACGGAAGTGCTTGAGCAACTGTACCGTATTATCGACGACCTGTTCACTCCTGAGGTTGACGGGATCGGGATAGGAGTTCCCTCCGTCGTTGACACCGGGCGCGGGATAGTCTACAACGTGGTCGGGATCCCTTCATGGAAGGAGGTTCATTTGAAAGACCTGCTCGAGGCGAGGTATCACGTGAAAGTCTCGGTGGACAACGACTGCAACTGTTTCGCCCTAGGGGTGACGAGGTTCGGCAAGGGCGGCCCCCACAAAGAGGCTTTCTGCGTCACTTTAGGCACCGGTGTCGGAGGGTCGCTCGTGGTTGACGGCCATCTCTACCGGGGAAGGAACGCCGGGGCGGGCGAGATCGGCAGCATACCCTATCTCGACAAGGATTACGAATATTATTGCAGCAGCCGTTTCTTCACGGGAAAGGGTACCTCCGGCAAGGACGTGGCTGTCGCCGCGGCCTCCGGGGAGCCTTGGGCCCTTGAGATCATGGAAGAGTTCGGAGGTCACATCGGGCGCCTTGTCCAGATGATCATGTACGCCTATGATCCCGCCGTGATCATATTCGGCGGTAGCATAGCGAAGGCGTTCTCCTTGTTCAGTGAGCCTATGTGGCGGGTTATCAAGGAGTTCCCTTACCCGAAGAGCGTCGAGAACCTGGATCTCTATTCCACGGACCTAGACAATCCCGGAATCCTTGGCGCGGCCCTTCTGTGCGGCACCTCTAACTGTCATTCTGAGCGAAGCGAAGAATCTCGAAGCGAAGAATCTTAAATAGAGATATATGAAGCGATTATTAATCTTAATGCTTTTGCCTCTTGTCGCCTTCTCCTGCAAGGACAGGAAGGCGGTCGAGACCCTTCCCGTGATGTCGTTCAACGTCCGTTACGGCACCGCCAGGGACGGGGACAATGTCTGGGAGAACCGTCGTGACGCGGCCTGCGCCATGATTCTCGACCAGAGGCCCGCCGTGTTCGGCGTCCAGGAGGCACTGGACTTCCAGCTGGCCTACATCGAGGGGAACTGCCCCGGCTACAAGTGTGTCGGTGTGGGGCGTGAGGACGGCGTCCACGAGGGCGAGCACATGTCCGTGTTCTACGACACGGAGCGTGTGGAGCTGTTGGAGTGGGGTACCTACTGGCTCTCCGAGACTCCTTTCCAGCCTTCCCTGGGATGGGACGCGGCCTGCCGCCGCACGGCCACCTGGACCCTCCTTAAGGACAAACTCACTGACCGTGAGTTCTATTTCGTGAACACCCATCTCGACCATGTCGGCAAGGAGGCCCGCCGCAACGGGCTGCTTCTCCTGGTCGATCGCATCGGGGCGATGAACCCTGACGGCCACCCGATGATCCTCACGGGCGACATGAACGTCTATCCCGACGACCCTTGCCTGAAGGAACTCCGCGAGTTGATGTCCGACGCGCGCCAGACCGCTCCCGAGACCGACAACGAGGTCACCTGGCACGACTGGGGCAAGATCACCCACGACCAGCCGATCGACTACGTGTTCTATTCCGGTTTCGCCGGTTGCGACAAGTTCGAGGCGATCCGCCAGCCCTACGGCACCGCCCCGTTTGTCTCTGACCATTATCCCGTGAAGGCCATGCTGCGTTATTCCCCGGTCCCTGAGCCTGTCGAAGGGCTTGTCGAAGGGCAGGCCGAAGGGCCGAAGTATGTCGTTGATGTCGAGGCCCACCGCGGAGGGATGGGACTCTATCCCGAGGAGACCCTCCCGGCCATGCTCAATTCCGTGAGACTCGGTGTGAACACCCTCGAGATGGACCTCTGCGTCACTCAGGACAAGCAGGTCATCCTGTCGCACGACCGCTATTTCCATCCTCGTTACTCCACCCGTCCGGACGGGACGCCCGTCCTGGGCGGCGACCCGAAGGTGTACCTTTACGAGCTCCCTTACAGCGAGATAGCCAAGTGGGATGTGGGTATGAGATACAACCCCGGATGGCCCGAGAAGCGTTGCATGCCCGTCGTGAAACCTATCGCCAAGGATGTTATCACAGCCGTCGAGGCCTACACCAAGGAGACCGGCCACTATCCGATGCGCTATGACATCGAGATCAAGAGCGACCCTGATTTCGACGGGGGGATCGAAGGCGTGAACTGGCCTGAGTACCACGAGTTCGCCGACCTCTGCATGGAGATGCTGGAGTCCCTCGGTCTGGGCGACCGCCTGATGATCCAGTGCTTCGACGAGCGCGTGCTGAATTATATTCACGAGAAGTATCCCGGGCACATCCTCGCTTACCTGGTCGAGGGTTGGGAGACTGATTTCGACGAGTACATGGGCAAGCTGGATTTCATCCCCCAGTGGCTCAGCGCCCCTCACGAGAATGTGGACGCCGCGCTTGTGGCGAGGGCCCATGAGCTCGGGATGAAGGTCAACACCTGGACGGTGGACGACCCGGACGAGATGCGCAGGCTGATCGGTCTTGGCGTCGACGCCATCATCTCCAACTACCCCGACCGCCTGCTGAAGGTAGTGAGGGAATACGAATAGAGAGGTCCCGTCACATTTTGCGTGATTTGGGTATATTAATACGCTAATTGTGCATCGCAGGCAAGAATTGTTAAGTATATTTGCTACTGTCGGTTATTGGACACTCAAACATAAGAACACTATATTTTACCAAACCAATTAATTAGTTTAACATGCATTCCAAAAAACTGTTGAGTCTGCTCGCAACGCTCGTTTTTTGCTTGGCGACGACATTTGGTGCATATGCCCAGAACATCACAGTGAAAGGA
>JAFROJ010000008.1 GCA_017429765.1 Bacteroidales bacterium | reverse complement strand
ATAAGCATTTTCTGCAAATAAAACAAGCTATATTTCGATTTATTTTATTGATTATCAGTTAGTTTTGACTAAAGCAGGGCCGACTAAGTATATTAAGGATTCTTCGGCTCGTCTGAAAATGCTGATGGGTACCGTGAAGGATAAGACGCTCGCAAAGAAGATTGAAGAAGCGTATGATTTGATTTCGACCAGCCCTTCCAAATCCAGCCCAGCCGTAAAATCATTTGAAGATAGCATCGTCCAGGAGATTTCCGATATTGAGGATAGTGACCCGTCAACCGATAGCGTGGAAATGATGAAATCTGTCGAGATGATTATTTCCTTGGCCACCAAACGTAATAGCAAGTTGCGGTTAGAGAACTAAAGTATGGATATTCAGAACATAGAATTAGAATGCCCAGGATGTGGGCGTCCGGTAACCATTGGCCAGAAAGAATGCTCTTGTGGAAGGCCTATCGTTATCTCAACTTTTTCCAGCGTGGCCAGCATGCCTCTGCCGGAGTTGAACAAGTATGCTCGTACATACCAGAAAGCCCTGGTGACCAATCCTGATAATACATTGCTTAATAATTCCGTAGCAATGTGCTATCTGAAATTGAAGATGTACGATAAAGCCTTTGATGCGTTTGAGAAGGCGATTGAGGAAAATTTTGATAATCCCGAGACGTATTTTTACGCAGCGGTATCCCTTCTAGGAGGGCAGAAGGCATTTCTTACCCCGCGTCCTAAGATTGATAAAATAGAAGAAATGCTCAATGCCGCTGTTTCAATTGAGCCACGAGGCATCTTCTACCTATTCTGGGCATATATCAAGCAGGATTACTTTAAGCGAAAGTTTCTTCGGACAACACCAGACTACATGGCTATGTTATCTACTGCCCAGGAATATGGATACTCTGATCTCGATAGGGAGAATCTATTTGCTATTCTTGGAGTAGAATGCCCTTCAGCGCTACTGTAAGTGATAGGGGAAAAATTCAACCCCTCTGGTTTAATCGGACGCAGCAAGAAGATTGCTGCGTCTTGTTTTTCTACTGCCAGTCCTCCCAGGATGCCAAGGACTCTACTACAGCTTCCACCCCATCATCGAGATTAGAAAATAAATTGTAGCCGATTATTGCTTCTAGGCCGTCTACTGAAACCAGAACATCCTTCAAGGGCTGACGCGAAGAATCATTTTTGAACACAAAGGCGATTGCTTGATAATAGCCATCACCATCCTGACGAAGAACGGCCTTAAACAAGGCATCTGGCACCATTACATTTCGCTCTCCGATAGTACCGTATTGTTTTTCATTCACAATAGGCCCACATACGACCCACACCCGTCCATACTTGAGAGCCCAGCTTCTAACACGATTTTCCAAGGCGTGCCAATCCCTCCCGTTCAGGTCGTGATTCTGGGGACATATGTTCGTCAAATAAAAACTCTCGTACATGGCGTTCTGAGACCATTTCATATCAGCTGAAGGAGCCATGTGTCCCTTGTCCCAGCCGGAATAACTATAGTCCTCTCTCATGGCCTGCTTTCCCTCGTAGCTTAGATCCATACTGAAGCCTGAGGCTCTTGGGACTTCGCCATTCACTTCCTCTGCTGTCAACTCATAAGCCACCCAGTCCGGGATTAGGTACTCAGTGTTATACTTGACTACGAAGCCGGAGTAAACTAGAATAATATCAGACTCTTGTATGGCGGGTAATTCAAGAAGAGACTTATCCAGAGGTAATTCATCTTTTCCACGGTGTCCCTGAGCATCTAAAGCCAGTGAGGCCGTGGTAAGAATAATGCAAAGGAAAAGGCGCTTTATGAACACTGTGCTGGTATTAATTGGTCAGCTCCTGGTACATTTTGAAGAGGCGGGCGACGATGTCGGATTCGGTGGTTTCTTTTTTGGAAGCCGTAGACTTCGAGACAGGGGGCATCATAGCCCTTACGTAGCCATACTTTGACGAATGCCGTTGTCGCTTGTTTTGGATATTGATAGGTGCCATAGTGGTCGAGATGTATTACAAGAACAAAAGTAGAAATAATCCTTTGGAAAACCGTTAATTCGTAAGCTACAGTAGATATAAAAAAAGACTTGCTAATTGCGTTGTGGGAAGAGATTCGAATAAATCGAAAAACCACATTGTATAGATGAAAACTTATTATTGGTAAAAGGCGGACTGATAAATCAGAACTATCCAGACCGTTACTATTTGCCCTCTTTTTCAAACCAGCATCACGGCGGTATTTCGCAAGTGATTGATAATGAGTGTGTTGTTCCGAGAGCGCGTGAAAGGTCCGGCCTTTTTTGGCTGAACCTTTCGCCCTAAATGGCCTTGCAGGCCCCTGGAAGGCATATTTGCGTGATGCTGGTTTGAAAAACTGGGAGCCATATCGGCGTGATGCTGGTTTGAAAAACAGAGAATCTTATGACAAAAGCGTTATCTTTGCAATGAAAGGTATGGTCACGATCATCATATTGGTTACGTGGCGAAAGCCAGGATATATATCAGATATCCCTCCCCGATGAGATTCAAGCACACAGACAGACCTGGCTTCCTGCTCGGCGTCATCGACTTCTTCACGGCCGGTCTGTTCTTCCTGTTCTATATGCCGCTCGGCGGTCTTCAGGACGAACTGGATGAGATCCTCGGCCGCAGGACCCAGCGGTACTGGGTCGCCTATGTCCTAGGCATCCCGACGCTGTTCATATATACCCTCGTCTGGATGTCACGGATCGCCGAAGAACTGAAAGCGAAGGCGATCGAGATGGGAATAGAAGGGCCTTACACCTCCTGGTGGCACATGTTCGGATGGAATGTCTTCGGGATACTCCTGTTCGGCCCGGCCGTCGCTACGCACCGGTTTTTCGACACGCTCAACAAGATCGAGCGCGAGATGAATGGTTGAATCAACTCATCCGGCTGGCGCCCACTTCCAGCGGACGGGAGAGACGTATAAATAATCTATCTGATGAAATGCATCGGGGTCCATGGTTCATCACCCCGCCCGGGTGCAGGTTTCCCGTCGGTGGCTTTCAGCAGGAAAGCCATGTTATTGGCCAGGGCACGCATGGTCTGCAAACCTTCTTTATCCAAGGCGGCCTGACCCGCTTCCCGGCCATAGATGATATTCCAGTACTGCGAGGTCACTACCGGCATATTCATCATCTGGAAAGGCATATTGAGCGTCGCGAAAGAAGCCGTGGCGCCACCCCTGCGGCAGACGGCGATGGCCGCCGCCGGTTTACCCGCGATATTGGCACCATTGGAATAAAAGGCTCGCTGGATGATGGACAGAACGGCTCCGTTCGGCTGACCCCAGTAAACGGGGGAACCGACAATCAGCGCATCGCACTCGGCGAACTTGGCACTGATGCTGTTGCAGATATCATCATTGAATATGCAGGCGCCTGGATTCTCCTTGCATTTGTTGCAGGCAATGCACCCGCGGATGGGCTTGTTGCCGATCCAGACGATCTCGCTGTCAATGCCGTTCTTTTCCAGTTGCCGGGCCACCTCAGTCAGCGCAATGGATGTGTTGCCTTTGGGACGGGGACTGCCGTTGAGGAGTAATACTTTCATGGTGAGTCATTTCGTGGTTCAAGCAAATGTACTCATTTTCCGTGATAACCTCAAACCAAAGACCTTTCCGACAAAAGTTGTATCTTTGCAATTAAGAATATGGTCACAATCATCATCATACTGGTCACGGCCGCGGTGAGCGTCTTGTGCTTTACAGGAACACTGGATGTCAGTGCATGGATATTCAACGCGTCCAAAGTTTGGCATGGGAAGCAGTGGTACCGGATGCTCTCCTATGGCCTGGTACACGGAGGGTGGGGACACCTGTTCTTCAACATGCTCACCCTGTATTTCTTCGGGAGCGTGGTGGAGCGGTATTTCAGCCTGGCCTTCGGTAACACGCCGGGAATAATCCTGTACGTCGTCCTTTACGTGAGTGCCATCGCGGTATCGACTGTCGGCGACTTGCTCAAGTATAGGAACAGCCCCTGGTACAATGCGGTCGGTGCTTCCGGTGCCGTTTCCGCCGTCCTTTTCGCGTCGATCCTCTTCGAGCCTAGGATGGGCATCTACATCTACCTGATCCCTATTCCGGTTCCAGGCTATATCTTCGCGCCGCTGTATCTCCTGTACTGCTGGTATATGGCAAAGCGGAACACGGACAATATCGGTCACACCGCCCATTTCTGGGGCGCGGTCTACGGACTTGTGTTCCCGCTCCTCTGCAGGCCGGACATCTTTAACCATTTCCTGGCACAGTTGGGATTATGAGTGACGGCAAGCTGACAATCCGCGACGCGCATCCGTCCGACGCGCGGTTCCTGGCCAAGTGCGTCATGGCCGGGATGCACTTCTTCGACTTCGAGACGGATGTTCCGGAGGAAGAGGACATCTTCCGGCGCCTGGTTGAAAGCGAGGAAAAGGACGAGTGGCTGTACAGTTATAAGAACACCCGGGTGGCCGAAGTGGACGGGGCGATTGCCGGAGCGCTGCTGTCCTATCCGGGCGACATCTACCGGGACCTGCGCCACAAGACCTTCACAGAACTCTGGCCCGACCTCATCCAAATGGAGGCGGAATCCGACCAGGAGACGGATCCGGGGGAGTACTACCTGGATTCCCTGGCGGTCCTTCCGTCCTTCCGGCACCGGGGGATAGGCAGGGCGCTGCTGCTCGACGGGATTCAGAAGGGGATAGACCTCGGCTACAGGCAGATCGCCCTGGTCGCCGATGCTCAGATGCCGCACCTTGTCCGCCTATATGAGTCCATAGGTTTCAAGCCGACGGAACACCGTCAGGCATTCGGTGTCGATTTCCAGAGGATGATATACTCAGTATGACCTATGGATAAGAATATTCGTGATGCACGCATCAACCGGATGAGCGAGGCCTTTACCAGGCTCCGCATTGTGGCGGACATCCTGTGCGAGAAAGCCGATGAATTGGAAGCGAACGCCTCGGATGTCGACCTCCTGAAGGATTATATCTCATCCGGGCAGTGGCTGGAGGATTTCGAGGCGGATGAGGCTGGGGAACTCGGCCCGGGTGTGGACCACAGTGTCCTTTCCGAAGACGGGTTGTATGACTTGCTGGCTGACATGGATAACCTCATGCACACCTTCGAAAGACTTTTGGACCGATTCTCGTCCGACCCTGAACTGGACAAGATGCTTGAAGGTGAGTAACCGTGCCCCGCATCATATTCCATATTGATGTGAACTCCGCGTTCCTGTCCTGGAGCGCGGTGAAACTCGTTATGGAAGGGAAGCCGGACATCCGTCTGGTGCCGTCGGTGGTGTCCGGCGACCCGAGCGACCGGCGGAGCATCATTACGGCGGCGTCTATCCCTGCCAAGAAACTGGGCATCAGGACGGCACAGCCCGTGTCGATGGCCCTGCGGACCTGTCCCTCGCTGGTGCTGGTCCGCGGTGACTGGGAGTGGTACAAGCGCTGCTCGGAAGGGTTCATCGCTATCTGCCGGAACTATTCGCCCGTGCTGCAGCAGTTCAGTATCGATGAGTGCTTCATCGATATGACCCTTCGCTGCTCAGGCCGTGACCCGGTGGAGGTGGCGACCCGGCTCAAGGATGAGATCAAGGCGAAGTTGGGCTTCACGGTGAACGTAGGCGTCGGATCAAACAAACTCCTGGCGAAGATGGCCTCCGACTTCGAAAAGCCGGACAAGGTCCACACGCTTTGGGAGAGTGAAGTCCAGGAGAAGATGTGGCCCCTTGGGGTGAGGAACCTGCTTTGGGTGGGGAAGAAGACCGAGGAGCGGCTGACCGCCTACGGCATAGACACCATCGGCGACCTGGCGAACCTGCAGATGGGCTATCTCATCCGTCTTGTAGGCCAGAAGTTCGCCGCCCAGTTGAATGAATATGCCAACGGACGGGATGACTCCCCGGTGGAGACAGAGGTGGCCGAGGCGAAGAGTTACAGCGCGGAGCGGACTTTCCCGCATGACTATACGGACCCCAAGGACATAGACCGGGCGCTCTTCAAGGTGGCCTGCATCGTGGCTCACCGCATCCGCCGGGATGGCTTCCGCGCATCCACGGTGTCGATGTTCATAAGGTACAAGGACTTCACCGTGTCCCAGAGGCAGGCATCCCTCTCCCAGCCAACGGACATCACGGCCATCATCCTGAACGAGGCCAGGCGGATGCTCGGCGAGGTCTGGGACGGCGTCACACCTGTCCGCCAGGTCGGGCTTGGAGTTTCGAAACTTACGCACGAGAACTATGAACAGATGTCCCTGTTCGAGGACCCTAAACTGGAGTATTACCGCGAGTGGGACCGTCAGTACGACGAGCGGCTCGCCCAGTCGGAGGATGCGCGGATGCTGGCCTACGAAAGGAAGAAAAAGGATGATGCGCTGGTCTTCACCTACGATTCCGGCGAAAAGGCCTTGGCGGCAGCCAAGAACGCCGTCAAAAGCCATCCCACCTACCGCTTCCACCGTACCACCCTCCCCGACGGAACCCTATGCTTCGAGGTCGTTGAAGACAGCAAGGTGATCGAGCGGCACTGCGTGTAAGTAGTTCAAACTGTCATCACGCTTTTCATACCAGCATCGCGCCGATATGGCTTCCAGTGGCCTGCAAGGCAGATTCGTGTGAAAGGTTACCCCCTAAAAGGCCGGACCTTTCACGTGCCCCAAGGCTAAGCAGCTCATTATTAACTACTTGCGAAACACTCCCGCGATGCTGGTTTGAAAAAACGGTGAGCACACCGGGCCGGGGACCGATGGCAGGGCATCATTGTTGATGACGTTGAACAGGATAATCATTATCTTCGCAAGAGTATGGGAAAGATTCTTGGTATCATGGCGTTGGCCCTTGTTCTCTCGACAAGCGGTCATAAAATCTCGAGTGTCGAGACGAGCGGCAGTTGGGTGTACCTGTATGACGAGACCGGGCGCAGGTACAAGACCTTGAGCGTCAGCAGCGTCGGCGAAGTGATGGGCTACAGTTCGACCTTTTTCGTGACAAAGAAAGATGCTTGGATCTATCTTTACGACAGCGAGGGCCGGCGCTACAAGACGCTGAGCGTTTCGTCCGTCGGAGATGTGACTGGCGTGGCAGGGGAGACATTCACTTCTAGGAACGGGGCGTGGGTGTACACCTGGAACAGGGACGGCAAGAAGATAGGCACCCGAGCCGCCAGATAGGCTGTTCGTTTCTCTCGTGCTCTATTCATACACTTAAAAGTGTATATAATTCTATCAATATTCATTGATATTTAGAATTTTATCCCTATCTTTGTCGTAGTAGTTATTTAAACTATGAAAAAGGTAGAATTTGTGAATGAGCGCTAAAAAATACATAGACCCCCTGTTTGAGGAACTGCTGAATAATGTTCCACGGGAGAAAAGGCGTGAGGCTGAGTTGTCTTATGGCATTGCCAGGCGCATCCACGAAGTGTTGCTCCGCAAGGGTTGGACGAAAGCGGATCTGGCGAGGGCGACAGGTAAGCGCGCCTCCATCGTTTCCAGATGGATGAGCGGAACTCATAATTTCACAATGCAGACCATCTCTGAGATTGAGACGGCTTTGGGCGATGATATCCTTTCGATAAAGCGATACCGGCAGATGTCAGGACTGGTGGATTGTTACCAACTTCGACCGAGTAGGGCATCGTTGTTGAATGATGGAGAATAGAGTATTCATTATCCACGATTATGCCACGAGTTCTAACACTGATTATCTCAATTTGTATCCTGCTCTCCGGCACTGACGCCCTGGCGCAGCGGATCACTATTCCAGTTTCCGTACCGTTGCCTACATCAAGTCGGACGGTACCATCCAGGACGCATACTACAGGACCGTGGGGCACATCAGGTCTGACGGCACGGTCCAGGACGCGTCTTACAGGACAATCGGCTACTTGAAGCCCGACGGTACCGTTCAGGATTCCAGTTTCAGGACTAAGGGTTATGTGAAAAAGGACGGGACCGTACAGGATTCTTACTACAGGACCATTGGCTACATCAAGCAGGACGGGACGGTCCAGGATTCCAGTTACAGGACTATCGGCTACGCGAAGGACATCCCGCCGAGGTGGGCGGCACTATACTTCTTCTTCAGCCAATAAGGGCTTGCCCAGATCAATACCGCATAGAATCCAGCATTGCCTCGCAGCCCTCCAGGATGTCCTGGAAGGCTTCCTCGAAGTCGCCGGTGTACCAAGGGTCGGCGACGTCACGGCTTCTACCAGTGTAGGACATCAGCAGATGGATTTTGCCCTCCGGGTCTGAAGGAATGATCCGGCGCAGCCATCGCAGGTTGGAAGAGTCCATGCAGATGATCCGGTCGAAGCGGTCGTAGTCGGCACTGCAGACCTGCCTGGCCCTCTTGCCGCTGTCGAAAGGCACTCCGTGCTGGTTGAGGCAGCGCTTGGCCGGTGGATAGATTGGATTGCCGATCTCCTCCGTCGAAACCGCGGCGGAGTCGATATGGAACAGGCCATCCAGCCCCCGGGCCTTGACCAGGGCCTTCATTATGAACTCCGCCATCGGGCTCCTGCAGATATTCCCGTGGCACAAGAAAAGGATATTCATTCTTCCGGCAATTGTTTTTTCAGACGCTTCCTGTCGTAGACCTTCTTCGACTTGTGGACCGCTTTGCGGAAGGTCACGGGCCTTCCGTGCTCGGCTATCTCCTCAAGCCGGGCCGCCCTACGGTTGGCGAGCATGAAGTCCGCCTCCGTGATGTGAAGTGTCTTGGGTTTTCTTTTCGTTTTCATGCTGTCCCCTGATGTTGTAAATATAGCTAAAAACACTGTCATCCGAAAGTGTGTCGCGGCACTTGTGCCGGGAAAAACGTATATTCGCGAGACAGGATTATTCTTTTCCGAGGTCATCTGATATGCGAATAGGGGGATTTATAGGCATTCTGGCGATCATCATCGCGTTGACAACTTATGTCTGTTTCCATCTGTGGCGGATCACCCCACACGGGTGGAAGCCGGTGGTCACCGGGCTTTTTGCGCTATGGATGGCCGTCATGTTCGCAGGTTTCTTCTTGATGGAGCGGGTTCCGTCTGGAGTGGCCACCGTGTTCTACGAGGTCGGAAACACCTGGATGATAGCCTTCCTTTACCTGTTGATCATATTCATGCTCGCGGATGTGGCGGCTCTATGCCATATCCTGCCGAAATCGCTCCTCAGGGACAGCCCGGCCGGACTCTCCTCGGTAGTGGGCATCGTCGCTGTAACGCTGGCTCTCGGAAGCCTCCACTACCATCATAAGTACCGCGAGGAGATGATTGTCGTCACGGAAAAGCCCCTGGACAGCCCTCTGACAATCGTGCTGGCAAGTGACTTGCATCTGGGCTATCACAACCGGAGGGCGGAACTCTCCCGATGGATTGACCTGATCAACGCGGAGAAACCGGATCTCGTCCTTTTCGGCGGAGACATCATTGACATGAGCCTTCGCCCAGTGCTGGAAGGGAATCTCGCGGAGGAGTTCCATCGTCTCAAGGCGCCCGCCTGGACTGTTCTCGGGAACCATGAATACTATAGCGACGCCGAGGGCGCCGAGAAGTTCTTCAAGGATGCCGGAATCGTGCTCCTGAGAGACTCCGTGGCGTGCTACAAGGGGATAAACGTGATTGGCCGCGACGACCGTTCCTTCCCTTGCCGGGCCGCTCTGGGCGACCTTATGAAGGGAGTGGACGGGTTTACCCTTGTGCTGGATCACCAGCCCTCCCATCTGGAGGAGGCTGAAGATGCCGGAGCGGATTTCCAGTTCAGCGGTCACACGCACCGCGGACAGGTCTGGCCAATATCCTGGATCACGGATGCGGTTTTCGAGAAGGCCTGGGGGCCTCACTCCCGCGGGAGCACCCGGTACTATGTGTCTTCCGGCCTTGGCATCTGGGGCCCGAAAATCCGCGTGGGCACTCGCTCGGAGTACCTGGTGCTGCGTCTGCGCGGCGATATCAGAGACTAATCAGATTCTTTAATCATGTTCAAGGTCAGTGAGATAATGACGACTCCTCCGGAGGGATTCTCCTCCGAGCTTCAGCGTCAGGTTTACGAGACTTTCGCCGAGTTGGGGATCCCTTTCGAGAGGGTGGACACCGACCAGGGCATCACAATGGAGGATTGCCTGAATATCGACGCTAAGATAGGCGTCCGGATAGTCAAGACCCTGTTCCTTTGCAATCGCCAGCAGACAGAGTTCTACCTGTACGTCACGACTGATGATAAACCATTCGTGACAAGGGACTTCTGCGGGGCGCTCGGCATACCGAGAGTGTCATTCGCCTCGTCGGAGAAGCTGTGGGACCTGACAGGAGTCCTGCCGGGCGCGACCACGATCCTCAGCGCCGTCCTCCCTCAGGCGGCCGGCGTCCATCTGGTAATGGACCGCGGCGTGACGGAGAGCGAATATACCGCCTGCACGGACGGCACGGCGACCTGTTTCGTGAAGGTCAAAACCAGCGACTTGCTCGGGAAATATCTGTCCGGCAATACATTGACGGTTATCTGAAAATAGCAAATCATATGAAAAAGTGGTTCATGGTTTTGTTGGCGGTCCTGCTTCTTCCGCCGCGGGTGGCGCCGGCACAGACTATATTCCAGTCCGGTCAGCGGATCAGGATTTTCTCACCCCTTGTCACCGAGCCGGTAAAGATATTCGTCATCTCCGACACTCATCTTTTCAGGAGCGACAGCAGGGAGGATCCCTACAGGTCGTACAGCGGCAGGATGGCCCAGGCTTATAATGTCACCAGGCATTTCCTCACGGGTGAGAAAACCAACCCGGAGGAATGTCTCCAGAAGACGGTGGCCCTTGCCGTCGAGCGGGGCGCGGATGCGATAGCTCTTCTTGGAGATATGGTCAGTTATCCGTCGGAGGCAGGCGTGGAATGGGTCAAGAGCACGTTGGACGCGTCCGGAATTCCATGGTTCTACACCAACGGCAACCACGACTGGCATTACGAGGGGATGGAAGGGACTGAGTCGGAGCTGAGGGATTTCTGGACCCGCGAGCGCCTGCTTCCTCTTTTCCAAGGCCACGACCCCAAACTCTACAGCGTCGAGGTCAAGGGTGTTAAGCTGATCTTCCTGGACAACGGCATCTATGAGATCCTTCCCGAACAACTGAGCGCGTTCCGTGACGCCGTCAAGGGAAAGCAGGCCAAACTGCTGTTCAGCCATATTCCCTTCTACGCCCCCGGATACAGTCCGCACACCTCGGCCCATCCCGACTGGGGCCTGGCGACTGACAACAACTATCAGATCGAGCGGCGTCCGCCCTGGCCCGCGGAAGGCCCCGGCAAAGTGACGAAGGATATGTGGAAAGCCATCCTGAAGGCCTGCGGGAAGAACGGCCTGCTTGCCACTTTCTCAGGACACCTTCACAGTGAGATGCATAGTGACGTCGGCCCTTGGCACCAGTTCACCGTGGCCGCCAATTGCGTTGGCGGATATTACGAAGTGATTCTCGAGCCGATGGAATAAACCTTTATTTCTCAGTCAGGACATATCCCTTCGGGAGGTCGATCTTCCAGTCGAACTTCCCGTCCTTGCAAGTCCAGTCGAGGCGGATCTCACCGTCAGGAACCGGCAGCACAGCCGAGCAACTCTTCAGGCCCACGTCGCGGAGGCGCAGGGTCACAGTCTTTGCGACACGGTCCACCTCGTACAGGCCGGCCACGTCGCGGTAGATGACGTGGGCCAGGTGCGAGGCGAAGCCGTGGTTGCAGCTTGCCGTTGAGGACATATGCTCCCACAGTGTCCCGGTCAGTTCCACCATCGGCAGGAAATAGTCGATAGTCTCCTCCAGAAGCTGGCGGGGCTCCCCGGCCCGGGACAGGAGTTCCAGACGCAGGTAGTTGCCTATGAAGGCGTTGGCGTATGGCACGTCCGGATAAGGATTGACGGTGTTACGGATGGGACCGAACTCGTGGAGGAGTTTGTCCCATAGTTCAGGATATGTTTCCGGAGTGGCGGTGTTGAAGAAGAAGGCGTAGTACTGGCAGACCTCGGTGTGGTTGTCAGTGGGCGCGAGGCTCCCGTCGGCCTGGCGGATGGCGTTGTCCCTGAAGAAACGTCCGTCGTAGGACTGCTTCCGGATAGTCTCGCGTACCGACTCCGCGCGCTCACGCAGGCTGGCGTCGGAATAAATCCTCCCGAGGGCGTCCAGCATCCCGGCGTAGAGCATATTCGTGGGATAGTTGACGTCCTGGACGAAGTTGTTGGCGGCGGACCATTCTATGAATACCCATTTGTCGAGTTTCTCCAGCAGGCCGTCCTCGTTGAGGTACTTGTCGAAGAAGGCCACAAGAGCGTACATCCTGTCGCGTGCCTGCTCGATGAGTTCCCTGTCGCCACTACGGAAGAGATATTCCTCAAGCTCGATGACGTACCACATCGCCCAGTTGGGGATGTAATTATAGTTCCAATGGTCGGAAGGATAGCACATCGGGAGCATTCCCTCCGGGACCCAGGGAAGCTTCTCGGGAAGCAGATAGTTCTCAAGGAAGTTCTTCTCCAGCAAGGTGTTACCAGACAGGTCGCAGGTCACGCGTGAGGAGAAGAAACTGTCGCAGAGCCATCCGGCGCGCTCGCGTGACGGCGTGTCCATGAACACGTCCAGCGAACTCTGGCGGATTGTCTCCCTGGCTGCCTCGAAGATCCGGTCAAGACGTTGGTCGCTGCTGGTGAACTGTCCGTTGTGGACGTCGGAGTTGCAGTAATCACGCATATAGACGCGGTCCACGGTCATGTCACCCTCGATGGACGTCTGGAGGAACTGCATCGTGTAGGGCTCGAAACTCTCCACGGTGTAATGGCCGGGCTCGAACTCATAGACTATGTAGCCGCGGAAAGACATCCTCTGCTTCACGAGACCGTCGGTCAGGAGCTCGTCGAAATCCACCGTGAGGCGGGACTTCTCCTTGACCGTCACCTCCATGCCGAGGAAGCCGCTGCAATCCTTGCCGAAGGAGAAGACCTCAGCCTTGGCGTCGGGTACCCGCACGGCCTCCCGAAGAGTGTAGTCGGGATAGGCCACCCTCCTGGCTATAAGCGTCTTAGGCTCTTGCTGGACCAGCTTCACCTCCTTGTCGTACTCGAAGGCCGTGTCGCTCTCCCAAGTGTCGTGGTCGGGGGAGAGAATCCAGTACTCCATCTGGGGGCGCTGGAAACTGAACTTGGGCACATCCGCTTTGCGGTTGCCAAGGTCGTAGGCTTTGAAGTCCCGGCCCGTCCAGGCCACTGTCTTGCCTCCAATCCTTATCTCAGCCTGAAGGAAGGACGGCTGGCTGAGCAGGTAGTAGGATGGCTCGTTGTAGCCGGCCACCTCGACGCTGACCACATTCTCCCCGTGACGCAGATAAGGCGTCAGGTCGTGGCAATCCACCCTGTAAAAGCCATGGGCGGCCACGCAAGGGCCATGCCCGACAAAAGTGCCGTTGACTTTGAGCCGGTAGTCCGTCGAGGCGGCTATCCTGATCTCGGAGCGGGTCTTAAGGCCCACCTTCACCACCTCACGGAAGGATAAGGTCAGGTTTTTCTCAGTTTGCCTACCTTCCGCCCAAACGGGGACGGCGTTGGTGAAAGATTCAACTTGTCTCGGGTCTTCTGACGGGCGGCAGGATGAGACCACCGCCGCCAAAGCCATCAGCCAGAACATGAAATGGGTGTGACGTGTTTTCATGAATATCATATATTACTGTTTCTTGTCATATAGTCCACGAAGGCCTCGTTGACCCTCTTGTTGCCGCCGGGGGTAGGGTATTTGCCGGTGAAATACCAGTCTCCGGGGTGGTCAGGGCAGGCCTCACGCAGTCCCTCTGTCGATTGGAACACCAACTCGACCGGGGCAACCATCCCCGCAGGGCGCAACATCCGTACCATCTCGTCGTTTATCTCCTTGACAGTGAAAGGCTTGTAAACCTCCCGCACCCGGTTGACCATCTCTTCTTTCGGCTTGGTCAGCTCTTCCTTGCAAGCCTCGAGAATCTCTTTCAACTTATCGGTTTTCCCGCTCTTTCTCCAGAGTTCCATAGTCGCCTGGAAAGCGCAGAACTCCTCCAGACGGGGCATGTCGATCCCGTAATAGTCCGGATAGCGGATCTGGGGGGATGAGCTGACTATCACTATCTTCTTAGGGCGCAGTCTGTCCAGGATTTTCAAGATGCTGTCTTTCAATGTGGTTCCCCTGACGATGCTGTCATCGATGATCACCAGGTTGTCCTCCCCGGGAGTGAGACTCCCGTAGGTTATGTCATAGACGTGGGAGGCGAGGTCGTCCCTCGACCCGGCCTCCGTGATGAAGGTCCGTAGCTTGATGTCCTTCCAGGCCACCTTCTCGATCCTGACATCCATCCCTCTTCTCCGGAACCCTCCCACAAGGCCGTAGAAAGCCACCTCCGCCGTGTTGGGGATGAATGAGAACACAGTGTTCTCGACATCGTGGCCGACCGCCTCGAAGACAGGGTCAACCAGCAGCTCGCCGAGCTTCTTGCGCTCGCGGTAGATGTCACGGTCGGAACCTCGGCTGAAATATATCCTCTCGAAGGAGCATTTGAAATTCCCCTTGCTCTCGAATATCTCGGGGACAACACATTCCCCGTTTTTCCTCACAATCAGGGCGTGGCCGGCGGGCAGCTCGTTAACGTCCTCACAGTCAAGGTTGAACACGGTCTGCAGTACGGGACGTTCGCTGGCGAGAGCCACGATCTCGTCGTCCTGGTAGTAGAAAGCCGGGCGGATGCCCCAGGGGTCACGGACGGCGAACATCTCACCGCTGCCGGTGAGCCCGCACATCACATATCCCCCGTCGTAATCTGCCAGCGAGGTCTTGAGGACATTCTCAATCTTGACGTTATTATCAATATAATCAGTGACTTCCAGCCCTTTGAGCCCCTTGGCCTTGGCGTCGGCGAAGTTCCTCTCCACCTCCATGTCCAGCCGGTGCCCCATCCTCTCGAGAGTGATGTAGGAATCGCTGTAGATTCTTGGATACTGGCCCTGCCCGACCATATCCTCGAATATCTCCTCGAAGTTCGTGATGTTGAAGTTGCCGCACACGCAGAGGTTCCTGGCCCTCCAGTTATTCCGCCTCAGGAAGGGGTGGACGTAGGATATCCCTTTCTTGCCGGTGGTGGAATAGCGGAGATGCCCCATGTATAACTGTCCCCGGAAGCCGTCCCCGACACGGTTGAATATCTCTGTGATGGCGTCTTTGCTCTCGGAGCGTTCCCTGAACATATATTCGGAACCGGGAGGGGCGTCTATGTCAGCGCAGGCGATTCCGGCGCCTTCCTGGCCCCGGTTGTGCTCCTTCTCCAGCATCAGGTACAGCTTGTTGACCCCGTACCGGAGTGTGCCGTATTTCTGGCGGTAATATTCCAATGGCTTGAGCAGGCGGATCAGCGCCACTCCGCACTCGTGCTTAAGTTCTTCCATATCAGCTTATGCAAGTCTTGATGAAATCCATGAATAGGGGATGGGGTTTCAACACGGTTGATGAATATTCGGGATGGAACTGGGTGCCGATGTACCATTTGTGCCCGGGAATCTCCACGATCTCGACCAGGTCGCTCTCGGTGTTGACACCCACGCACTTAAGGCCGGCGGACTCGAACTCTTCCCTGTAGAGGTTATTGATCTCGTAGCGGTGGCGGTGACGTTCCCAGGTCACGTCCAGCCGGCCGTAGGCCTCCCAGGCCCGGCTGCCTTCCCTGAGGCGGCAAACATATTCACCCAGCCTCATAGTGCCGCCCATCTGGGTGATTTTCTTCTGCTCCTCCATCAGGTCAATGACAAAGTGGGATGACTTCCCGTTCATCTCCCTGCTGTCGGCGTCACGATAGCCGAGGACGTTCCTCGCGAACTCGATTACCATCATCTGGAGGCCGAGACAGATCCCGAAAGTGGGTATGTTATTCTCCCTGGTGTATTTGGCGGCGGCGATCTTCCCGTCGATCCCCCTGTGGCCGAAGCCGGGGCAGATCACCACCCCATCCATTCCGGAGAGTTTCTCCGCCACATTCCCCTCGTCGATGCTCTCGCTGTTGATGAAGGTTATCTTGACTTTACGGTCATGATAGACGCCGGCGTGGGCGAGACTCTCCCGGATGCTCTTGTAGGCGTCCTGCAAGTCATATTTCCCGACAAGACCTATATTCACGACCTCTGTGGCCCTCTCGCGCCTCTCGAGATAGTTCCTCCATTCCCCCAAGGCCGGCGCGGGCCCTGGCTCGATCCCCATCTTTCTCAGGCAGATGGCGTCGAGGCCCTGCAGGAGCATGTTGACGGGGACTTGATAGATGGAGGGAAGGTCCTGGCTCTGGATGACGGCCTCGACATCGACGTTGCAGAAGTGGGCGACTTTCGCCCTAAGCTCGTCGCTTAGGTCATGTTCGGTGCGCAGCACCAGGATCTCGGGCTGGATGCCAAGACCCTGCAACTGCTTGACACTCGTCTGGGTTGGCTTTGTCTTGAGCTCCCCGGCGGCGGCGAGGTAGGGTACGTAGGTCAGGTGGATGTTGACAGCGTCTTTCCCGAGCTCCCATCTCAATTGGCGGATGGCCTCCAGGAACGGCTGGCTCTCGATGTCACCGATCGTGCCTCCGATCTCAGTTATCACGAAGTCCAGCGGCTCTTTCGAGGCGTTGAGGCGGATCCTTCTTTTTATCTCGTCCGTGATGTGAGGGACCACTTGAATAGTCTTCCCGAGGTAGTCGCCTCTCCTCTCTCCCTCGATCACGCTCTGGTAGATCCTTCCGGTGGTCACGCTGTTGTCACGGGTGGTCCGGATTCCGGTGAATCTCTCGTAATGCCCGAGATCCAGGTCGGTCTCCTGTCCGTCCGCCGTCACATAGCACTCCCCGTGCTCATAGGGGTTAAGTGTGCCCGGGTCAATGTTGATGTACGGGTCGAACTTCTGGATCGTGATCTTGTAGCCCCTGGCTTGCAGCAACTTACCCAGCGAGGCGCTGATGATTCCCTTGCCAAGGGAGGAGGCGACACCTCCGGTTATGAATATATATTTGGTGGACATTATCTCTTTGTTGTCAATTAGCTTATGAACAGCAGCTCGCGGTACTTCGGGAGCGGCCAGAGGCTGTTGTCCACTATCTCCTCGAGCTTGTCGATAGGTTTACGTATAGACGCCAGGTTTTCCGCGATCTCGTGGTAGGCGAGGGCTTTCTCATATTCATCCTCTATGGCGTTGGCCTTCTTACGGTTATCCTTCATGTCGCGGACCCTGGACTGAATCTCGTCGATTCGGGCGGAGATGAGCTTGAGGGCGTCGAGCTCGAACTTGCAGTCGTCCAGCGAGCCGAAAACCTCCTTGTTGAGCGAGAGTTCCTTGAGCAGCTCGGTCTTGTACCTCAAGGCCGCCGGGATGATGTGGTTGATGGCCATCCTGCCCATGACGCGCGCCTCAATCTGGACCTTCTTGGTGTAGGTCTCCCACTTCACCTCGTTCCTGGCCTGGAGTTCCTTCAAGGAGAACACCCCGGTGTTCACAAAGGTCTCGACTGACTGGGGAGAGATGAATGCCTTGAACATCTTCGGCACGTTGGTCTCGGTGTCGAGACCGCGCTTGACCGCCTCTTCCTTCCACTCGTCGGAATATCCGTTGCCCTCGAAGCAGACTGTGTCGATCACTGAGGCGATCATCGGCTTCAGAGTGTCCATGATCGCTATATTCATAGGAGCCCCGGAGGCCATCTTGGAATCGACCTCTTTCTTGAAAGCGACGAGGCTCTCGGTGACAGCGGCGCTCAATGCCGTCAGGACTCCGGCGCAGTTGGCGGATGAACCTACCGCCCTGAACTCGAAGCGGTTACCGGTGAAAGCGAAAGGAGATGTCCTGTTTCGGTCAGTGTTGTCCACGAATATCTCGGGAATCTCCACGAGGCCCACGGACTGTCCTTTCTTGCCGGCTATCTCGATGGGGGTGTCAGAGGGTAGCTCAAGCAGTTTCCTCAGGACTCCGGTCATCGTCTTGCCGAGGAAGGCGGACACTATAGCGGGCGGGGCCTCGTTGGCTCCGAGCCTGTGGGCGTTGGTGGCGCTGGCGATGCTCGCCTTCAGCAGGGCGTTGTGCTTCTGGACCGCCGCCAGCACGTTCACGAAGAAAGTGACGAACTGCAGGTTGCCCTTGGGATCTTTTCCGGGGGCGAGTAGCATGGTGCCGGTGTCAGTGCCCATTGACCAGTTGTTGTGTTTCCCGGAACCGTTGACCCCGTCGAATGGCTTCTCGTGGAATAGGACCACGAAACCGTGCTTGCGGGCGATCTTCTTCATCAGGTTCATGACAATCTGGTTCTGGTCGTTGGAGAGGTTGGCCTCACCGTAGATGGGGGCGAGCTCGAACTGGTTGGGCGCCACCTCGTTGTGACGGGTCTTGATGGGGATTCCAAGGCGGCTGCCGGCCACCTCAAGATCCTGCATGAAGGCTGTGACCCTGGAGGGGATGGCGGCGAAATAGTGGTCGTCGAGCTGCTGGTTCTTGGAGGAGGCGTGTCCCATCAGGGTGCGTCCGGTGATCATAAGGTCGGGTCTGGCGGCATAGAGGGACTCGTCCACGAGGAAATATTCCTGTTCCCAGCCAAGATAGGAATATACCTTATTAACATCCGGGTCGAAAAGCCTGCAGATCGGGGTGGCGGCGTCGCTGAGCGCCTTCAGGGCCTTCTTTAGAGGGGTCTTGTAGTCCAGGGCCTCTCCGGTGTAAGAGATGAACACTGATGGGATGCAGAGGGTGTCACCCATGATGAACACGGGGCAGGTCGGGTCCCAGGCGGTGTAGCCCCTGGCCTCGAATGTGGCCCTGATACCTCCGTTGGGGAAGGAGGAGGCGTCAGGCTCCTGCTGGATAAGTGATGAACCGTCGAACTTCTCGATCACGCCACCCTTGCCGTCATATTCGATCAGGGAGTCGTGTTTCTCGGCCGTGCCCTCTGTCAGAGGCTGGAACCAGTGGGTGATGTGGGTCACGTGATGCTCCAGGGCCCATTCCTTCATCCCGAGGGCGATCCCGTCGGCGGTCTTCCTGTCGAGGACGACTCCACGGTCGATGCTGTCAAGGAAGCAAGACAAAGTCTTGGAATCAAGGTACTTGATCATCTTTTTACGGTCAAAGACCAGCTCGCCGAAGTACTCGGATGTCTTCATGGCGGGGATGTCCGCGGGAACCGCCTTCTTCTCGAAGGATTCCTTCACCAATTTCAGTCTTTCGTCACTCATGACTTTTTGATTTTTGTTAAGTTGCCTATGTTTTTTTACGAGTTGCCTATAAAAGCTAAGAAGGCCGACCCGTGAGGGCCAGCCTTCTTGCCATTCGATTATACTTTATAAGGATGATGTATTTTCAGGTGCTTTTTCATACGTTATCTCTAACGCGTCGCAAGATATCAATTAAAATTTTTATAGCAAAGATTTTTTTTAGTTTTATCGGTTTAAGCCCGTTTTCGGCCCGGTTTTGGCCGTTTGTGGATTTTTGATTAATTTCGCGTGTTTTGCCGTGAAGCTCGGCAAGACCGGAATT
>JAFROJ010000007.1 GCA_017429765.1 Bacteroidales bacterium | reverse complement strand
TTGCCAAAGGCGTCAGGAGACTCGACCTGTGCCGCTACCCTCTCGGGCCTGTCGTCCCTAAAGGTGACCCACATCTGACCGGCCCCTCATGGTCTGAGTTTTTCGCGGACGGGGTGCCGATGCGCCTTAGCGAATGGCCTGACACTGACCCGCTTCCGCTGGATTCGGTTGTGACTCCTGGCAGGGGGTATATCCGGCCTCAGGAGGGTGACGGCTTCGGCGTGATCGCCTTCAGGGAAAACCGTCCGCTTGAGTGGCGTAATCCTGGACTTGGATGGCTCTGGGGCTGTTTCAGGTTCGGGTGGACAAGTGAGTTGACCCCCATCAAGCGTCTTGGCGAGAATAAGACCATCGAGGCGGGAAGCCTCACTAACTACGGCTTCGGCCGTGGCGCCGGCGAGAGTTTCCAGAGATGGAAGATACTGAATATTCCCGAAGAAGTGACTCTTCCTGGAGAATACTCCCTGGACGCCGCCGGAAAGAAGTGCTGGCTGATGCTCCCCGAGGGTACCAAACGACTGGAAATGAGCGTGATGACCTCTCCCCTGCTCCGTCTTGAAGGATGCGATGGCGTGGTCATCTCGGGCGTTGAGTTCACCTGCTCCCGAGGCGACGCGATAGCGATCAGGGACTGCCGGGACACAAGGATCGAGGATTGCCGCATACACGGTATGGGACACGTGGCGGCAACGATAGACGCCTCCAGCCGCTCCTGCGGGCTGTCCGGCTGCGACCTCTATGACCTCGGCGCCGGAGGGGTGGAGCTGGCCGGAGGCGACAGGAAGAATATCGTCCGGGGCGACAACTATGTCGAGAACTGCCGGATCCGCGACTTCAACCGTATCGAGATGCAGTACCGGGTGGGAGTGGTGATGAGCGGACTCGGGAACAGGATCACAGGCTGCGAGTTCTACAACTCCTCCACCATGGCGATCCTGATGCTCGGCAACGACCAGACCGTTGAGTATTGCAACGTGCACCATGTCTGCCTCGACATCGAGGACAACGGCGCGCTCTACCACGGGCGCAACCCGGCCCAGAGAGGCGGCGTCATCCGGGGGAATTATTTCCACGACATCGAGGTCCCTTTCAATGTCAGGGCCCTCTATCATGACGACGGTTCCGGAGCCGTCGAGGTGTACGGGAATATATTCCGGAACATAACCTCGCCGCCGGTGCAGATCGGGGGCGGGAGCGACATCCGCTACCACGACAACATATTCATGGACCTTCCATGCGCCGCTGTCAAGACTGACGGCAGGCTCAAGACTTGGGGAGCGGACAGGCTTATCGCCCACAGGGACTCGGTCGCCCTCGTGGACGGGCCGGCTTTCAGGGCGCATTACCCCGAATTCTCCTCCTACTACGAGGGCGATCCCGCCGAGCCTCAGCGTAACGAGTTCATCCGCAATGTGTTCTACAACGTTAAATGGGCCTTCGAGAAAGTGGTCTGGAGTGACCACATCTACAACGACGACATCTCCGGACCAGCCAATTTCATCTCGCGGATGAGCGACAATTGGAAGACGGACCGGAACCCAGGATTCAAGGACCCCTCGGATCCTTTGGCCGGCTTCACCGGACGTCCCGCCCTGCTGGATGTTATTCCCGGATTCGTCCTTCCGGACCTTTCACGGATCCCCCCGACTTCGGACGTCCTGTCCGGCTCCTCGAGGGCGACGGGGTTCTCAGGGAAGGTGGATGGAGTGGCCGACGAACTTCACACTCCCGCCGGAAGGCGTTGATCAGTAATATGATGAGACATGAATAAGAGACTGCTGAGTTTGATCTCGCTGACGCTGGTGATGGCCGTCGCCTGCGAGAAGGTGAAACATGCCGACAAATATGGTTTCCTCCCCGGGAACGACCCTTTGGCAAACGCCGAGGCGCTACAGAGCTGCCTTGACGGCGGCGGGAAGATCCGGGTAAGGAAGCCGGGGACCTACGCTGTCTCCAGAACCCTGCTGCTTGATTCCGGTACGGACCTGAGGTTCGACAAGGGAGTCACGCTGAAAAAAGCTGTCGGGGCCGATGGGGTGAGGGCGAGATACGCCATCATCAACCGGGGCGCCTTCACCCGTGAGCAGAACGAGAACATCAGCGTCACCGGTCTCAACCTCCAATGCGACGGGCTGGATGGCAGCTCCGGGAACGAGCTTGACGTCCCGGACATTGTCGGGATGTCCTGCCAGGTGGGGTTCTTCCACATCAAGAACTTGACAATCAAGGATTTCACCCTGCTGGACTTACCTCCCCGAGACTTCGCGCTCCAGATCTGCTCGTTTGAGGACGCCACTGTCGAGGACATCCACATCGAAGGGATGAAGGACGCTGTCCACTTCGGCCCCGGACGAGGCTTCGCCGTGCGGCACGGGATATTCAAGACCTATGATGACCCGATCGCCCTCAACGCCCACGACTACACCACCTCCAACCCGGAACTCGGATGGATCGAGGACGGGATCATCGAGGACTGCGTCGATCTTGACGACCCCGAGAACGGCACTACAGGCTTTTTCGCCCGCATTTTGGCAGGCGGCTGGCGGGACTGGGAGGAAGGTATGGACATCCAGTCCTCCGGCGACGCCGTGGTGAGCGAGGGAAGGATCTACCGGACCAACGGCCCGAAGGTCAAAGTCAATTACACCTCAACCTGCCGCCCCGTCCACGAGGAGGGTACTGTCACCTACCCTGACGGCATCACCTGGACCATGTCGCAGGACAGGAATATCTGCCACAGTTGTGGAGTCAGGAATGTCGTGTTCCGGGACATCAGGCTTCAGAAAAAGCGCCATCTGGCGCTCTGCCTGCATTTTGACCACGACCAATATTCACGCAGTTACTACCCCTACGCCGAGATCCCTGTCCAGAGCAATATTGTGTTCGAGCGCATCTCTGTCGAGAACGAGATTCCGGCCCTCATCCAGAGCCGCACTCCGGTGGACAGCATCATCCTGCGCGATTCCCGCATTGGAAGCAGCAAGATACTCTTGCTCAACGCCATAGACGCTCCGGGGATGGAATACGACACCACCCTGATCCGCCTCGAAAGAGTCGAGAGCGATAACCCCGACTCCCTGGTTTATTCCCCGGGACGTCCATACAAAACCGTCATATCCAATGAATAAAGCCCGGCTCGCGCTTCTCTTCCTCGCGGCCCTTCTTGCCGCCGCTTGCCATCCTGACGGTCCTTCCATCGAGGAGCTCATGATGAGCGAGACGAGCGCCACTTTGGACATAGGCCAGTCCTTGTCCCTGAAGGTGACCTCCTCCCCTTCCGGAGCTGAGGTCTCAGGGCTTCAATGGAGCAGCCTGGACAAACTTGTGGCCACAGTGGACAACGACGGGAAGGTCACCGCGGCGGGGGGCGGTGTCGCCGTCATACGGGCGACAGACTCCGGAAGCGGGAAGTCAGCGCTTTGCCGTGTCACGGTGCGGGACCCGGGCCAGAGCGAGGTGCCGCTGGACCCGAACGACCGCTGGGCCGACACCGGAGTGAACGTGCCGGCATATCCCTCCTATGGGAAAGTCACCAATCTCGTGGACTTCCCTCACGTCGAGATCTGGACCGAGAGCCTCAAGCCGGTCCAGTCCAAGACCAATTACGAGAAGGGTTCCATCACGGTTCACGACCCGCTGATGATGTATTCCGACGTCACCCTGGTCCCGAAGATGAGCATGATGATACGGGGGCGCGGGAACACGACCTGGGAAGGCCCGAACGGCAAGAAGAACCCTTACCGGATCAAACTCCCGGAGCACACGAAACTCCTCGGGATGAAGGGCGACAAGGACTGGATACTGCTTCCGGACCAACTTGACAACTCGCTTCTCCGGACCGCTCTCGCGATGCGGATTTCCCGGCTGGTGTCGATGCCCTGGACGCCGAGGTTCCGGATCGTGGACCTGTACATCAACGGAGCCTACGCCGGTATGTACTACCTGATGGAGCAGAAGGAGGTGGACCGGGAGAACAAGGTCCCGATCACCGTCTCCCCCGGCCAGGTGCAGAGCGGCTACCTTCTGGAACTTGACATCAGGAGCGAGGATGTGCCGTATTTCATCTCTAAACATTTCAAGAAGAAACTGAAGTTCAAGGACCCTACCCCGGAAGACGGGACGATGAACGACGTCCAGAAAAAGTACATAATCGACTATTGCGAGAAACTGGAGAAGAAGTTGATGGACAGGGAGTTCACTGGGCCGGACAACTATAGGGAATATATCGAGCTGGACACGTGGGTCCAGCAGTTCATAGTCCACGAGCTGTCCATGAACATCGACGGGAACATGCGCCTCTCGACCTACATCGCCAAGGACTCGGACACCAAGCTTTTCATCCCTTTCTGCTGGGATTTCGACCGGGCGTTCGGGAACGCCTCCTACATGAAAAACGAGTTCAATGTCCCCGAGGAATATCCCCAAGGCTGGTTTGTCCGCATCCGCGGAGGGGACGAGAGCGACAAGGAATATCCTTTCGGCTACCGAGCCACCTGGTACCAATACATGTTCGAGGATCCGGTCTTCGTGGATCGTCTGAAAGAGTTATGGGCGTTGTACAAGCCTCGTCTTGACTATCTTCCCGCCTACATCGACAAGATGACCGACTACTGCCGGCCGGCCCTTGAGCACGACGGGCTGAAGTTCAATAAAGATCATTTCGGGAGTATCTCAAGGCTCCGAAGCAGATTCCTGGAGCGTCTCCACTGGATGGATGTTCACATCCGGGCCCTTGAGCCACAACGTTACAACCCCGCGACAGGAGACTACGAGGACATCATGTAGCGCTTCCTCTCCCCTTCCGGGAACTTCTCGATGGCATAGCGGAGCATTGTGCGTGGCATAGAGCGATATCTGGGCTCAAGAAAGGCCACAAGCGCCGCCTTGTCCTTTTTGCCGGCCTCTCGGAGAAGCCAGCCGACCGCCTTCTGGATCAGGTCATGGGGATGGTGAAGGAGTATGTCCGCGATAGCGAAAGTGTCTTCAATCTGGTTGTGGCGGACAAAGGTCATCGTGCTGACTATCCCTATCCTTTGCTCCCATATGGTCTTGCCGTTCCGGGCAAGGTCATAAAGCAGGCTACGGTCCTTGTCCAGAAGCCATTCTCCCAGAAGAGGATAGCAGGACAAGTCCACAAGGTCCCAGTTGTTAATCCGGTCAGTGTGAGCGAGATAGAAATCGACACAGGATCGCCTCAAGTCAATGTCCCTCCTGGCGGAAGAGAAGATCTTCACCAATGCCAGCAGTCCCGCCAGACGGATCTCATGATACTCGCTGGCAAGACATTCCTCAAGATCGGGGAAACCCACTTCTTTCCAACTCTCGCCAACCACACCACGGGTCACCGGCACCTTGATCCCAAGGAACTTGTCCCCCTCGCCGTACTGTCCAGGCCCGGTCTTGAAAAACCTCGAAAGGCCATCAACCTGGGACGGGTCGGCCTTCGAAAGCGTCTTGGAGATAAGGATATTCATCACTTCTGGGGCTCCATGTGGATGATGATGTGAGAGTCTTTCCCGAAGCGCTCCTTGAAAAGACGCTCGATCATCGAGGCCTTATCGTGGGCCTCTTTTAGAGGCAGACTCCCGTCGAGGCGGATATGCACCTCCGCGGCGATGTGGGCCCCTATGCGCCTTGTGCGAAGATTATGGGGCTCCGAGACACCGCCGACGGACTCGATGATGTCCAGGATCTCTTTCTCCTCATCATCGGGCAGGGATTGCTCGGTGAGTTCGCCGATGCTTGGCCCCAGGAGGTCCCAAGCCACCTTGACGAGCATGGCTCCGACCACAATCGAGGCCAAGGGATCCAGGACAGTCCAACTGTCGCCAAGCAATATGGCTCCACCGATACCTATCGCCGCCCCGACCGATGACAGGGCGTCGGAGCGATGGTGCCAGGCGTTAGCCACGACAGCGCTCGACTTGAGCCTCTTCCCTGCCCTGGAGGTATATTGATAGAGAATCTCCTTGATGGCGATCGAGACCAGGGCGACCCAAAGGGCGATCTTCCCCGGAGAGGGAATATCCTCCCCTTGAAGCCAGGAGGCTATTTTCCCGGCCCCTGAGACCACGATGCCTATGGCCGCGGCGGCGAGCGCCAGGCCGATGAACATGGTCGCTATTGTCTCGAATTTGCCGTGTCCGAAATCATGGGATCGGTCCTGAGGCCTTGCGCTGATACCGACGAACGCTACCACCACCAGGTCAGTGACAAAATCCGACATGGAGTGGACGGCGTCCGCGATCATGGCGCCGGAACGCCCCGCGATACCGGCGACAAACTTGACGCCAACCAGCAAAAGGTTGGCGACAGCCCCCACCAGGGTGACCTTATAAATCTCTTTCTCCCTGACCATGGCCCGGGAAACAAGGCGAGGAAACTATTCTGAAGGATGGAGCTTACGGCCTAACTTGAAGTTCCAACGGAGAGTCTTGATCGCTGACTTGGTCAGGTCAGCGCTGACGGTATGATTTCCTCTTTTGAAGAGAAAGTTGAGACGCTTGCCCTCAAGAAGTCTCTTCACGACCATGCAAGTAGCCACGCTGGAATCGCCGAGGCTCTCGGCGCCTGTGGTCAAGCGGCAAGGATAGTCCTTGACAGTCCCGACCGGGGCGTCAAACATCTCAAAGAGAGCATCCAATGAGGCGGCGGCCTCATCGGCAGTGGATCCGAGAAGGAGGCAGGTCTCGTTGACATGGTCAAGGGTCATGTTGGAGTTATCCGTGGTGACCTCTAAAAGACGATAGACTCGCCCGAGACTGAGATAGTACCCGAATGTGCCGTCCTCGTCTTTGTATGTGAAGATTGAGTAAGCGTTGTCATTCTGCTCGGCCTCGCATATTTCCATCCTCATCCCGGCGGGAATGCTTTTCTGTTTCTGCGCGAAGGCGGGAAGGGTGACGATAACGAGCGCGATAATGGTAAGGATTCTCTTCATGGTTATCATTGTTTGATCACGCTAATATACAAAGTTTTTCAGTTATTCGCCATTTTAACGGGCCAGATTGCCATTAATGGAGAAATATGCTATCTTAGCGCGACTTATCGAAAATGAGCGAGAGACATTCATTAGAGGCGCGGGCGCGCCTTTTCCACATCTGGCAGGTCCTGGGTTTCAATCCCTGGAAGAAACCTCGCAAGGATAAGGGCAAAAAGAGCTCCCGGGACTTCTACAAGGGGGCCTTCGACAACATCCCCTTCCTCAACGACGACGCTAAACGGACTTTCACCCACCTTCTGGTCCGGCCCGGACACATGATCCGGGATTACATCAACGGGGATCACGAGAGGTATCTCGCTCCCCTGACCTCACTGATTGTTTTCTACGCCTTCTTCGCCCTCCTATCTTCCGTCCTGCAACCGGTCAAGGATGTTAAAAGCGATCTGCCTTCCGTGTTAAACGTGAGGATCGACGAAGACGGGAAAGAGGACGAGATCGATGATGAGGATGGTGGAGAGGCGAACAGCGAGCTCGGCCTCAAGATCGCCGGGAACACTCTCGAAATCTTGAAGAAAGGGTACATCTATCTTCACCTTGACCAGTTTCCTGAAGAGGTGGACACAAAACACGAGGCGGCCCTGGCTGCCCTGGAAGGTTCGCTCAGGAGCCAGGGGATCCCTCTCTTCCTCGGCAAGTTCATCTTGCTCTGGCTGGCCATGTCCATGGCTTTACGCCGGTACAAGCCGGGCATGTCCGCCTGCGCCGCCGCCTCAGCCTACACCCTATGCCAATTCAGTTTCTTTATGCTGTTCGTGCTTTTGGTCACTTTCGGGAAAAGCACCTCCATCGGCGTCATGCTGATGCTATTCCTGCTGATGATCGACTACAAGCAGTGGCTGGGAATAGGGTACCGTAAAGCCCTGAGGCTAGGGCTTTTCACTGGCATTTACTACGGGCTGCTTTACGCCGTGACCCTCCTTCTCGCCACCGGCTCAGTCGTCCTTCTCGCCTACCTTAAAGCCTGAGGCGCGGATGACTATTCAGAAAACAAACGCGGCGAGGCTGCTGGACGCGGCCGGGATCCAGTACTCACTCATCCCTTATGAGGTGGATGAGGATCATCTGGACGCCGGGCATGTCGCGGACAGTCTTGGGGAGGACATCGACATGGTCTTCAAGACTCTTGTGCTGCGTGGCGACCGCAACGGCTTTTTCGTGTGTGTGATCCCGGGATCGATGGAATTGGACCTGAAAGTGGCGGCGCGGATCTCCGGTAACAAGAGTTGCGAGATGATCCATGTCAAGGAACTCCTCCCGACGACAGGTTACATAAGGGGCGGCTGCTCCCCCATCGGGATGAAGAAGCCCTTCCCCACCTTCATCCACGAGAGCGCCTTGCTCTATGAATATATCTTCGTGAGCGCCGGCGTCAGGGGCCTGCAGTTACGCCTATCCCCAGCCGACCTTATCTCTTACACCAAGGCCGGGATATACCCTATTTAGCGGGAAATGACTATATTGTGAAAAAATAAGAAGAGATGAAAGCGAAATCTATCATCAGGACAGTCCTGGCCATTCTGGTCCTGGCCATCATCGGCGGTTGCGTCTATCTGGACAGCCTCCTACCGATCATCACCGGATACGCGGCGAAGAACATGGCGTCGGATGTGTTCGTCTCCGGCAGGACACCGGAGGATGTCAAATCCCTCGACCTTAATTTCTCTTTCATCAAATTCACCCGCGACAAGGTCGATTTCGAGAACCGGTCTGTCACGAGCCGTTTCCTCTGGAGGAAGGCCACAGCTGTCTATCGGGACGGCTACGGGGTGACACTTCTCCGCGGCAAGGACAAAGAAGCTATTCTAAATCAGGAATATCCTCTCATTCCCGAGACAGAGGCGCCGTCCCCGATGGATCCCGGCGATCCCGATCTTGTCTCAAGACTGGAGCCTATCGCCAAGGCCCTGGTAGACGACCACTCCTACAACGGCACCCCCTTCGCCTTTGTGGTCCTGCATAAGGGTACCCTTGTGGCTGAGCGCTACCGGAGCGGGATAACATCCTCCACCAAACTCCTCAGCTGGAGCATGGCGAAGAGTTTCACCAACGCCCTCGCCGGTGTCATGTCGGGCGACAGACTGATCGACATCTATGCCCCCATGAATATTCCCGAATGGCGGAACGACGGACGTGAAGACATCACTCTCAATGACTTGATGCAGATGCAGAGCGGCCTGAAGTGGAACGAGGACTACGGCAACCGCTCCGACGTGAACCTGATGCTGCACAGGGAGGTTGACATGGGTCTGTATGCACTAAACAAACCCCTGGAGCATGAGCCCGGGACATATTGGTACTATTCCAGCGGAAGCACCAACCTGGTGATGAGGTACCTGAGGGGCAAGTTCGCCTCCGACAAAGAGTTTCTCACTTACATCAGGGAGCGTCTCTTCTCCCCCATCGGGATCAGGAACGCGGTTTTCGAGCCAGACATGAGCGGCACACCCGTGGGATCCTCCTATCTCTATGTCACGGCAAGGGATTTCGCCCGTTTCGGACAGCTGTATCTCGAAGACGGGGTCGCGGACGGGAACAGGATCCTTCCTGATGGATGGGTCTCTTACACGGTCACCCCGGCCTCAGGCAGCGAGGACAGCTACGGGGCCTTCTTCTGGCTGAACAAGAATAAATACCGGCCCGACGCGCCCGAGGACATGTTCTATTGCCAGGGACACGACGGGCAGGCGATATTCATAATCCCTTCCAGGGAACTCGTGGTGGTCGTGCTCGGGTACTCCCCCAAACCCGATCACACGATCGATTTCAACTCGCTCCTGAAGGATATTATCGCCGAGTTGTGATGGTTATTTCTTGAATAGCCTGGCTGCGAGATCACGGAAACCGCGCCTCCAGGTGAGCCACTCGTGCGCCGTCCCCTCGGAGACATAACTGACGCAATTGATCCCTTGGTTTTTGATCGCGTCAAAGCTCTGCTGGAAACGATAGTTACCCTCCTCTGTGCCCCAGCTGATATGGAAGAGGCGCATCTGCTTGTTGAACGCCTCAGGGTCGGCGAAAGCCCCGTCGTACACGGTGGTGATGTTCTCGGCGGAGGCACCGAACAAACCGCTCAAAGTCCCTATCCACGCGAACTTGTCCATGTTATGGGCTGTCAGCACGGTCGCCGTGGTCTGCATTCCTCCTCTTGAGAGTCCGGCCATGGCCCTGTGGTCACGATCGGTCAGCGTGCGGAAGTTCTTGTCTATGAACGGAATAGTCTCGCCGATGTAGATGTCGGTGACGGTCTTGCCGGGGACGGTCCTGATCTCCGGAGTCGTTCGGATGTCACCGCTCATGATCACGACAATCATCTCCTCGGCCTCGCCAGAGGCGATCATGTTGTCAAGGATGAAATCGACGTGTCCTTGCTCGACCCAGCCGTTCTCGTTCTCTCCCATCCCGTGCAGAAGGTAAAGAACCGGATAGCGCTTTTTGCCTTTCTCATAACTCGCTGGGACATAGACGTTGATGTGGCGGTAGGTGCCGTTAATCTCGGAATAGTACTTTATCGAGCGGATCTGGCCGTGAGGCACGTTTTTGTCGAAGCGGTAATAATCCCCTTCCGGCCCCTCAGGGACCTCAATTCCACCCGCGTTGGCGGTGTAGCCGAAATATGACATGCTGTTAGGGTCTGTCAGGCGGGCCCCGTCAACATTCACGAAATAATAGTGGAAACCCACCACAAGCGGCTCGGTCTCGATCGACCAGACCCCGTCCATATCCTTTGTCCCTTTGAACACATCGTTCCCGATAGTGACAGTGACGGTGTGGGCAAGCGGCAGGTTGAATTTGAAATAGGCCTTGCGGGTCACGGGATCCACCCTAGGATACTCGGCTCGCAGGACGTTGGTCTCTGAGGGGAATGTCCCCTTCTCATAATCGGTCATCTCCTTGGGCGGCTGGTTCTGGGCGTACAGCCCGATTCCCGCCAGCGATAACAAAAGGAAAAGTGTCAGATGTCTTCTCATGGGATATGTGTTTACGTGATTATAAGTCTTTCTGTCTGATAATCCTCTCAGTCTCAGCCCATAAACGGCTGTCCAACTCCGGATCGGAGTAGGTTTCGGGAATAACCAGAACCTGTTTCCCGATGAAATATCGGTTTCTCTCTCCGGAGGACAGGGCGGCGACAGCGGGTCGGGCCCCTTTCTCCGGCGACTTGCAGAACGGGCGGAACAGCAAGTCAGCCAAAGGATCGAACCAACGCCCCATCGAGATCATGTTCGAGTTGACTATCCCGGGGTCGGCGAGGTTGACCCTGAGGTCAGGATATCTCCTCGCGAGTTCCTGTGAGAATCTAAGCAAGCATAGTTTCGAGCGGGCGTATGTTCCCAGTAGGGAGAAGTCGGATGAAGCGGGTTGAAGCGACGGCTCGGACACGGAGACAAAACGGCAAGTCAGGGACACCATGTTGACTATCCTGGCGTCGTTTGGCATCCAGGGCAGCAAGAGACCAGTAAGTATGAACGGGCCGAAATAATTGACCGCGAATGTGTTCTCAAGACCTTCCGAAGTCAATGAATATCCTTTGCTGATAACCCCGGCGTTATTGAATAGGGCGCTGACCGGCTCGTCTCCCAAATCATCCACGAAACGACGGACAGACTTCATCGAGGAGAGGTCAAGCATTTTGATTTCGATCTCGGCTCGAGGGAGTTCCTGAAGTATCTGTCTTCTGACAGACTCGGTCTTCTCCATATTCCGGCAAGCCATCACAACCTTGTGGCCTTCCCTCGCCATGGCCTTTGTCGCCACGGCTCCCATCGCTCCCGACGCGCCCGTGATTATGATCCTACCGCTCATACTCCATCCTGATATTGTCAACCCAGAGTGTGTTGCCCGGAGCTCCTGTGTAACCACCTTGGCACCCGGAGGATATTTGCAAGACAGCGTGGGTGCAGGGACTGCCCGCGGGGGCCCAGCCCTCTTCCAGGATCGGGACCCTTTTTCCCTTGCTGTTAACGGCGTAGAGGGTGTTCTCCCCCTTGATCAGGTCCATGAAGGGACGAAAGCCGGGTTGGTTCCTCGCGTCCCCGTAAATCACTGGCACACGGTGGTTTATCACCCATTCCGGGGTAGTTTTCCCTATTCGGGAGAAGGCGGTTCCAACCCTTAAGGCGTGAATATTCCCATCCTCGTCCTCCCATCGTCGCTGAAGGATCAACATAACCTGGCAGGGATCCTCACCAGGAAACTCGGTCTTTCTGAACGAGGTGCCTTTGACCAACTTCCCCGTGGCCGGCAAATAGGCCTTATAATCCAGCAGCAGGGCCGTCGGACGGCCTGTGAAAGGGATTCCCCAATCCATATTGGAATATGGATTCTTGACCCCCGAGATCGGCTCGAACATCTTTCCCCAATACAGGGAGCCGGTGGCCAATACCTGTATATCCACAAGGCCGGCCACACGGCATGAGGCGAAGACCGTGGAAAGCTTGGCGCAACGTCCGTCAGGCCCGTTATCGGGCTCGACGGAGAGACTGGTCTTCGTCACGCCTGAAACCTTTGCCCATGCGTTGGATGAGGCCCAAGGGGTAGAGCCCTCTGGGCCAAGTGTGTAAAGAGTCTTTACCTCTCCCCCCATGATGGCGGATTCCTTGATTTGACGGGATGACCAACGCTCGAAATCCCCGAAAGGGAGAAGCTCAACACGTTGCGCGGACATCGGTAAGGCGGCCAGCGCCAAGACCAGGACACTCACTTTAATCTTTTCCATATCTTGGCGATAAGAGGCCCGGGAATGGCCGCGATCAGCGACGGGAGCCAGATATTCATGAAAGCTGGACTGATGATCCTGCGGCCCTTGAACATGGCTTTGAGGGCCCTGTTCGCGAGCCAGCGTGGAGTTCGGATCAGACCGATCCGTACCCCGAGCCTCATCTTCTCAGGGCTCAACTTGTAGAGAGGTGTCGCGATGGCGGCGGGACAGACCGTCGTGAGAGTGACCCCATAGGGCTCAAGCTCGAACGACAAAGACCTGCCGAAGCTCTTGAGGTAAGCCTTGGTGGCGGAATAGACTGTTATGCCGGGAGCGGGGATCCTGGCCGCCATGGAGGACACGTTAAGGATGTGTCCGCTCCCCCGCTCTTTCATTCGCTGACCTACAAGGAGGCAAAGGCGGGTCACCGTCGTGACATGGAGGTGAATCATCGCCTGGACACGGTCCAGATCGTTGACATCCAATTCCTTGAAGAAGAACATCCCGGCGTCGTTCACCAGAACGTCCAGAATTATCCCTTCCCAATCGAGCCATTCGAGGAGCTCGTCGGCTGAGCGTTCCAACGCCAGGTCCTGGCAGCGGGTCCGGACATTAACGCCGAACTCGGACGACAGGGCCGAGGCGGCTTCAGTGAGCTCATTCTCACGGTTACTGACGAGAATAAGATCGTATCCCCGGACTCCCAACCCGCGGGCGAACTCGAGTCCCATACCGGAACCTCCTCCAGTGATCAACGCGACCATCTTTCCTCCGCTTTGTCAATCTCCTTACGCAATGGAGCCG
The DNA here is from genome assembly GCA_017429765.1 of Bacteroidales bacterium. Lineage (GTDB taxonomy): Bacteria > Bacteroidota > Bacteroidia > Bacteroidales > UBA932 > Cryptobacteroides. The sequence continues at coordinate 32,950 of JAFROJ010000007.1, read as the reverse complement.
GCAGATCGCCGGCGCACCGGTTGCATCTCATCTCGAGGGTGTACATTCTCCCGATGCAATAGTTGGAGTGCCTGCAGCCGCTTCGCTCTATCTCCCCTTCATGAAGCTTATTCACGAAATCAGTGTCATGGATCAAGGCCCTGGCCATCTGAACAGCGCTGAAACCAGAGCGTAGAACCTCCTCTATCGAATCACGGGAGACCATGCCGCCCACATAGACAAGGGGCAGTTTGACCGCCGCCCTGAACTCCTTGGCGTCATCAAGGAAATAGGCGTCCTTGTAGGGCACGGTGGGGATCATCGCCCGCCCGAACAAGTGTACAAGAGCCTTGAGCCACCAGAACTTCCAAGGATCCATGTAATAGGCCATTGTCCTGATGGGCATTGCCCCTCTCATCACTTCCATCGGGGCCTTGCTCACGAATCCGCCCGAGAGGACAAGGGCGTGAACCCCAAGTCTTTCCAGTTCCTTGGCGACCTCCAGACACTCCTCCCGGCGCATCCCTCCACGGAAGCCGTCATGCATATTCATTTTGACAAGAACGCCGATATCATCCCCGGCCGCCTCCATCACTCTCCTGATAACCATCCTCATCAGTCTCATCCTGTTCTCGAGAGAGCCTCCGAAACGATCCCGGCGATGATTGGTGTAAGGCGACAGGAACTGGCTGATCAGGTAGCCATGGCCGGCGTGAATCTCGACGCAATCAAAACCCGCCTGGCGGGCCAAGTCCACAGAACGGCCGAAGTCCTCCACTAGAGACTCTATCTCATCCTCCCGCAACTTGCGGACAAAGGTAGGAGAATAGAGGTTGAAACCACTTGAGGCGCCCACGGGGGTACAGCCGCAAGTCGAGCGGTGAGTCATATTCCCGCAATGGCCCAGTTGTATGGAGGCCTTCGCTCCTTGCGAGTGAATGGCTTCAGTTATCTCTTTCAAAGCGGGCACGATCTCCTCCCTCATCCACAACTGGCCGTCGAAAGAGAGCCCGCTCCGGTTGACGGAGGCGTAGGCGAGAGTAGTCATACCGACACCACCTCTCGCGACCGCAACGTGGTAGTCCATCAAATCCTTCGAGGGCTTGTTACCGTAGGCCATATTCTCGAAGGCGGCGGAGCGTATCACCCTGTTTCTCAAGGTGACAGGACCGATCTGAACCGGTGTGAATATGGGCGACTCGATGGGCATCCTTTTAGAAGATGAAAGGGATCATCCGCTTTGTCTTCTTGGGGTCAAACTCATCCGGGAACTCCTTCTCGTACATGTCGTGGATACGGGAGGCCCTGGGGGCGAGATTGGCGAATGTCCAAAGAGCGAAAACAGCCCCGGACCAAGACCAGGTCAGTATCGCGAAACCCACCCATTCGACAAACTCCCCGAAATAGTTCGCGCTCGTCACATAGGTGAACATCCTACCTTTCGGAAGATAATGCGCCGTGTCACCCGGCTGCCTAAGATTCCTTATTATCGAGTCCGAGCCGATATTGACAGACATCCCGAAAAAGAACAACGCCGTCCCTGCCAGGAATGGCAGGCTGGTCAGCCAACTCACGGGATACATGTCAGCCGGGGAAAGATAGAAGATCCAGCCTCCTTGCATCAAGGCGTTCAAGCTATTGAACAAGGCGCCCATCATAATGATACTCAAAGGCATACGGCTCCTGCCACGGATTTGCCAAGGGAAGAGGAAAGAGCGGTGGAAATAGTGGATCTCGAAAAGAAGAAGGAATACCAGTCTAGTCGTGTCTGTCCTCCGGTCAGAGTACCACCAAAGAAGCAACATCGCTATAAAGACCGGTGCCTCCATCAAAGTCCAGCCCAAGCGGTTATCCACAGAGGGACCCCACTTGGGCCGGTAGAATTTCCCGTAACCCGCGTCGACGAAGAAAAGACTGACGAACACCGCGACAGCCACAACGGCCATCACGATCAGGAACAGTCGGAAAGCGGGCAACGAGAGCATGGACTCATATTAATAGCTCAACCCGAAACCGAACGGGAAGGACGGGTTAGGCGAATCGAAGGGGATATCCTCTTTCTGCGCCCTGACAGCGTCCATTGATGACGGGATCTCGAACGGCAGCTTGCTCTTCGGGTTATGGCGCCCGAAAACAACATCCATCACTGCGGCGTCGGTCGGGTCGAAGGACAGGATCATCGCCTGGGGCAATGACTTAAGCTCCTCGGTGATCACGAGTGAGGAGCCGGTGGGGTTGATGTCGGCCACAACAGGCTTTCCGGTCGCGACAAGTTCCTTCACGCGGGCGAGTTTCTCGGCCGGGAAATCGATATCCACCTCACGGGGATCGAAAGGACTCGAAGGTCTCGCGGGAGCCGCCTGCCTTCTGTTGGCCTGACGGGTCTGAGCCGGAGCGGGAGGCGGGCCGAACCCACCCCTGCGGTCTGGCGAAGAAGTGGTCCTGTAGATGATGATGTCAGCCTCGGCGGGTGTCTCCACAACCTGGCCGTACCCGGCGGCCACCTCGGGAGCTATCCCGTCAACGAATATCTTGACGCCCTCCTTCGCGGGAAGAGTGCCGTCATTGGTCAGCAACACGTTGGAAACCCTCTGGCACTCGATGCCGAAGGCCTCGTTCTCAGGAGACTGGAGAGTCTTGGCGGCATTTTCCGGATCGACATAAGGGTTCTCGAAGAGCCCGAGTATGAAATGCCACTGTAGGATCCTGGAGGCGGCCTGGTTGACCCTTTCCTCGGTCACCCTGCCTTCCTTGACGAGCTCGAGCACAAGCTCGGGCTGGGTCTCGGAACCCATCTGGTCGACTCCGGCGTTGATGATCATCTCCATGTTGTCCTTCTTGGTGGTCTTGCCCTGGAGGGACGGCTTCAGCGGACCGTTCCCGACCACGCCCCAGTCAGTGCAGATGACGCCATTGAACCCGAGCTCGCCGTAAAGGACCTCGGTGGACATGTGGTAGGAATAATTGACATTCAGGGAGTCATAATAAGTCCCGCTGTAGTAGCCCATGGCGGCGAGGGCGCCCTTCTCGATGCCCTTCTTCCAGGGGAGATAGTGATATTCCTGGTTATTCCCGGGATAGACAAGCCAGCGGCCGCTACCGCCGAGGTGCGGTCCGCTTCCGGGCCAGTGCTTGAGGTGGACCAGGATCTTGCCGGGGCCGACCTTATCGCCCTGGGCGCCCTCGATGAGGGCCGCGGTCATGTCGGCGGTCAACTCTGCGGACTCGGAGAAACAACCCATATTCCTTCCCCAGCGCGGCTCGGTGATCACATCGATCTGCGGTCCGAGGAACATGTGAAGTCCCACGGCGCGGTATTCCTCGGCCATGATCTCACCGAACTTACGCATCATCTCGAGGTCTCCCCCGGCGGTGATGCCGACCTGGCCCTCACCGTTGGTGATGTGCGAGAAGTACTGTGTCCCGCTGACATGTCCGCCGAGCTTCGCGCTGTGGCGGGGGTCGGAGGAGAAAACGATAGGAATGGCCAGCCTGGAGGACTCGGCGACCTTCTGCATCCCGTTGGACCAAGAGGCGAACTTGTCGGCCGGGGCGACACCGTTGTTGAGGATGCAACGGAAGTTCTTCTCCTCGATGTACGACTTGGCGGTCGCCTGGCGGCGCATCTGGCCCATTGCCATGGCGCCGGCGTTCTGCCCACCGGGACCGATGGGACCGGCGTACCTCTCCTCCTCCGCCTTGCGGAGAGCCTCTTTCTCCTCGTCGGTCAGGTCATACTTGACCACACCACTCTCGTTCACGGCGATATTGGGATGGAACATCAAGCCCACTTTCTCCTCGATGGTCATCTGGCCGACGAGGTCGGCGATCCTGCTCTCCATGGGGAGGCGCCAATCCTCGTAAGGGTCGATCACCCCGTTGCGGTTCATGTCTTTGAACGCGAAACCCCTCTTGGTCAGGATCTGAATGCCAGAGTCCGGGTTATAGCCCAGGTCGGGGCCGTTCTTCTGAGTGACCAGATTGTAACCATCTCCGGTCGTCTCAGTCCATTTTTGTCCGCATGAACTCACCGCTACGACGGCGAGCGCGGCAGATAAGATAATAACGATTCGTCTCATAAATCAGGATTATTCGTTTACCTTACTACTTGGGTGAAAACGGGAGCCTTCCCGTCCTCGGCGAGGACATAAACCTTCATGGGGCGATCCATGCCAGGTCCGGGACCGGGACCGGGCATGCCTTCCCTTGGCATTGTCTTGGCCGTGAAGAGATATTCCATGCCGCCGGGAATGGCGCGGGAGGCCACTTTCTCGGCCATGGCGCCAGCCATCATGGGATAGTCACCGACAGCCGTCTGGAAAATAGACGCCTCCTCGGGAGTGACATCACGAGTCTCGGAGAACTCCTCGACTTCCTGTCCCTCTCCCTCGATGAAACCACCGGCCACCAGGAACCTCTCAACCTCGGCGGGAGCGGCCTCAATGCGGGCGGCGCGGACTCCGTAACCGGGAAGCACCTCAGCGTCAGGAATATTCTTCTTCAAATCCTCGACACTCGAGTCCAGTCCACCGCTTCCGAAAGTGCAGAAAGGGACGACTTTCTTCCCGCCCAGATCGACTTCCTTCAAGACTGTGGCGACAGGTGTGGCGTAGGTGCCGAACCAGATGGGATAGCCAAGGAATATCACATCGTAAGACTTGATGTCAGCCGCGACGGGCTGGATCTCGGGAGACTCGCCGTCAAGCTCCTTCCGGCTTCTCTCGATCGTGGCCTGGAAGTCACCGTCATAAGGGATAGTCGGCACAATGGCCTCGATGTCGGCGCCGAGCCTGCTCTGGATAGCCTCGGCCACAGCCTTTGTCCCACCGTTCTGTGAATAGTACAACACAAGTATCCTCGGGGATTTCTCCTTCCCGCAGGATACCGCAAGCAGCATTACCGCCGCGATGATGAATAATCTTCTCATTACTTCTATGATTTGATATTTACTTTCCTGTCAACGCGTTCTTCAGGATGTCATAGTAGACATAGGGGTTGTCCACGGTCGAGGGGTTGATGTGGTAGGGCCGTCCTGAGGCGCTCACGTCGCATATTCCCCAATGAATCCCGTCGCAGGTGTCGTCGTACGAGCCGAAAACGGCGTACTCGGTGGCCCCTAGGGCCCATTCCACCCTTCTCTGCCACTCCTGGGCGTCCACCCTTGCCCAATCCAGGGGAGGCACACCGGCGTTCGGCGCGCAGAAACGGACCTTGCCGTCCGAGCTCCCGGAATAGTTCCTGTAGCCCCAACCATCTGAGGGACAAGCCTCTATCGGATCATTGACCTGGCATGTGCCGAGGCGAAATTTGGCGAGGTTGTCCTTGTCCTCGTCGGGAGTGTTCTCCCAGAGCGGCCAGAAAGTATCGCCGGGAAGGAAGACCACCATCAGGGGCCTGTCGTCACCGAAACCATAGTGGCGGTACGCCGGATCTTGGGCGTACCTTTCCCAAACGAAGCCGGCTACCATGTTCCAGTACCTCATGGTCCATGCGGCCGGATTTCCGATGAATATCAGGAACTCCATGTCCTCCTCGTGGCAGACCTCGACGATATTGTCCAGCATCACGCCGAACTCGCTCCAGGCCGGCTGCACCCCGTCGAGATGGATCTCACCTCCCTCTCCCATCTCCCACTCCGGCGGATTGGTGAAATCAACGCTCACGACACGGATCCCGGCCTCCTTGACCTTACGGAGGATGTACCGGACCTGATCAATGTCTTTGTAGTCATGGGCGGGGTTCCACTGGTCCTGGACAAGGAATGTGGTTCCGCTGTTCGCGCTCCTGCAGCAAATCAGAAGATGGCAGACAGGGACAGGGCCATCGGTTTTCCCGGACGAGCAGGACAGAAGAGTCAGAGAGGCCAGGCAAAGAAGAAATGACTGGCGAAAGAATCTAATATTCATCAACTTTATTCCACTTTACGCGAACTTACAAAAATATCGTTTATTATCGTTATATTTGACAACAAGTCAGCTTAACAAATCTTTCACTTTATATGCGAATCAATCGATCAATTCTTCCGGCGGCGCTCGCCTTAGTGATGGCCGTCCCCGGAAGCCTGGGTTCCCTCTGGGCCCAGAAGAAGCCTCTTGACCATGATGTCTACGACTCATGGCAGAGCGTGTCAGGAGTCAAGGCCAGCGACAACGGCTCGGTTCTGGTCTGGAATGTCAATCCACAGGAAGGTGACGGCACTCTTTACATCCGTCGCAACGCCGGATGGGCAGACCCTTCCGCAGACCCCAAGGCCAGAAAGACCAAGGAAGACGCCCAGATCGCTATCCCGCGAGGCTATCAGCCCGCGATCTGCCCTGTCGGCAAGTGGGTTGTCTGCCGGATCAAGCCGGAGTTCGCCAAGACAAGGCAGGAGAGGATAGACAAGAAAAAGAAGGACGATCAAGCTAAAGACTCACTTGCGGTGATCGACATAGCGACGATGACTGTCAAGAAGTTCCCTAGAGTGGATTCTTATTCAACAGGAGCCTTCGGGATGCCTTTCGTGGCCTATAAGTCTTCCTGGAAGGAGAATAAAAAGACTGTCAACGGCCTCATACTCCTGAAGCAGGGGACCTGGCACGCCGACACATTGAAGGGTGTGGACAATCACGTCTTCAGCGCTTCCGGGGAACGCCTTGCCCTGACCACCAAGAAGGACAAGAAGGATTCACTCTCCGCGACCTCTGTCATCCTGGCGACTTACCCCACTCCCGGCAAATTGGTCCTTGACACCCTCAGGAATGGCGCCGAGGAATATTTCCGCCCGGTGTTCGACGACAGCGAGAACCTTCTCACTTTCACCGCCACCACCGACACCAACAAGACCGGGAGCAAGAGATGCGGGCTCTTCCTCGCCAATCTCGCCGACGGTTCCTGCTCCGAGATCATCCCCCAGGGCACCATGGTGGAAGGGACCGACGGCTGGACTCTCACCGAGAACAGTTCCGCCTATTTCACTCCCGACAGCAAGAGGATCATGACGGGCATAGCCCCGCTCCGCCCCCCGAAAGACACTACCATAGTCGATTTCGAGACCGCCCAGCTGGACATCTGGAACTGGGACGCCCCCTACACCCCGCCCATGCAGAAGAAACGGGTCGACGCCACAGTGCGGAAAACCTATCCCGCTGTCATCAACCTGACAGCCGGAAAGGCCAGAATCATCCCTCTGACCACTTCCTTCTTCGATTCCGTCCGCCCGATCGCCGCCGGGAAGACCGGCCTGGCTCTCTCACGGGACAACTCCGACTTCGTCCGCGAGTCGATGTGGGCTGACGGCAGTTTCTCTGATTATTCCCTCGTGAGCCTTGAGGACGGCAGCCGCAAGCCTCTATTCAAAGGCTTCAATTGCAGCCGCTTCGACGCTTCTCCCGAAGGCAAGTACTTCATCTGGTTCGACAGCTCCGACCGGAACTGGTACACCTATGACATCACCACGGGAGAGACCGTCAACCTTACCGGCGACCTTGGAGTGGCTTTCCACGACGAGCAGGACGACCATCCGACTAAATATCCTGGCGCCTACGAGGGCTCTCCGAAGTGGCTCGAGGGCGACAAGGCAGTCCTCATCATAGACCGCTACGACGTCTGGAGATTCTCTCCCGACGGCACCAAGGTCGAGAACCTCACCGGCGGGGTCGGGAGGCGGACACACAACCGTTTCCGTACCGCCGACTTCCGTCCGGACAAGCGCACGGCCAACGAACGCTCCAGCGGCGTGGTGAAGGCGCTGAACGAGAAGGAGACACTCTACCTCACCGTCCAGAACGAGGACGACAAGAAGAACGGCTTCGGCTTCTTGAACCTTGCAAAACCCGCCAAGACCCTCCGCTATTTCACAGACACCGTCACCTTCCAGAACCCCCAGATGGATCCTCAGGGCAAGATTTCCTTCCTGAAAGGGAATTTCCGCAACCCGATGGACCTCTACACCACAAGCGACTTCTTCGCCACCTCCGCCAAACTCTCGGCGATCAATCCCCAGATGGCGGACTACCGCTGGGGAAGCGCCAACCTTTTCGAGTGGAAAGCCTACGACGGGACTCCCCTGAAAGGACTCGTGTTCATCCCCGACGACATCAAGCCGGGCGAGAAACTCCCCGTGATGATCTATTTCTACGAGAAGTACTCCGACCAACTCTACAACTTCTGGCAGCCGGCCCCTTCACGCTCGACAGTGAACCTTAGTTTCTACACATCAAGAGGTTACGTGGTCTTTGTGCCTGACATCGTCTACAAGGACGGTCACCCGGGCGAGAGCGCCTACAACTGCATCTGTTCCGGCGCCGAGGCCCTTTGCGAGAAGTATCCATTCGCCGACAAGAGCAAGATGGCGATCCAGGGGCAGAGCTGGGGCGGTTACCAGACAGCCTGGCTCGTCACCAGGACCAACATGTTCGCCGCCGCCGGAGCCGGCGCTCCCGTCAGCAACATGACCTCGGCCTATGGCGGCATCCGCTGGGAGTCCGGAATGACCCGCGCGGGACAGTACGAGCACGGCCAGAGCCGAATCGGCAAGACCCTGTGGGACGAGGGTGGCCTCGACCTCTACCTCGAAAACTCGCCGATCTTCCACGCCGACAAGGTCGAGACTCCCCTTCTGATCATGCACAACGACAACGACGGCGCCGTGCCGTGGTACCAGGGCATCGAGTACTTCTCCGACCTCAGGCGCCTCGGGAAGCCTTGCTGGCTCCTTGAATATAATAATGAGGCCCACAACCTCGTGGAGCGCCGCAACTGCAAGGACCTCTCGAAAAGGCTCCAGCAATTCTTCGACCACTACCTCAAGGGCGAGCCGATGCCGGCCTGGATGAAGACCGGAGTCCCGACCGACCGTAAGGGAGAGTATTTCGGATTCGAGTACTAACTCTACAGCATGTCGGCCAGATTCTGGTAGTACCGCTTGCTGACAGGTATCCGGCCGACACCCTCACGGATGAATTCCGTGTAGATGACACCGTCTTTTCCCCGGCTCAGTAACCTGACGTGCCGGGGATTGACGTAATAAGACCTGTGGCATCTGACAAAACCGTGCCTCGCGGCGTCCTCCTCGAAACTCTTCATTGAGTTGCGCAGCTGGTAAACTCTTGTCTTGTCATTATCCAAGTAATTGATTTTAATATAGTTCTCATCGGCCTGGATGTAGAGGACGGCGGAAGGGTCGATCGTGAGCTTGAGCCTCTTGTGCTCGTCCCTGAACTTGATGAGCGTCTCATCCGGCTCCTTGGAACTGTTCTCCAGATCCATTGACTTATTGGCGATGACCCTCGCCGAAATGGCTATGATGTAGGGATAGACAAGAACGAGGAAAACGACCTTGAAAGAATACGACAACGCCGAGAAATAGGGCATCCCGCCGTTTTTCAAATAGAAAAGGGAGATGTAAAGAGCGAAGAAGAAAGAGATCACAAGCACCTCGCCAAGACACCAGAGGACGTAATGCCACCACTTGAAAGGGATGTACTTGTACAACACGCTGAACACAAGGCGGGTGAGGGCGAGTACCCCCATCATGACGCTGCTCAGCATCAGCAGGTGGAAAGTCAGGCTTTTCCCCCCGACATTTACCACGTCCATGAATGAGAATGGCTCGTAGACAGACATGAAGAACAGGAAGAAAACGGGGAGGATGACGGCGTACTTGACCTGGTTCCTGTACCCTTTTGAGACTCGAAGCAATGTGTCCATATCAATGATCCCATCACGTCACGGCTAAGTGACTAAAATTTAAATTAAGTAATTTTGTCACAAAAATAGCCAAATATTTCCGCCAATCAAGATTTTTGTCACAATAAAAATAGTTTAGGCCACAACATTTTCGTCACGTGACGAAAGTATCGTAGCTTTGTGTTGAGCAAGAATTAAAACATATCGCCATGAACACATTCGAATACACTATCAACCCGGAGGCGGTGGCGAGTGACGGTATGGTCAAGATCGCCTCGATCTGCGGATTCATCGTCAACGCGGCCCACAGAACGTTGACTGAAGAGGGCTACGGCATGTGTATCCTGTCAAGATGCACCTTCGAGATCGACGAGCGCCCCAAAAGCGGTGACTCTGTCAACATCATAGTGAATAAGGGCCTTAACAATATTGTTACCCTTCTAAACAGATATGTTTCCCTAACTGATAGTGAAGGACATGAAATTGGCAGAGGAAAGATAGAATGGTTGTTGCCAAACTCTTCCCAAAAGGGCCTTTCCGCGGAGAATCCTTCGCGTTTGACCAGGCGTTTCATCAACAAGTTCCGCTCGATCATGCCGGACATCGACTCCGCCGCGGCTCTTCAGATCAGAATAGACCTGGAATTCAAAGAAAGCGCTCGACGAAATAACGATTTTTCGGTCGCTTTCAAGAAGATCTGCGACTCCAGATTCTTCTTCCTCGCCCGCTCGGGCCCTGACACCCTTTGCAGGGGCATGCTTCAGACCGCGTGATTTTTCTTATATTAGCGGTATGAAAAGAGTATCGCTATTCCTTTCCGCCATTCTCGTGTCGACCGTCCTTTTCGGCCAGCGAGAATTCCTGGATCCTTCATGGTACGCCATAGAGCAGGCCGATTTCGAACGCGCCGCTGCGATAACCGGCAAGACTCTCAAGAGACCACTCACCTACCCCAACCCGGCTTCGGGAGCCCAGTGGTTTCCCGAAGCGAGCCTCGGGCTTTTCATGCATTGGGGCATCCACAGCCCGCTGGGAGCCCAGCCTTCATGGGGGATGATCAAGGGATATCGCTGGAACAGCGGTTACACCGCCCCCGAGTTGTACTACGGGCAGGCGGAGACCTTCAATCCTGACTACCATCCTGTGGAGTACCTGAAGGCGGCGAAGGAGGCCGGCTTCACTTACGCCGTCCTCACCGCCCGTCATCATGACGGCTACTCGCTCTGGCCCTCGAAGTACGGCTTCGGTATCAAGCGATACCATCCCGGGAGGGATCTCGTCAAGGAATATGTCGAGGCTTGCCGCGAGGCCGGCCTGCGTGTCGGGCTCTACTACTCTCCCCGCGACTGGTTGTTCCCCGGAGATGTCACAGACGATTGGTTCGATGTGGAGACATGGGCAGATTCAAGACCTAAAGTGACGCCTGAGGAGGATCATGCTAACTATTTGAAATTCTTGGGTTACGTTATAACTCAACTCGAAGAGTTATTGACCAACTACGGCAAGATTGACATCCTATGGCTGGATGGCATGGGATGGAGCGGAATCCAAAAGAATAACAACGACCAGGTCTATTCATGGATCCGCTCGTTGCAGCCGGACATCGTGATCAACGACCGCTGGGCCAACGTCGTCGACCCGGACAACCCTCAGGGAACCTCGGCCCGAGTGGGTGATTTCACCACCCCGTTCGAATGTTTGAAACCGACCTACCGTCCCTCCGAATGGTTCGAGCACTGCCACATCTGGACCTGCGGCGGCGGTGGCTGGGGATGGGACAAGACCCAGACATTCCGCCCGCTCAGCTGGTTTTTCGATGAATATGTGGCCTCCAGGTCGTTCGGGGGCAATTTCCTGCCGAATGTAGGGCCTGACGGCGACGGGAACATGTCCGGCATATTCCTGTCCAAACTCGACAGCCTCAAGGCCTGGAGGGCCCATAGCGGCGAGTCTCTTGAGGGGGCAGGCCCGACTCCGGGAGCCGAACTGTCGAATGTGCCTCTGACAACCCGCGGAAAGAGGATCTGGTACGCCCACCTCCTCCCCTCTTTCACCGGCCAGGCCTCGATAATGACAGCTCGCCGGCCCTCGAAGGTCATTCTCCTTCGAACCGGCGAACCTGTTCGCTACATGTATGTCGGCGGAGCCGTGGTCTTCAAGCTGCCCCCCGAATCCCGGACCAAGACCGACGACGTCGTCAAAATCAGATTCTGACTAACGGGATTTCGTGACCGAGGCCGCGCGGGAGACGGAGATAAGGTCGACCATGAGGCCCTCGTGACCGACATAGTGGACATTCGAGGCGCCGCTGGCGTCGATAGAGATATATTTCACGGCGTCGACATCGCATTTGGCGGCCCCGGAGGCCTCAAGGCGGATCTCATCCACCGGACAGCCCGATGCCCTGACCTTGGCGGCCCCGGAAGCGTCCAGCCTCATTTTCCTGGCCCTGCCGGTCCAATTGAACTCCGAGGCTCCAGAAATATCGAGCGTTATCTCGTCGAAATCCCCGCGGAAATCAGGCTTGGAGGCTCCTGAGAGGTCGATCACGACTTTGTCCGCGGAGATCCCGAACAAACCCTTGCCAGCGCCGCTCATCTCAATCTCGGCGGTCTCAAAATCGCCTTCAAGAGAGACATAGGAAGCGCCGCCGATCTCGGCGTCAAGGCCTCTGGCGCTGACAATCAACTTGTTAACTCTGGAAGCTCCACCGACCTCAAGTTCAAGGCGCGAATCACCCAGGTCGAAAGTGTCCTCACAGCGGAACCGTGACGCACCGGATAACTCAAGGCTTCTGAGAGTCGGCATAGAGACCGTGGCCTCGATTTTCTTCTCCCCCATCTTACGGGTTATCCTTGATGGAACATTCTCGAGAGTGATCTTCAGATCGCCGCCGTTGACCTTGACTTTAAGATAGGGCTCAAGATCCTCGGGGAGGGTGACCTCGACCTTGTAGGCGGAGGATTTGAGAACGGTGACATCGACAACGCTGCCAACGTCGATTCCGGAGAAGTTCTTACAGTCGAATTTTTTGGTGATGTACTTGTCGGAGTTGTCAGCCGCCATCATGACGGTCGCCGCCATAAGCAATGCGGCAAAGAATGTGTAGAACTTTTTCATATTGGTTTACAATTATTTAATATTTTTAATCTTAAGCAAAGCATCAAGCAATTCGCCATAGTACTCTTTAAGGATCGCGGCCCTCTCGTCCGCCCCCAGCTCAGCGGGAAGCATCTCGATCAGGGGCGAGGTCTCATCCACGACTCCCTCAGCCATAAGGCAGAGGTCCGCTTTGGAAGCGTCGGCGTACAACTCCTCGTAGATGTCGGAGACATTGGAATAGTAGGTCTCACAGATCTCCACCTGGTCGTTACCGACTCCGGCGAACCAATCCCCCCGGGCGCTCTCAGGACGGTGGATCAACAGCGCGGCGGCGACAGCGGCAGCCACTCCCGCCGCCAGCACCCTGCGGAAACGAGGGCGACGCGCCTCGGCGTTTTCGGAGAGGAGACTGTCCAGACGCGTCTCAAAGCGCTCCAGGTGCCCCTCGGGCAACTCCTTGTCATCAAAGGCCTCCCTGTTGGTCATTATGTGTCTCTCTAACTTATCCATATCTCGTCTCTACTTTTTTCTGTTCCCAAGTCTCTCGGCCAGCATCTTCCTGGCCCTGGAATAACGTGTCCTCAACGCTCCCTCGCTCTCTCCTGTCAATTCGCTGATCTCCTCATAATCAAGCCCCTCGATCAAGATCAGGTTGACGATCAGGCGATAGGGCCCGGGCAATTCGTTTATCGCCGCTTTGATCTTGTCCAGGCCGGGGGTCTCACCGGTCTCATCCAAGGCCGCAGGCTCGATCTGGTCCGGAGCCTCGGTGGTGGCATATTCATCAAGGAACAGCCTCTCCCTCCTGATCTTCCTCAACGCGTCTATAGACGCCCTCACGCATGTCTTGGAGAGCCATGCCCCCTCCTTCTTCTCCCTGTCTATTCCAAAAGGCAGGAAGAAAAGCCCCGGACCGGTGATGTATTTCAGGATAGTGTCCTGCATGACCTCCTCCGCCAGGGCGCTGTCGCCGACGATGCGCAAGCTGATATTGAACAGTCTACGCGAATAGGAGTTGTAAATCTTTATGGACTCTTCCCTTGTCATTACCAGGTCATTCCGAGGCCCGTTCTCCCGGGCTTCCAACTAATAAACGAAAAGATCAGGCGATTGTTACAAAAAAACGGGAGACTTTATGTCATCCCGTTGTAAAGCGCTTACCATCAACAAGTGAGGGTCAGGCGTCCGAGCCGTCATCGTCTCCACCGTACTGCGAGATGTTGTCGTCAGGGAGGGTGGAATCCGAGGGAGCGTCGGCGGAGGTTCCGGCGACCTCCTCGTTCTCGGCGTCTTCCTCACCTTCGAGCCATCTCTCGAGAGCCTCGGCGTCGTCGGTCTTCAACTTGATCTTCACAAGATAGATCGATTCAGGAGTCTCGATGGTCACGGCGTTGAAAGGTGTGCCGTCCGGCTTGGTATATTTCACAAGGTCAGGCAAATAGTCACTGAAGCCCTTGGGGTATTTCTCATTAAACACCGCGGCGAGTTCCTCCGACATGTTCTCGTAACTCACGACGTGCCTTTTCCTTGAATCTGGATTCATGATCAAATAGTTTCTCTTATGGTTTGAGGTGCAATATTATAACTTTTTTCCGAATCGCGACACAAGAGAGCTACTTTTTTCTGAAGAAAAATGATTTCTGCCTTTTTTTGCGTTCCGGATCCCTCTCGACAAACACAGTTTTCATTGTTCTCGGATCCAATCCCGTGTAGTACATGACCGAGGAGGTTGTCATCGGAGTGGGCATGAAATCCTGGACCTGGTCCATCCATATCCCTTTCAGAGCGGGATGGCGGGACAGGTTCTCCATGTCCCTCATGGTGCAGCCGGGATGGGAGGAGATGAAATAAGGGACGATCCCGGTCCTGCGGCCGTTCTCGGAGCAAATCTTGTCGAACTCGACGCGGAGTCTCTCGAACAGTTTGAAGGAGGGCTTGCCCAGATAATCGAGGACCCTGTCCTCGGTGTGCTCAGGGGCGACTTTCAACCTACCGGAAGTATGGTCGAGGATCAATGTCTTCAGATAGGGCCTGGAGGTCTCGTCAACAAAGCCTTTCTCGTCAAGGAACAGGTCGTAGCGTATGCCGCTGCCGATGTACGAGTGGCGGACTCCCGGCACGGCGTCGACAGCCTTGTAAAGCTCAAGCAGTCTCTTGTGCGACCTGTCCATATTCACGCAGACAGAGGGGAACAGGCAGGACTTCCTCCTGCATTTGGCGCATAATTCCTGGTTCCTCCCCCTCATCCAGTACATGTTGGCGGTGGGAGCGCCGAGATCCGAGATATTCCCGGAGAACTCGGGCATGGCGGCCAGTTTACGTACCTCGGCGAGGATGGATTCCTTCGAGCGGGACTGGATGAATTTGCCCTGATGTGCCGCTATGGTGCAAAAATTACAGCCCCCGAAGCATCCGCGGTGGGTGATGATCGAGTCCTTGATCATGTCGTAGGCCGGGATTCTCTTGCCCTTGTAGCGGGGGTGCGGGAGTTTGGTGAACGGGAGGTCCCAATAGGAGTCCATCTCCTCAGTCGTGGAGGGAGGGCATGGAGGGTTCACCTGCACATAGCCGTCTCCCACAGGCTCGACTATAACCTTGGCGTTCAGCATGTTGGCGTTCGTCTCGATGAGGTGGAAGTTCTCAGCCACCGCCCTTTTGTCCGCCTTGCACTCCTCGAAGGAGCGCAAGACAAGGGCGTCAGGGGTCTTCCACTTCCCGCTCATCTTGAACGCTATCTGGGGGATCTTCCGGATGTCCCGGGGATTACGCCGGTCCTCGATCGCCCTGGTGAGCTCGAGCATGGTCTTCTCGCCCATCCCGTAGCAAAGGTAATCGGCCGGGCACCACTCGAGGATCGAAGGCAGAAGCTCGTCTTTCCAGTAGTCATAATGGGTCAGCCTTCGAAGCGAGGACTCGACACCGCCTATGACCACCGGGACGTCCGGATAAAGGTCTTTAAGGATCTTGGTGTACACGCTGACAGCGTAGTCAGGCCTGGCCCCTGACTTCCCGTCTGGGGTGTAGGCGTCGTCATGACGAAGGCGCTTCCCGGCCGTGTAATGGTTGACCATGGAGTCCATGGCGCCGGAATTCACGGCGAAATAAAGCCTCGGGGCGCCGAGTTTCCTGAAATCACGGAGGTCGTCCCTCCAGTTGGGCTGGGGGACGACCGCTATCCTGTAACCGTGTCTCTGAAGCCAGCGGGAGATGCAGGCGGAGCCGAATGAGGGATGGTCGACATACGCGTCACCGGTGAAGAAGATGATGTCGATGTAGTCCCAGCCAAGGGCCTCAACCTCCTTCCTCGAAGTCGGGAACATATAGTCGTTTCCGTCCGGCATCACATTCTCTCGGGAAGCTCTATTCCAAGGATCCCCATCGCCCGGCGGAGAGCGGCGGAAAGGGTGTCGATCAGCGTCAGGCGTGCCTTGAGCATCGAGGAGTCCTCCTCCCTGAGGATGGGGGTCTCGTGATAGTACTGGTTGAACTCCTTGGCGAGATCGTAGGCGTAATTCGCGATGACCGCGGGGGAATAAGCGGCCGCTCCCTCGGCCACCTTGGTCGGGAAGAGATTGAGCAACTTGATGAGACGGATCTCCTTGGCGCTCAACTCCACGGAAGGGGCGGAGGTGGAGGAGTAGTCCACTCCCCTCTCGGCCGCCTTACGGAGAATAGAGCGGATCCTGGCATGGGTATATTGGATGAAGGGGCCGGTGTTGCCGTTGAAATCGATGGACTCCTTGGGGTTGAAGAGCATGGTCTTCTTGGGGTCCACTTTGATTATGAAATATTTCAAGGCGCCAAGCCCTATCATGTGATAGAGTCTCTCCTTCTCCTCCTCCGTCATGTCGGCGAGCTTTCCCGACTCCTCGGAGGTGGCTTTGGCCTCCTGGTACATCTTCTCGATGAGGTCGTCGGCGTCGACGACGGTGCCTTCCCTTGACTTCATCTTGCCCTCGGGAAGCTCCACCATGCCGTAGGAGAGGTGGAATATATCATCAGCCCACTCAAAGCCCAACTTCTTGAGTATAAGCTTCAAGACCTGGAAATGATAGTTCTGCTCGTCTCCAACGACATAGACGTGGGAGTCCAGGCTGTACTCGGCGAAGCGGCGCTCCGCCGTGCCAAGGTCCTGGGTGATGTAGACAGAGGTGCCGTCCGAGCGGAGAAGCAGCTTGCGGTCAAGACCGTCAGCGGTGAGGTCGCACCACACCGAGCCGTCGCCCTCGCGGACGAAAACGCCCATGTCCAGTCCCTTCTGGACCAGCTCCTTTCCGAGAAGATAGGTCTGGCTCTCGAAATAGACCTTGTCGAAGGAGATCCCGAGCGCCTCGTAGGTCTCGTCGAACCCGTCGAGGACCCACTTGTTCATCCTCGCCCAAAGATCCCTGGTCTCCTTGTCGCCGGCCTCCCATTTCCGGAGCATCTCATGGGCCTCCTTGAGGCAGGGAGCCTCTTTCTTGGCGACCTCCTCGTCCATCCCGGAGGCGACAAGACCGGACACTTCCTTTTTGAGTATGTCATTGAAAGCCACGTACATGTCCCCGACAAGATGGTCACCCTTCTTGCCGGTCGACTCCGGAGTGGCGCCCTCACCAACCTTCTGCCAGGCCAGCATGGACTTGCAGATGTGGATGCCGCGGTCGTTGACTATGGTCGTCTTGATGACGTTGTTCCCGCTGGCTTTCAGGAGCCTGGAGACAGAGTCCCCGAGAAGGTTGTTCCTGATGTGTCCCAGATGCAGGGGCTTGTTGGTGTTGGGAGAGCTGAACTCGACCATGACGTTCTTCCCGGTCGAGGGAAGATAGCCGAAATCAGGAGTCGAGACTATCTCGGCGAACATCTCGTTCCAATACAGGTTGGAGAAGAGGATATTCAGGAATCCTTTCACACAATTGAAACCTGAGATCTCCGGCACATTTGCCACCAACCAATCCCCTATAGCTTTCCCAGTGTTCTCGGGAGTGGTCCTGGAGACTCTTAAAAGAGGGAAGACGACTAGGGTGTAGTCGCCTTCGAACTCTTTCCTCGTCACGCCGACTTGAAGGGCGGACGGATCCATCTCCACGTTGTACAGCGCCTTTATGGCTTCTGAAGCCTTGGAGGCGATAAACTGGTCTGGAGTCATTCTATCCCAAATAAGTTTTAAGGAGTTTGCTCGCCGAAGGTTTCTTCAGCTTCCGGATAGCCTTCTCCTTGATCTGGCGGACACGTTCCCTGGTGAGATCCAACCTCTCGCCGATCTCCTCAAGGGTCATCTCCTGGCATCCTATCCCGAAGAAGCTCTTTATGATCTCGCGCTCCCTGGCGGTGAGGATCTGGAGGGACCTCTCGATCTCGGTGCTGAGCGACTCGTTGACAAGACCCTTGTCGGCCATCGGGGAGTCGTCGTTCGGGATGACATCTAGAAGGCTGTTGTCCTCTCCCTCCACGAAGGGCGCGTCGACGGAGACATGCCTTCCGGAGACTCTCAGGGTGTCGGATATCTTGTCCTGCGGGATGTCGATCATCTCGGCCAGCTCCTCGTTGGAGGGAGCCCTCTCGTTCTTCTGCTCGAACTGGGAGAGAGCCTTGTTGATCTTATTCAACGAGCCCACCTGGTTGAGGGGAAGACGGACAATCCTGGACTGCTCGGCCAGAGCCTGGAGAATGGACTGACGGATCCACCACACGGCGTAGGAGATGAACTTGAAACCGCGGGTCTCGTCGAACTTCTCAGCCGCCTTGATCAGGCCCAGATTGCCCTCGTTGATGAGGTCGGGGAGGCTGAGCCCCTGGTTCTGGTACTGCTTGGCCACCGAGACGACGAACCTAAGGTTAGCCCTGGTCAGTTTCTCTAGCGCCGCCTGGTCGCCCTTGCGGATACGCTGGGAGAGCTCGACCTCCTCCTCGGGGGACACCAATTCCTCGCGGCCGATCTCCTGGAGGTACTTGTCCAGGGACGCGCTCTCGCGGTTGGTGATGGATTTTGTGATCTTTAGTTGCCTCATATGTCTTAATAAACCTGACTACTCTTTGCCGAAGCCGAAGAAAGCCTTTCTGCCGTTGGCGGTCACGCCCTCGATGTAGACAGACCTCTTGGCGGCCTTGGCGATGTCCACGACATCTTGAGGTTTGCTGACAGGCTGGTCGTTGACATAGGTGATGACAAGTCCCTCAGAAGCGCCCGCCTCGAGCATCT
Source organism: Bacteroidales bacterium (assembly GCA_017429765.1). Classification (GTDB taxonomy): domain Bacteria; phylum Bacteroidota; class Bacteroidia; order Bacteroidales; family UBA932; genus Cryptobacteroides. The sequence goes on along the minus strand of JAFROJ010000007.1, from coordinate 14,019 downwards.
TGCCGGTGCTGACCGACGACACGAGGACACCTCTCTCAAGCCCGAGCTTCTCGAGTGTCTCCTTGGGAGCCGCCTTGAGGGTGGTGCCGTAGAAAGCGATCTCACCTTCAGCGACCTCGGTCCCGTTCTCGGAGCTGCTGCCTTGGAAAGTCACCTCGATGGTCTTCTCCTTCCCGTCACGGATGACTGTCAGCTTGGCCTTGTCGCCAGGATGATAGGAGTTGACCTTCACCTGGACAGCCGAACCGTTCTGAAGGGTCTCGCCGTCGATGGCGATGAGAACATCCCCCTCCTTGACTCCGGCTTTGTCGGCCGAACCGCCTTTGACAACCTCATCAATATATACGCCCGAAAGCGAAGAAAGTTTCAATTTTTTCGTCATGTCGTCGACGGAGTCGTACTTGAGCTGCTTGGCCAGGGCGTCTGTCAGGTCAGCCATCCTGATTCCGAGCACCGCCCGCTTGACTGAGCCGAAATCGATGAGGTCGCCGACAACCTTCTTCACGATGTTGGCTGGGACGGCGAAAGAGTAACCTGAATAGGAGCCGGTCTGGGAGACTATGGCCGTGTTGATCCCGACAAGCTCGCCGGTCTTGTTGACAAGTGCCCCGCCAGAGTTACCGGGATTGACGGCGGCGTCGGTCTGGATGAAGGACTCGATCTGAAGGGTGGTTCTCTCCCTGGGGTCATGAGCCATCTGACGGCCCTTCGCGCTGACGATTCCGGCGGTGATAGTGGAACGGAGCTGATAGCCCAGAGGGCTTCCGACCGCGAGCACCCACTCCCCGAGCCTGAGCTTGTCAGAGTCCCCGAAAGGCAGGGTTGAGAGACCCTGGGCGTCTATCTTGATCAGGGCCACGTCGGTGGCGGGATCGGCGCCGATGACGGTGGCCTCGTAGGTCTTGTTGTTATTCAGGGTGACCTGGATCTTTGTCGCGTTCGCGACGACGTGGTTGTTCGTCACGATGTAGCCGTCCGGACGGATAATCACGCCGGAGCCGCTCCCCTGCACCTGCCTTGACTGGGGCATCTCGTCCCCGAAGAAGAAACGGTAGAAGGGATTGTCGTCTATCTGGTACTGCTGGGTGGCGGTCACCTCGACATAGACGACGGCCTCCACGGCCGCCTCAGCCGCGTAGGTGAGGTCGGGATAGTCTGTCTGCGCCAGATTGACAGTCTTCGTGACAGTGTTGTTAACGGGATTTGACACATTGTCTTTGCCTTGGTTGACAGTGGCCGCTTTCAGCACACCGTAGGCCGCGAGGACGCTGAGCAGCACGGACAGCGCCACAGTGATAAAACCTTTTTTCATTGGTGACATATTGTTTCTGTTAATATTTTTCCGGATGGGGTATTTTTCAAATAAGATGCCACAGAGCGCGGTATTATTCGAGGAATATTCTTATATTTGTATTTGTCAAAAACACAAGAATTGATAAAAACGACTCGATATGAAATTCAACGTTTCCAGCACAGAATTGCTCAAAGGGCTGATGAACATCTCCAAGGCCGTACCGGCCAAGTCCGCCCTTCCCATCCTTGAGAATTTCCTGTTCGACCTCAAGGGGAACATCCTCGAGGTCACGGCCTCCGACTCAGAGCTGACGCTCAGGACCGAGATCGAGGTGGATTCCACCGAGGAGGAAGGCAGGATAGCCGTTCCGGCGAGGCACATCATCGACCTGTTGAAGGAGCTTCCCGACCAGCCGGTGTCCGTGAGGACTTCCAGTGACAGCTCTATCGAGTGCGCGTGGACGAGCGGCAACTCAGTGCTCCCGTTCTTCCCCGCCGAGGACTATCCCGAGATCAAGGGAGCCTCCGAGGACGCCGAGAAAGTCCTGTTCCCCGCCCCTGGCCTGATCGAGGGTATCGGCAGCACTGTCTACGCCACTGCCGACGACGAGATCAGACCCGCGATGAACGGTATATTCTTTGATTTCGACACAGAGTCCACCACTCTCGTGGCTTCCGACTCACACAAGCTTATCTGCTACACGACCAAGGATGTCAAGGTTCCCGCGAAGTGCTCGTTCATCCTCCACAAGAAGCCCGCTAACGTGCTGAAAGCCATTGTGGACAAGGAGGACGGGGATGTGGAGATCGCTTTTGACTCCAGCACCGTTGTCTTCTCCTTCGGCCGCACCACCATGGTCTGCCGCCTGATTGTCGGCAAGTACCCCAAGTACCGCGACGTCATCCCCAAGAACAACGCCTCGATCCTCAAGATCGACAGGAGCCTCTTCCTCAACACGGTCCGCCGTGTGGCCGTCTGCGCCAACAAAGCCTCGAACCACATCAAGCTTGACCTCAAGCCCGGCCAGATGGAGATCTCGGCCCAAGACCTCGGCTTCGCCATCGCCGCCTACGAGAAAGTCCCTTGCGACTACAACGGGGACGACCTGACCATCGGGTTCAAGTCCACCTTCCTCGGGGAGATATTCTCGAACATGAGCTGCGAGACCGTCGTGATGAAGTTCGCCGACGCCCGCAGGGCAGCCTTGATCGTCCCCTCGGAGGAGGACGCCTCAAGCGAGAAGATATGCGGCATCCTGATGCCTATCATGGTTCAGTGATAAACTATCCTCACCGTGGAACTTTCACTTCAAAAGCCCCTGCTTTTCTTTGACATAGAGAGTACGGGGCTTAACATCGCGACAGACTGTGTCGTCGAGCTGAGTTTCGTCAAGGTCTTCCCGGACGGGACCCACAAGACCAAGACATGGAGAGTCTGTCCTTGGGACTACACCTCCGGCTCACAGAAAAAGATGGATCCTAAGGCCTCCGAGGTCAACGTGATCAAAGATGAGGACCTTGTCGGCGAGAGGAAATTCATCGAGATAGCCCCCGAGGTCGTGGAGTGGCTCTCCGACAGCGACCTTGCCGGCTTCAACTCCGCCAAGTTCGACCTCCCCATCCTCGCCGAGGAGATCGAGAGGGTCAGGGCCTACTGCCTCAAGAGGATCAATGACCCGCGTGTCCCCGAGACCAACCGCGCGAGGGCCAAGGAGACGCTGGCCAAGATAGATGTCGATCTCCACTCGAAGCGCATGGTGGACGTCCAGACTATCTACCACTACATGGAGCCGCGCAACCTGAGGGCAGCCTACCGCTTCTATTGCGGAGGCGAGGATTTCGAGAACGCCCACACCGCCCTGGCGGACACCATGGCCACCTACGAGGTGCTGAAAGGCCAGCTGGAGATGTACCAGAAAGCCGACAAATACCACGAGATGGTCCTCAAAAACGATGTGGAGTTCCTGTCCGGGGTCGCTGGGCGTCCGAGAACAATCGACTACGCCGGCCGCCTGATCCTCGGGAAGGACGACGAGCCCACGATCAATTTCGGCAAGCACAAGGGCCGCTCGGCCAGATCCGTCTATGAGACCGAGCCGGCCTACTTCGCCTGGATTGAGAACGGGGAGTTCACGATGGACACCAAACGCCAGTTCGCGATCCTGAAAGAGAGGTTCGACAGGGAGCGGAAAGAGGCGTTGAGCAAGCCTCTTGAGGGAGAGGACCTGAGCGACGCGGTGGCTAAGTTGAAAGACAGGTTCCAAGGAGGCAAGCTTTTCTGAATGAGGGATTTCCGCTTGATAATCACTTTCTTCGCGGCGATGGGGACAATCCTTTCCTCATGCGGCGGGAGGGTGATCGGCGACGGGACGGGAGGCGATGAGCCTTCTTATATTCAAATCCTTGAAAGGGCGGAAGGAGGATGGACCGTGATCTCGGTCTCCCCTTTCGACGGTTCCGGCGACACTCTGGTTGTCGAGGCGCCGATGGAACGTCTTGTCGTCATGAGCACCTCGCACATCGGTTTCCTTGACGCCATCGGCCGTCTTGACGCGGTCGTAGGCGTCTCCGGCCTGGATTATGTTTACCCCGTCGAGTCCGGTCCGGGCGGCGAGACCACTGCCACCCTCGGCACGTTAAGAGGGGGGACCGGAGCCGAACGGAGTGAGGCGAGCGGTGGGGCCGAGCGTAGCGAGGCGGTCGAGCCCCCGGAGCCGGACTCGATGGGACCGGTATTCCCGAACGGTGTAGTCGATGTCGGTTACGACGCCGCTCCGGATTATGAGAAAATTGTCTCTGTCAGGCCGGACCTGGTCCTGACATATTCAGTCTCCGCGGCGAAATCGCCCTTCGTCTCAAAATTGGAACAACTTGGCATTAAGACACTTACCGTCAACGAACACCTTGAGGGACATCCTCTGGCAAGAGCCTCCTACGTCCGTCTCTTCGGCGCCCTGACAGGAGAGATGGCAGCGGCGGACAGCGTCCTCGAAGCCGTGAAATGCTCTTACCGCGCGATCGCCGGATCCGTCGCCGGCTCTTACAGCCAACCCAGGAAAGTCCTTCTGAATATTCCTTACAACGACCAATGGTTCATCCCTTCGAAAGAGAGCTACCTGACCTCGATGATCAAAGACGCCGGAGGTGAGGTCCTCGGGGCGATGGAAGGACGGGCCACATCCTCGGTGATCTCCGTCGAGAAGGCCTACACCCTCTCGAAAGACGCCGACTGCTGGCTGAATGTCGGCTGGTGCTCGACGATGAGCCAACTGACGGGGATTAATCCGATATTCGAGGAGATGCTCAGGAATATCCGTTCCAACGCCGCCGCCAGAGGCTACGGCGAGGACGGTCTGGTCTGGAACGACAACAAGAGGCTGAACCCCAAGGGAGGAAACGACATCTGGCAGAGCGGCGTCGCCAGGCCTGACCTGGCGCTGAAGGATCTCGCCTCCATCCTCCACCCCGGCGGGGATAGCGGCTCAACCATTTATTACCAATCACTTGACTGAAAAAACATTTTATAGCGACATGGGAAAACATGATTTTGACGAGATGACGATCAGGCGCGGGACCAACTGCGTGAAATGGGACGCCGACAGCCCCGCGGGGCCTATTGACGAGGATGTGATCCCGCTCTGGGTGGCTGACATGGATTTCAAGGCGGCCCCCGAGATCACGGAGGCGCTACGGAAGAGGGTCGAACACGGGATATTCGGCTACACGCATATTCCTGACAGCTACTATGAGTCCGCGATCAGCTGGTGGGAGCGCCGCCGCGGCTGGCACACAGAGAAGGATTGGTACCTGCCGGTGGACGGCATCGTGCCGGGAATGTCGATAGTTATGGCCGCCCTCACCAAATACGAGGTTGACGCTCAAGGGAACGTCGTGGAGAAAGAGAACGGCGGGAAAGGCCCCGACGGCGAGAGTCCCAAAGTCATCATCCAGACCCCCGCTTACAACTGCTTCTTCTCCAGCGTACGCAACGACGGGTGCGAGCTGGCCGCCAATCCCCTCATCTACGACACCGAGGGTGACGAGCCCACCTGGTACATCGATTTCGAGGATCTGGAGAGAAAGGCCGCCGACCCGATGGCCAAAGTGCTGCTGTTCTGCAACCCTCACAACCCCTGCGGGCGAATCTGGCCGAAAGAGGACCTCAAGAGAGTCGCGGAGATCTGCCGCAGGCACGGCGTCATCATAGTCAGCGACGAGATCCATTGCGAGCTGGAGATGCCTGGTTACCGCTTCACTCCCATGGCCACCATCGACCAGGACAACACCATCACCATGAACTCCCCCAGCAAGTCCTTCAACATCGCCGGTCTGGGAATATCCAACATCATCACTAACAACCCGGACTGGAGGAAGCTGATCGACAAGGTTATAAACGTCTGGGAGCATTGTGACCTCAACCCCTTCGGAGTCATAGCCCTTCAGGCCGCCTACAACCACGGCGAGCGGTGGCTCAAGGAGATGATGGAATATGTCCACGGGAACTACCGCCTGCTCGCTGGCTATTTCGAGAAGGAACTGCCGGAGTTGCCGGTCACCAAAGTCGAGGGGTCTTACCTCGCCTGGGTCGATGTCAGGGCCATAGGCATGCCTTCAATGGAGATAGAGAAGTCGCTCATAACCAATGAGAAAGTCTGGATCAACGGGGGCCTGATGTACGGCCTGGACGGCTTCATGAGGATCAACATGGCCTGCCCGAGAGCAAGGCTCCAGGAGGCTCTGGACCGCATGGGAGCGGGATTCAAGAGATTGTTAACGAGATAGGCTCATGAAAAGGCTCGTTCTCCTCGTGATGGCAGCGATCGCCATCTCCCATTCATGTTATTCACAGGAAGCCGCGGACTCGCCCCTGGACCTCTCCAGGACCCTGCGCCTCAACTACATCTTCTCAGGGACCGCCACCGAGCAGGACATCTCACTGGCGGAGCTGTGCTCTATCGACGGGTGGGCCGGAAGAAGGGTCAACATGGACAAGCTTCCCCTCAGGGGCAACGGTCAGGTGATAATGGAAGTCAGGAGCGAGGAGGGCGGAGAGTTCGACAAGGTGGTCTACAAGATCTCCTTCTCGACCCTATTCCAGGAATGGCAGGCGACCGAGGAGGCCACGACGACAAGGAAGTCCTTCGAGAACGTCTTCCTCGTCCCGATGCCCTCGCGTGAGGCGAGATTGACAGTCCGCCTCTTCGATTTCCATGGCGGCGTGTCGAGGGAATATTCCCACGTCGTCAATCCGAAGGACATCCTGATCAGGCCCACAGGCGCTGAGCCGTCCCCACACGAGTGGATCTGGAAAGGAGGGGATGACCTTGAGGCCGCTCTCGACAGCGAGAACAGGATCGATGTGGCCATCCTCGCCGAAGGTTACACCGAGGACGAGATGGACACTTTCATGGACCACGCAAGGGAGGCCATGGCGAGCCTGTGGGCGCACGAGCCGTTCGGCTCCATGAAAGACAGGTTCAACATTGTCTGCGTGAAAGCCCCCTCCCGGGAGAGCGGGGTGAGCGCGCCGAAGAGAGTCGTGTGGAAAAACACCCCCGTGGGTTCCCATTTCGACACCTTCTACTCAGACCGTTACCTGACCACACTCAACCTCTTCAAGCTCCATGACCTGCTCGCCGGGATCCCCTACGAGCACATCATAATCCTCGCTAACACAAGCATTTACGGAGGAGGCGGGATCTACAACTCCTACACTCTGACGACCACCGGTCACCCGGGTTACAGACCCGTGGTGGTCCATGAGTTCGGACACAGTTTCGCGGGGCTCGCCGACGAGTACTACTACGACGACCAGTACTCCGAGCAGTACTATCCGGACACTGAGCCCTGGGAAAGGAACATCACGACCATGAAGGACTTCGACTCCAAATGGAAAGGCCTGGTCGGCAAGCTGTTCGAGACTGATGACACGGCGATCGACTGGAGAGGCAAGAAGACCGTTGAGGGAAAAACAGCCGTCGACCTCTACGAGGGCGGCGGCTATCAAAGCAAGGGTGTCTGGAGAGGGTTTCCTGACTGCCGGATGAACACCAACAGCTATCCCTCATTCTGTCCGGTGTGCCGTGAGGCCATCAGGGACATGATACTCTTCTACACTGTCGAGACCGGTCAATAGAGTTTGGAGCTGACCACGGTGCTGACGAAATTCATGCTGACCGTGGGCTCGAAACGGGCGACCACCTCACCCTTGGAATCCACAAGGAACTTGGTGAAATTCCATTTGATGTCACTCTTGGAGGCATAGTCGGGATCCTGCTTCTTCAGCATCTCATCCATGAACTTGGCCTGCTCCCCGGCCCCGAATCCCTTGAATCCCTGCTTGGACTTCAGGAACGCGAACAACGGGATCTGGTCAGGGCCGTTCACCTCCACCTTGTCGAACTGGGGAAAAGTTGTCTGGTACTTGGAAGTGCAGAACTCATGGATGCTCTCGATGTCACCGGGGGCCTGCCCGCCGAATTGGTTGCACGGGAAATCAAGGATCTCGAGCCCCTTGTCCTTGTATTTCTCGTAAAGAGCCTGAAGCTCCTCGTACTGGGGCGTGAAGCCGCATTTCACGGCAGTGTTGACGATCAGGAGCACTTTCCCCTTGTACTGGGAAAGGGATACCTCGTTCCCTGACATGTCTTTAACTTTGAAATCGTAGACGCTCTGGGCGCTCGCGGCCGATGTGATGGCGATGGCGGCAAGGGCCGCCGTGATGATGTTAAGTCTCATTTTCAAACAATTAAGCGAATATTGTCCTGCAAATCCCGTACCCGGAGAAAAGGTCAAAGCGTGAAAAGCGCGGAAGGGAATGAGCGGGGAAGCGTCTGCAAGTCGGTCAATTCCCTGGCGGTGAGCCCATCTCCGGCGTCGATTGACCGCAGGGCCTCAGCTGTGGCGGAATAGGCCAGGGCCGGGGTGTTGTTATTCTCGCTCAGGTGACAAAGGAATATGTGCTTGAGCCCCTTGTGCCAGAAAGCCTTGACGGCGGAGGCGCACTCGTCGTTGGAGAGATGGCCGTTACCCTTGCAGATCCTCATCTTGAGCTCGTGGGTGTACGGCCCGCCGATCAGCATCCCCGTGTCGTAGTTCGACTCGATCACCACCGCTCCGGCCGTCGAGGCGTATTCAAGGGCCTCCTCAGTCACCCTGCCGGCGTCTGTCATCAGGAAGAATGAGCAGCCATGCCACTTGATCAGGAAACCGACAGTCTGGGAGGCGTCGTGCGGCACCTCGAAAGGGACGACCCAGGGGCACTCGGAGTCGGGAAGGTCGGGAGCCAGGCGGATTATCGAGCCCTCCGGACTCAAGACACGGCCGCAGGGGGCTATCCAGTCACGGGTGAAAGTGTGCCACAAAAGCGCCTCATGCAAGACCGCTGTCGCATAGACCGGCTTCTCGAGGCGCTTGCACCACGAGCCCAGATGGCGGATATGGTCAAGATGGTCATGAGTGACCAGCACGGCCTGGAAAGAGTCCAGCGAATAGCCTTTCTCGCAGAGATATTTCTTGAGGCGTCTGACGCTCACACCCGCGTCGATCACGATCCCCCTTTCCCCGTCGTGAAGGAAATAGCAGTTGCCGCAGCTGCCGCTCGAGAGGCTCATGAACTTCAGCATCAGTTCTGCTCCTCCTCGCAATATTTAGAGATCACACTGTAGGCGTCGCCTACCCCGAGCTCACCGGCCCTGGACAGGTCGATGCAACCTTTCTCCCTGTCTTTCAAATAGATAAGGACAAGGCCGCGGTTGTAATACGCGTCTCCCATGTAAGGGAAGACCTCGATGGCCTTGGTGTAGTTGTCGACGGACTCCACGAACTTGGAGGAGAGGCAATAGAGGTTGCCCAGATTGAAATAGATGTACGGCACTCCGGGCAGGAGCTTGTCCGCCGACAGCATGTCGTCGATAGCCTCCGAATAGTCATAAGTCCTGCTCACCTGATCCCTCACCCTGGCCCTGGTGGTGCCCTGGTCGTCCATCGTGAGGGTCTGGACATTGCTCTCGATGGAGGAGATGAAATCAATCATCTCGGCCCGCAGCACTCCCCTGTTCAGGTAATAGAAAGCCTTGTAGTAGTCCGAGTATCTTCCGTCGGACGCCGAGTTGACGGCGGCGTCGAACTGGGCCAGCGCGGTGGAGAACTGCTTCGACTGGACGCTGTAGAGGCCCCTGATGAACTGCCTGTCGGCGTCTGTCAGGCTCTTAGGGTCGCCGGCGGCGAGATAGGTGTCGCCGTAGATCGAGGCGTCTATCCCCTGCTCGAACCTGGGTCTCGGGATAGAGTCGGAGTTGGAGATTGCCATGTTGATCGGCGAGTCCGCTATGAACTTGTCAATCAACAGGTTCTCGTACCTGTGGCGGAGGGCCACGTTGCGGTTGTCCCGGACCGCCGAGAGCGAGAACTTGTACAAGGGCTTCAGCCTGATGTTGATATCCCTGTTCTGGAGAAGCTCGTTGTCGAAGCCCTTCTTGGCGAAATCGGCGTCAAGGGCGATGAGTGAACTGTACTTCTTGGTCGTGTCGGCGAAAGAGGCCTCCTCTGAGGCGGTTTTAGCCCGGTACTCCCGCACCTTCTTCTGCGCCGTATCGTAATCCTGTTTGGACGATTTGGTCCGCCCGAGCATATTCTTGACATAGGACCGGTTCAGGTAGGCTTTCGCGAAGTCGGGATAAAGCTCGATGGCCTTGTCGTAGTCATCCAGGGCGTCGAGCCAACGGCCCATCTGGACAAAGTACGAGGCCCGGTTGTAGTAGGCCAGGACGTTGTCGGGATTGATGTTGATGACATGGTCCATGTCGGCCAGGGCGTCCTCGAAATTCCCTACCTGGGCGCTGATAAGGCTTCGGTTGTAGAGGGTCAGGGCGTTCCCCGGCTCGTCAGCGAGAACACGGTTGAGGTCCGACATGGCCGAGTTGTAGTCGTTGGACTCGTAGAACATCAAGGCCCTGTTGAAATAGGCGAAGGTGTTGGTAGTGTCCAGGGAGATCGCCTTGTCCATGTCGGAAATGGCGCTCTTGTAATTCTTCTGAAGGGCGTAGACCCTCCCTCGCCTGATGTAGCCCTCGGGATCGAAACGGTCCAGGCTGATGGCCCTGTTGTAATCCTCCAGCGCCTTTGTCGTGTCGCTCAGGAACAGGTACGACGCCCCGCGGTTAAGGTAGGCCGAGGGATCCTTGGGCTCCTTGCGGATGTAGCGGTCAAAATCGCTGACAGCGTTCTCGAAACGCTGGGCCAGGAAATATGTGACGCCGCGGCTGAAATAGAGGCCGATGAGACCCGGGCGAAGCTCCATGGCGCGGTCAAGGTCGGCGAGCGCCTCATCATATTTACCTGAGCGGCTGAGAGTTATGGCCCTGAAGTGATAGCCGTTAGTGAACACGGGGTTGAGCCTGACTGAGGTGTCGAAATCGCCTTGCGCGCCCCTGATGTCCCCGAGGTTGTATTTGGATATTCCCCTGTAGAAGAACACCCAGCAGTCAGTGGAGTCGAGACGGGCGAGGATGTTGAACTGACCGATCGCGTCGGAGTACCTTCCCTCGGAGAGAGCCTGGCGGCCCCTGAACATGAACACATCCCGGTCAAACTGCGCCCGGCACACCGAGGCGAGAGACAGGAGAAGCGTCAGGGAAAACACCAGCCTTTTCATTCTGAATTATTTTATAATAAGGGTAAAATTCCTATTTTTGTCATTTGCAAAGATAAACATTTATCGTGCCTTGAGAACGAAATCACTCTATTTTTTCATAACAATCCTACTTTCCGCCCCGTCGGTCAGCCTTCCCGCCCAGTCCCCGGGGCCGAAGATGATCCCCTCCGGCAAAAACGCCGAGAGGATAATCTCCGTCGAGAGTCTCCAGGGCAAGGTCGAGTTCCTCTGCGACACATTGTTCAAAGGCAGGGCGACCGGGACAGCGGGTTCCAACGAGGCCGCGTTCTGGATCGCGAGACAGTTCCGAAAGGCCGGGCTGATGATGTTCGACGGCAAATACACCAGGTCCTTCAAGGTCGACGAGGGCGTCGGGCACAACGTGATCGGCTTCATGCCGGGAAAGAGATCGGGACTCAAGCAATCTTACGTGATCGTGTCCGCCCACTACGACAGCCACGGGATGATCGGCGGCTCCGTCTATCCCGGGGCCGACAGCAACGCCTCCGGGGTTGTGGCCATGGTCAGCGTCGCCGACATGTTCGCCAGGATGAAAGAGCTTGGGCGCTCCTACGGGAAGAACATCATCTTCGTCGCGACTGACGCCAGGGAGAGGAACTCGCTCGGCGCCGAGGCCCTGTGGGACGACATTGTCTCGGAAAGGCTCAGGGATCCAGTCAGCGGGGAGGCCATCACCCCCTCAAGGATCCACACTGTCGTGGTGCTGGATATTCTCGGAAGCTCCCTGTCGCCGTTGACAAAAGGCCGGAAGGACTACCTTATCATGCTCAGCGACGGTGGCTACAGGTTCGAGCTGAACCGGGCGAACGACTCCGACGGCCTTCATCTCGACATAGCGACTGACTATTACGGGAGCGACGGATTCACCCAGATGTTCCTCTCAAAGATAGGTGACCAGGGGGTGTTCTCGCGCCGCGGGGCCAACAGTGTGGTGTTCACCTCCGGAATCACGATGAAGACGAACAAGGTCGAGGACGACGCGCTCAGCCTCAATTATCCCGTGTTCAAGAAAAGGATTTTCCTCATCTTCCACTGGCTGGAAAAAGTACTCTGACGATGAAAGGATTCATGAATATGATGAGGCGCTACATCGCGCCTTTCAAGAAATATCTCTGGGGATCGGTCGCCCTGAACATCCTCTCTGCGGTGTTCAATATATTCTCGTTCGCCATGATCGTGCCCATGCTCCGCATCCTGTTCAGGATGACGGACAAGACCTATGTCTTCACCGAGTGGAGCGAGATCTGGCGGATGCCCCTGAAAGACATGGGAGGGAGCGTGATGCAGAACGTGTACTACACTCTCGAGTCCAACATCGCCCAGTACGGGGAGATTAAGGTCCTGCTCGCTCTCTGCGTCTTCCTGATCGTGATGACCGCCCTAAAGACAGCCTGCTATTTCGGCTCGTCAGCCGTCATGATCCCTATCCGGACCGGGATAGTCAAGAAGTTGAGAATGAGCATCTACGACAAGATCCTCTCACTCCCCCTCGGTTTCTTCTCCGAGGAGAAAAAGGGTGACATTATCGCGAGGATGAGCGGGGACGTCCAAGAGGTCGAGACCTCCGTGGCCGGTTCCCTGGAGATGCTCATCAAGAACCCAATCCTGATCATCATCTACTTCATCGCCCTGATAGCCATCAGCTGGCAGATGACGGCCTTCACCCTCGTCTTCGCCCCCGTCATGCTGTGGGTCATGGGTGTGGTCGGAAGGAACCTGAAAAAGAAGTCCCTGGACGTGCAGACCCTCTGGAGCGATGTCATGTCCCAGGTCGAGGAGACCCTGGGAGGACTGAGGGTGATAAAGGCTTTCATCGCCGAGAGGAAAATGTCGGGAAGATTCGACGGAGTGACCGAGGCGATGAGAAAGAAGACGGCGAGGGTGACCATGCGCCAGGCTCTCGCCCACCCTGTCAGCGAGTTCCTTGGGACTGTCCTCATCACGATCGCCCTCTTCTTCGGCGGGACCTTGATCCTCAAGGGTCATTCGGTGATCGACGCTCCCATATTCCTTTACTACATGGTGATTCTCTACAGCATCATCAATCCCATCAAGGACTTCTCCAAGGCCAGTTACGCCATCCCCAAGGGCATGGCCTCGATGGAAAGGATCAACAGGATCCTCGACGCCGAGAACAATGTCAAGGAGATCGCCGAACCGGTCCGCCTGGAGGGTTTCAACGACAGGATCTCATTCGAGCATGTCGGCTTCCGCTACCCGGACGGCTCAAAGATGATCCTTGATGACATCTGCCTGGATATTCCTAAAGGCAAGACAATCGCCATCGTGGGGGCCTCCGGGGCCGGCAAGACCACCCTGGTGGATCTGATCCCGAGGTTCTATGACCCGGAATCCGGGGAGATCAAGATTGACGGCATCCCGATCAAAGACCTTAAAATCAAGGATTTACGCAACCTGATCGGAAATGTGAACCAGGAGTCCATCCTGTTCAACGACACGGTATTCAACAATATCGCCTTCGGAGTGGAGAACGCCACGATGGAGAGAGTCGTGGAGGCGGCCAAGATAGCCAACGCCCACGATTTCATCATGGAGAAGGAGGGTGGCTACCAGTTTGTCATCGGTGACCGGGGCGTGAAACTCTCCGGAGGGCAGAGGCAGAGGATCAGCATCGCGAGGGCGATCCTTAAGAACCCTCCCATCCTGATTCTCGACGAGGCCACCGCCTCCCTGGACACCGAGTCCGAGAAGACCGTCCAAGAGGCCCTGGACCGCCTCATGTCATCCAGGACCACTGTCGCCATCGCCCATCGCCTCTCGACTGTGAGGAATTCCGACGAGATCATCGTGATGGACCAGGGAAAGATCGTGGAGAGAGGACGGCACGAGGAGCTTCTGGCCATGAACGGCCACTACCGCAAATTGAACGATATGCAAGCCCTTTGATGATATGAAATCAACATGAACTTACCAGTTCGTCCACGAGAATGAAAATAAGAAGTGTTACCTTTGGTATCGAACCAAAGCTAACACATCCGATGGACGGAATCGCATTTGACCAAGTCATCAAACGGGGCTGTGGTATAGAC
>JAFROJ010000006.1 GCA_017429765.1 Bacteroidales bacterium | reverse complement strand
TTCTATTTTTTACGATGCCATCGACATGGTAGGCGAGAAGATGAAAGATTCTGACAAGGCTCCTCTGGATATTTGGAGGAAGGCTCTCGAAAACGTGACCCCTCAGATCGAGGTCAAATCACGTCGTGTAGGAGGTGCCAACTTCCAGGTGCCTACGGAGTTGCGCCCGGAGAGGAAAGTCTCGCTTTCCATGAAGAACATGATCGGCTATGCCCGCAAACGTTCCGGCCACTCCATGGCAGAAAAACTTTGTGCGGAAATAGTCGCCGCCTACAACAATGAGGGTGGCGCTTTCAAGAGGAAAGAGGATATGCACAAGATGGCGGAGGCCAACAAGGCGTTCGCCCACTTCCGTTTCTAATCGTTATCGCGGATGGTTTCCGGCAGGGATCTGACTTTCACCAGGAACATCGGCATCATGGCCCACATCGATGCCGGCAAGACAACCACGTCCGAGCGTATCCTGTACTACACCGGCAAGACACACAAGATCGGTGAGGTGCATGACGGCGCCGCGACGATGGATTGGATGGTCCAGGAGCAGGAAAGGGGGATCACCATCACCTCCGCCGCCACCACCGCCTTCTGGCACTACGGCGGCGAGGTGTATCAGATCAACCTTATCGACACCCCCGGCCACGTGGACTTCACCGTCGAGGTGGAGCGCTCGCTCCGTGTCCTTGACGGCACGATAGCCACGTTCTGCGCCGTGGGCCGTGTCCAGCCGCAGTCAGAGACCGTGTGGCGCCAGGCCGACAAGTACGGGGTTCCCAAGATCGCCTACATCAACAAGATGGACAGGGTCGGGGCCGATTTCCTCGCTTGCGTCGAGGAGATCAAGGCCAAGCTCGGGGCGACGGCGGTTCCCGTCTGTCTTCCTGTCGGCGCCGAGGACAAGTTCCAGGGCATTGTCGACCTGATCTCCCGCAAAGCCATAATCTACGACTCCTCCGACGAGCTGGTCAACTACGAGATCCAGCCTGTCCCGGCCGACATGGTCGAGGAGGTCGAGAGATGGAGGGAGAAGCTCGTCGAGACCGCTGCCGAGTGTGACGAGAACCTCATGGAGAAATTCTTCGAGGATCCCGACTCGGTCACGGAGGACGAGATCATCGCCGCCCTGCGCAAGGGAACGATCTCGATGCAGATCGTTCCGGCCTGCTGTGGCTCTTCCTTCAAGAACAAGGGAGTCCAGTTCCTGCTAGACGCCGTGATGCGTTACCTGCCGTCACCTCTTGACAAGGGAGTCGTCAAAGGCACCAGCCCTAATACCGGGGAGGAGAAAGACCTCCTTCCTTCCGCTGGGGAGCCTTTCTGCGCTCTCGTGTTCAAGATCGCCACTGACCCGTTCGTGGGCCGTCTCGCTTTCCTGAGGGTCTATTCCGGAAGGATCGACTCCGGCTCTTATGTCTATAATGTCCGCACGGCGAGGAAGGAAAGGATCGCCAGGCTTTACCAGATGCACTCCAACCACCAGAATCCCATTGATTTCGTGGAGGCCGGGGACATCTGCGCTGCCGTGGGTTTCAAAGACCTTCGCACCGGCGACACTATCTGCGACGAGAACCATCCCATCACCCTTGAGTCGATGGTGTTCCCCGACCCTGTGATCGGAATAGCCGTCGAACCCAAGACCCAGACCGACCTTGACAAGCTCGGTGTGGCTCTCGGGAAACTCGCCGAGGAGGATCCCACCTTCACCGTGAGATCCGACAACGAGACCGGCCAGACGATCATCAGCGGCATGGGTGAGCTCCATCTGGACATCATCGTGGATCGTCTCCGCCGAGAGTTCGGCGTGGAGATCAACCAGGGCGCCCCTCAGGTCAACTACAAGGAGGCCATCACCGGTACTGTCCAGCACCGTGAGGTCTTCAAGAAGCAGACCGGCGGCCGAGGCAAATACGCTGACATCATTGTCACGATCGGTCCCGCCGACGAGGGCCAGACCGGCCTTCAGTTCGTCAATGATGTCAAGGGCGGGAATATCCCCAAGGAGTTCATCCCCAGTGTCGAGAAAGGGTTCAAGTCCGCCATGGCGAACGGTGTCCTGGCCGGCTACGAGGTCCAGTCGATGAAGGTCACTCTTCTGGACGGGTCCTTCCATCCGGTCGATTCCGACCAGCTGTCCTTCGAGATGGCCGCGAGGATGGCCTTCCGTCACGCCTGCCCCAAGGCGAAGCCGGTTCTCCTGGAGCCCATCATGTCTCTCGAGGTCGTGACCCCGGAGGACTACATGGGTGACATCGTCGGAGACCTCAACCGCCGCAGGGGACAGATCCAGGCCATGGACTCCACCGCCAACGGGGCGAGGATAGTCAAGGCTTTCGTGCCGCTCGCCGAGCAGTTCGGCTACGTCACGGTCTTGAGGACCCTGTCGTCCGGCCGCGCCACGAGCACCATGTCCTTCGACCATTACGCGGAGGTTCCGCTCAACCTGGCCAGGGAGATAGTGGAGAGAAGCGGGTACAGCACACGCCATTTCATCGATGACGAGGAATAACACAAAGTTTTTGTAAGAAGTTAAAAATCAATTATTGATATGAGTCAAAAGATCAGAATCAAACTCAAATCATTCGATCACATGCTGGTTGACAAGTCAGCCGCCAAGATCGTGGACACC
>JAFROJ010000005.1 GCA_017429765.1 Bacteroidales bacterium | reverse complement strand
TGTCTATACCACAGCCCCGTTTGATGACTTGGTCAAATGCGATTCCGTCCATCGGATGTGTTAGCTTTGGTTCGATACCAAAGGTAACACTTCTTATTTTCATTCTCGTGGACGAACTGGTAAGTTCATGTTGATTTCATAAGTTATCGTGTTTCAAAAAATGACTCGAAAATGGAACGCAGCCTCACCTCGTCGCCGATAATCTGACGAAGTTCCTCAAGGCGCCCCGCGTTCCTGGATTGAGGAATATACAACTTCAGGTAGCCCCCGTAATAGTATTTCTCGTGGAGATGCTCCAAAAACCTCTTCCAATGCCCCTCCTTGTCAAGCTCCGGGTAATGCTCCTGGCCGAACTGGACCGTCCTTCTCAATATCTTCATGGGAATAATGTCCCTGTCAGCCTCGGCGATAATCTCCCCGTAGACGCTCCTGGGAGCCGACTTCCCCGAGGCCCTGTGATCTTCGGCGGCCTGGGCGACAGTCTCGATCTGACCGGGATCGAACCATTCCGGAAGCCTCTTGTCCTCCCTGATTATCCTTCCGGAGACAAGGTGATGCCTCTCCCTCCCCTCCACCAATCCTGTGTCGTGGAAGGCCGCGGCGGCATAAACCATATCCTTATTGACAGGATAATATTCAGAGAGCCTGAGCGCCTCTGCTATGACATCACGGGCGTGATCCTCCCTATGGGCCAGGTCGAAAGAGGCGTAGCGAGGGATGATCTCCGCCTCGACATATTCAACCAGTCTCCCGTTCACACCAGAAAGCTCCATAGGTCAATAAGGTAACTCGTCCATGTGGCTGTGGACGATGTCGAGAATGGTGTCCAGGTTCGCCTTGTTGTTGGCGGCGAGGGTCATGCTCTGGCGCGACAAGCTGAGACGCTTCCCGTCGAAGCCGCAGGAGACCCCTCCGGCCTCAGAGAGGATCAACCCCGCGGCGGCGTAATCCCAAGGCTGCAAGCGCATCTCGAAATAGAGGTCAATCTTGCCGGCAGCCATCAGGCAAAGCTCCAAAGCCGCCGATCCGAACCGACGGAAGTCGTTGGATCTCATGTAGATATCGAATATGATGCCGGAGCAGGTCTGGGCATATTCCTTCCGGTATGTGCTCATGGCGGCGCAAAGCATCCCGTCGCTGAAAGGCCTGTCCGAGACTCTGATAGGACGACCGTCGAGGAAGGCCCCGCATCCTCTCTCCGCCCAGTAAAGCTCATTCCTCCACGGGCTGTAAACGACCCCGGCGACCTCTTCCCCGCCCTTGGTCAGGGCGACGCTGACACAGCAGTCCTGGATCCCCCTGGCGTAGTTCGCCGTCCCGTCGATCGGATCGACTATCCAGACATATTCATGGGAGAGATCCTTGAAATCGTCCTCCTCGCAAAGGAAGCCGCTTCCCGGAACCAGGGCGGAGAGCCTCCCGACCAGGAAACGCTGGACGGCAAGGTCAGAGGACGTCACGAGGTTCTCGGAGGAGCCCTTCTCCATGACATCGAAACCCGAGCGGACCATCAAACCCGCCGCCTCTTTGACTATCGGTATGATTCTTTCGACCATATTGATCACAATTTTCCTATCCACCCGGCGATGTCGGACAGAACCTCAGGGGAGATTGTCTCCTCGATCCGGGCATATTCATCAGACTGACCTGTCTCGCAATTCTGGAAGAGGTGATTCAGGGAGGGATAGACCTTAACAACGCTCCGCTTGTCGGCGAAGCGGCGGCCGGAACGGTTCTTTGGAAGATTCCCGGATATCGACTTGACATTCACCTCCGCTTCAACTTGGGTGTCTTTCTCCCCGTTGAGGACCAAAACGGGGCAACGGACCTGGCGGATGTCCTGAACCGGGTCATAATCAATGAAATAGTTGAGCCAAGGGTTATTCTGGGCCTTGACCTGGGTCCGGACAAATTCTTTCGTGATCCTCATGGCGAGGCCCGCCTTCCGGATGGCGTTCTCGTTCTGGAGCAGAAGTATACTGTCGCCCTGGACGCCAGGCCCAGCCATGCTCACGATGAAATCAACCTTCTTCCTGGCGCCGAGCATGAAAGCGATCTCCCCTCCCTCGCTGTGACCGATCACACCGACCTTCGAGAACTTCCCCAAGGATCGCAGATAGCCGGCACCGGCCGCCGCGTCTTCCATGAAATCCAGGGTCGTGGCGTTAGTGGCGTCTCCCGTTGAGGCTCCGGCGCCCCGGTCGTCATACCTCAGGGTGGCGATCCCGTTCCTGGCGAGATAGTCGGCTATCACGAGGAAGGGCTTGTGACCCATCAACTCCTCGTCGCGGTTCTGGAGGCCGCTTCCGGAAACCATCACCGCGACCGGGACCTTCCTCCTGCCGTTCCAGCCCTCGGGGTAGACCAATGTCCCGGCCAGCGTGGCGTCTCCGTTGTTGAAAGAGACCTCCTCAGTCTTGTAAGGGAAAGGACCCGCTGGAGTCTGCGGCCTCGAACGGACCACGTCTCCGGGAGTCAGGGTCAGGGGAACGGTCAGCCCTCTCTGCGAGAAACGGCCGACTATGGCCCCGTCGCGAAGACGACCCGAGAATGCGGCTCCCATCCGATTCTGTCTGACACTGACCGAATCCGCGGAGATGAATAACAACTCGGCGGGAATATCCTTGGCGCCCTGGTCCGGGCTGTCGATCGAGCATCCTCCACCCTGGAAATGGAAAACTATAGCGAGTCTCGAGGATCCCAGATCGAGTTCCCCCTTCCACGATCCGCTTATCTCCTGGGCGCCCAGATCCAGACCGAGGAGCGGCGCCAGCATCACTATAATGGCTAATAAGCGATTCATTTTATCCCAATTTATAGTTATTCGCAAGATACTAATTTTTCAGTTCTGATGTAATAGATTAACTTCGCGACATGAGAAAGTCTTTATCGTTATCATTGTTAGCCCTGGCGTTCTTTGTCGGGACCGCCGGCGCCCAGAATCCTGTGAGAGACACCTCCAAGACCATCCAAAATGGTGTCCTCGTGGTCAACACCACATCCTTGTGCGAGAATGTGGAAGGTTACATTGGCCCGACTCCGGTCGAGATCAGGATCAAGAAAGACACCATCGTCAAAGTCACAGCCCTGCCTAACGAGGAGACTCCCGCCTATTTCAAACTGGCGGTCAAGGTCCTGGAGAAATGGATCGGCCTGACTCCTTCCCAAGGCCTTGAGCTTAAGGTGGACGCCGTCTCTGGAGCCACTTTCTCCTCAGAAGCCCTGATAGACAATATGCGGGCCGGACTGAAAAGAGCCCTGGAGGAATAATGAGAGTGGCCGTCGTTGGCGCCGGGGCCGCCGGTTGTTTCTGCTCCATCGAGCTGAAGCGCAGGCTTCCTGACGCCACGGTCGACATCTTCGAGAGCGGCTCCAAACCACTCGCGAAGGTGGCGGTGACAGGCGGCGGACGCTGCAACCTGACCAACTCTTTCGAGGACGTCTCCTCACTCAAGGAAGTCTATCCCAGAGGGGACAAACTGATCAGAAGAGTATTCACCACATTCGACCATAAGGACACTTGGGAATGGTTCGAGAGGGAGGGAGTCCGCTTGACTCTCCAGGAGGACCACTGCGTGTTCCCCGCTTCACAGGACGCCATGCAAGTGGTCAATCTGCTCATCAAACTGATGAGGAGGCTGGGCGTGAATATTCACGTGAGGCATAAGGTCGAGAGCGTCAAATCGCTGACCGAAGAATACGACGCCGTCGTGGTGACAGTGGGCGGCCGCCCCGGGAAAAAAGATTTTGATCTTTTCGAAGGACTTGATTTAGAATTAGTTCCACCTGTGCCATCCCTGTTCACATTCAATCTTCCCGGCAGCCCGGTCAGGGAACTGGCGGGAACCGTCGTCGAGAATGTGTCGGTCGGACTGGCGGGAACCGGCTTCAAGGCCTCCGGTCCCCTCCTTGTCACACACTGGGGCATGAGCGGCCCGGCCATCCTGAAACTATCCTCCCGCGCGGCCAGGCATCTCGCCGAGTCGGGCTATGAGGCGACCTTGCTGGTCAACTGGACCGGCGGAGCTGACGCGGAGAGCGCGAGGAATGAGCTAAAGAGGATCGCTGAGGGAAACCCCTTGAGACAGGTGAGTAATTCCCACCCGGAGTTCATTCCTTCGAGACTCTGGTCCTATCTCGTGACAAAAAGCAAGGTAAGGGAGGATTCCAGATGGTCCGAGGCCGGGCCAAGAGGGCTCAACAGGCTGGCCGAGACATTGACCAACGACACTTACCACATCAAGGGGAGAAGCCGCTTCAAGGAAGAGTTTGTCACCTGCGGCGGTGTGGCCCTAACCAACATCAACTACAACACACTCGAGTGCAAAAGCCATCCAGGGCTCTATTTCGCCGGCGAGACACTTGACATCGACGCGGTCACGGGAGGATTCAATCTCCAGGCCGCTTGGTCAACTGGCTACAGGGTCGCTGTGTCGATAGCGGAAAAATGATTATCTTTGTCCTTTCAGGGATAATTAATGGCGAAAGGTCAAAAAGACGAACTTCTGGGGATGATCCGCGAAGGCCGTGACCTGCGGCTCGGCCAGCAGGTCAGGCTCGCGTTCATGCTGAGCCTTCCAGCCATTCTCGCCCAGACCTCCTCGATGCTCATGCAGTACATCGACACGGGCATGGTGGGACGCCTCGGGGCGAACCCTTCCGCGTCGATAGGTCTTATCGCGACAAGCACCTGGATCCTGGGCGGATTCACAGCCGGGGCATGCTCGGGATTCTCCGTGCAGGTCGCGCACCTATGCGGCGCCAACGACTTCAAAGGAGCCCGGAGAGTACTCCGCGAAGGACTGTCTTCAGTGCTGATTCTCAGTTTCTTGCTCGCTGGCATCGGAATCGCCCTGAGCGGCCCCCTCCCCCGCTGGCTCGGCGGAGGCCCCGAGATCATCGCCGACGCTTCCAAGTATTTCCTGATCTATTCCGCTTTCATCCCGGTAGGAGCCGTGGGCTGGGCGGCAAGCGCCATGCTTCAGGCCAGCGGCAACATGAAGGTCCCCAGCGTCATGTTCACGGGCATGTGCGTGCTGGATGTTATATTCAATTACATATTCATCTTCGTGTGCGGGATGGGGGTGGCCGGAGCCGCCCTCGGGACCGGACTGTCCGAGCTTGTGACCTCCGCCTTCGCCGTCTGGTTCGTTCTCGCCAAGTCCAAGGAGTTGAACATCAAGGGTGAGAAAGGCTCTTTCAAACCCAGGAGACTCACTCTCCACAACGCCTGGGGAATAACCGCGCCGATGTGGCTTCAGAACATCATCATGCGCGGGGCCTACGTGATGAGCACCGTGATTGTCGCCCCTCTGGGCGCTATAGCGATAGCCGCCAACGCCTTCGCGATAACAGCCGAGAGCTTCTGCTATATGCCCTCTTACGGGATCGAGGAGGCTTCCACCACCCTGATCGGACAGAGTCTCGGGGCCGGAAGGAAACAGATAGCCAAGAGATTCTCAAGGATCACCGTGACCATGGGCGCGGCGATCCAGACCCTTCTGGGAGTGGTGATGTTCATCTTCGCCCCGGAACTGATGGGACTTCTGAGCGTCGACCCTGACGTGGTCGCCCTCGGGGCCAAGGTCCTGAGGATCGAGGCCTTCGCCGAGACCATGTACGCCATCTCGATCGTGGGCTATGGCTGCTGTGTGGGAGCCGGGGACACCCTCATGCCAAGCGTGATGAACTTCTGCAGCATGTGGCTCGTCAGGATAGGCCTCGCCGCCATACTGACCCCCAAGATGGGGCTTCGGGGCTATTGGATCGCGATGTGCGTGGAGTTGAACCTGCGCGGGCTCCTCTTCCTCTGGAGGCTTCACGGCGACAAATGGATGAAACATAACGTGATCGGAAAGCGGAAGGATGAACTGACGCTTTCGGAAATTTAACGAACTTAATGATAATATGGAAAGAATAATCGGTAAAGAATTCGGCGGCGAGAGGCCGTTGTACCGGGGCAGGGATCTCTACCTCGAGGACGTGGTGATCCACGCCGGGGAGTCCGGACTGAAAGAGACCGCCAACATCACGGCGGTGAAATGTCGTTTCGAGGGGAAGTATCCCCTCTGGGAGTGTGACGGCTTCGTGGTGAGGGACAGCATCCTCACTGTCGGGGCCCGCTCGGGCCTTTGGTACTCAAGACGAGGCGAGCTCTACAACACCATCATCGACGCCCCTAAGACCTTCCGCAGGATGGTCGGGATCAAGATGCGAGACTGCTGGATTCCAGGAGGCACTGAGACCTTCTGGGACTGCTCGGACATCGATGTCAAGGACTGCGTCATCGAGAGGGCGGATTACATATTCATGCATTGCGAGAACATCCGCC
The DNA here is from genome assembly GCA_017429765.1 of Bacteroidales bacterium. GTDB lineage: Bacteria > Bacteroidota > Bacteroidia > Bacteroidales > UBA932 > Cryptobacteroides. The sequence goes on along the minus strand of JAFROJ010000005.1, from coordinate 9,994 downwards.
TGGAGAACGTCAAGCTTCAGGGCAACTACGGTTTCCAGTACGCCAAGAACGTGTTCGTCAAGAACTGCGTCCTCAACTCCAAGGACTCTTTCTGGGAGGCCGAGAACGTGGAAGTCTATGATTCTGTGATAAATGGTGAATATCTCGCCTGGTACTCCAAGAATGTCAAGTTGGTCAGGTGCCATATCACTGAGACCCAGCCACTTTGCTATTGCGACAACCTCATCCTCGAGGACTGCACCTTCGGGTCCGACTGCGACCTGGCCTTCGAGTACTCCACGGTCGAGGCGAGAGTGAAAGGGCACCTCGACTCCATCAAGAACCCGAGCTCCGGGCATATTCATGTCGAATCCGTCAGGGAGATCATCATCGACGGCAACATCAAGGCTCCCGCCGACTGCGTGATCACCACCGGGAAATGACCGAGAAGCCGATGAAACTCCCAGGAATATTCAAGGGCATCGCGCCGCTGGCCATCCTTCTGGCCTCATTGACGCCGTCTCACGCCTGCACCAACCTGATTGTCGGGAAGGCCGCCTCCGTCGACGGCTCGGTGATCTGCACCTACAACTGCGACACCTTCGGCTTCTCCGGCTGGCTGACCAGCTCCCCCGCCGGGAGGCATCAGAAAGATGAGAAGATAGCGATCCGCTCCTTCTGGCACCCCGAGGGGATCAACGGCTATGTCGACCAGGTCGATTACACCTACAGCGTGATAGGCTACATCAACGAGAAACAGCTCTGCATTGTGGAGACCACTTTCGGCGGCAGGAAGGAACTTGTCAACCCTGAGGGAGTACTTTGCTACGACAATGTGATCCAGCTCGCCCTCCAGCGCTGCTCCACGGCAAGGGAGGCGATCCGGGTCATGGGCGAGTTGATGGACACCTACGGCTACCGCGACGAGGGAGAGACCTTCTCTGTCTGCGACAAGGACGAGGCCTGGATCATGGAGCTCATCGGCAAGGGCCCGGGACGGAAAGGCGCCGTGTGGGTGGCCCTCAGGATCCCCGACGACTGCATAAGCGCCCACGCCAACATAAGCAGGATCAGGAATATACCTTTCTCCGACAAGGAGAACTGCATGTACTCGAAAGACGTGGTCTCCTTCGCGAGGGAGATGGGTTATTTCTCCGGCAAGGACGCCGATTTCAGCTTCAGGGACGCCTATTGCCCCATCTCGTTCCTCGGTGTGAGGCAGTGCGACGCCAGGGTCTGGAGTTTCTTCCGCCATCACACCGACCCCGCCGAGATGGACAAGTACCTCCCCTATCTCAACGGCGAGTTCGACAAGATCGACCATCTCCCGCTCTGGATAAAACCGGACTCCAAACTCTCCGTGAGGGACGTGATGAGCGACATGAGGGACCACTACGAGGGCACACCTCTCGACATGACCTCCGACCTCGGGGCCGGTCCCTGGGGGATGCCGGTCCGGCCCAGGGCCAAGACCTTCGAGTCCGGAGGGCAGAAGTACTTCAGGGAGAGGCCGATAGCTTCCCCTCAAGCGGGATTCACCCTTGTGTCCCAGCTCAGGAACTGGCTGCCCGACGAGGTCGGAGGGGTGATGTACTTCAACTGCGACGACGCCGCGATGGTGGCCTATGTCCCCGTCTATTGCGCCGAGAGGGAGATCCCGGCCCCCTTCGCCGAGGAGAACAACCTCAACGGGGTATTCAACGAGAAGGGCGCCTACTGGATGTGCAACTTCGTCTCGAACATGGTCTACCCGAGGTACAGCGCTCTTGCCGGGGATCTCAACGCCGCCAGGGATGAGCTCGAGGACCTGTTCTTCTCCGAGCGCGGGGAGATCGAGAGTAAGGCGGCCGGGATGACCCCGTCCGAGAGAGTGTCGTTCCTGACCTCCAAGACCGCCGCTTACACAGAGACCATGATGAGACGCTGGGAGAGGCTCGCCAGGGAGCTGATAGTCAAGTACAACGACCAGCCAGGCGGCTATGACCAACGCTTCTATGACGCTATGGTGAGGGATTCGGGCGAGAGATACAGGATCCCTGAATAATTCGACACGGATCTCATGTTAGGTACAATAGTCAACACAGCCTGCATAGTCTGCGGCACCCTGGTCGGGGTCCTTTTCAGGAAAGGTCTCGGCGAGAAATACCGGAAGACACTTTTCAACGCCATGGGACTCGCCTCCCTGGCCCTGGGAGCGAACTCTTTCGTCCAGAATATGCCCAAGAGCGAGTTCCCGGTCCTGTTCATCCTGAGTCTCGCTATCGGAGGGGTGGTCGGGACAGCCCTTGACATCGACGGGAAGACCAAGCGCCTTGTCTCCCGTTTCGGAGGAGACTCGTTCGCCAAGGGGTTGATCTCCGCCTGCCTGCTCTATTGCATCGGCACTTTCTCGATCGTGGGGCCTGTGATGAGCGCGCTTCAGGGCGACAACACCTTCCTGTACACCAACTCCACACTTGACCTGGTCACCTCCATGGTCTTCGCCACCACCTATGGAATAGGGATGATCCTCGCCGCACCGATCTTGTTCCTATGGCAGGGGATGTTCTATCTGATAGCGGTCCTGGCCTCGGCGAGCCCGCTCCTCCAAGGGACACTTGTCAACGAGCTGGCCATAGTCGGAGGGGTGCTGATCATCTCCTCCGGTCTCTCCATCCTGGAGATAAAGGACTGCAAGACACTCAACTACCTCCCGGCCCTTCTGGTGCCGGTCCTCTGGTTCCTTGTCAAAAGCTGGATCGCCTGAGCCGACGCCAGGCCTTCCTATGACACCCCGAAGCGGGCCTCGACCACATTGATGATGTAGTCGCCGGTCTTCTCACACTCGCCGACCAGGTCGTTGAACACAGTGCCGATAACGTAGTTGTAGTCATAGGCGTCGAGCGAGAGGATGTTCTCGCTCTTCAACTTGTCACGGCAGGCGTTGATGCGGAACTCGGCGTTCTCGTTAAGCGAGATGTCGTAATCGTCCTTACGGCCGGAAAGCACGTTGTTCATCAGCGCGAGAGCCTCGTCGACAAGACCGAACATCTTGGCCAGCCCATCTTCCTGACTCTGAGTGAAAGCGAGCTTATTCTCCTTCTTGCGCCGGATTATCCTGGCCAGGTTGAAGCAGCCGTCGCCGATGGACTCGAGCTCGCTGATCTGGCGGAGCATGGAACGGATCTTCTCCTTCGTGTCGTCCGACAGGTGAGAGGAACCGACATCGCCGAGATACCTGCCGATCTCGTTCTCAAGATCGTCACTTTTGTCCTCAAATTTCTCGATACGCTCGAACAACTTCCCGAAAGCGCCATCGTCCTCGGTCTTGTAGAGCTCCTCGACCAGGCCGAACATGAACCGCATCTTATCCCCGAACCCGGCGATCTCTTTCTGCGCCTGGAAGACGGACAACTCAGGGGTCTTCATGATACCGGCCTTGATGTACTTGAGCTTGAACTCATCCTCGACCTCGCTCTTCTTGGGCTTGATGATCCGGCAGACGAACTTCTCTATCTGAGGGATGAACCAGATCAGCACGGCGGTGTTGATGAGGTTGAAACATGTGTGGAAGGTGGCCAGCGCGAATGTAAGCCTCGCCGGATCCTGGCTCCCGGCCGAGGGATCGAGGCCGACGATGCGGCAGACTCCCCGCACGAAGGGGAAGAACAGGATCAGCACCCAGACGACACCGAACACATTGAACAGGAGGTGGGCGGCCGCGGCCCTGCGGGCCTGCGTGTTGGCGCTCAAGGCGGCGACGTTGGCGGTCACAGTGGTACCGATGTTCTCACCCATGACAAGGGCGATGCCTTGGAATATGGTGATAGCCCCTGTCGAGCACAAGACCATGGTGATGGCCATCAATGCGGCCGACGACTGGGCGATGCAGGTCAGTACCGTTCCCATCAACAGGAACACGATGATAGTCAGGTAACTACCCGAGTCGAAGGAGGAGAAGAAACCGACCACTGCGGGGTTGTTGGCGAGATCCATCTCCCTCCCGGTCTGGTTGAGCATGCCGAGGGCGAAAAGAAGGAAAGACAGGCCGAACAGGAAGTCCCCGACGTAACGGTGCTTACCTATCTGGATCAATATGATGCCGACGAGGAAAGCGGGCCAGACCAGATTCGCGATATTGAAAGAGAACCCGGCGGACATGATCCAGGCGCTCATCGTCGTTCCGATATTGGCTCCCATGATGACCGAGATAGCCTGCGAGAGCGTCAGCAAGGCGGCGTTGACGAAGGAAACCGTCATGACCGTGGTGGCGGCGGATGACTGGACAGCTACAGTGACCAAAGCTCCTGTGGCGACACCCGAGAACTTGTTTGTGGTCATGGCGCCGAGCAAGTGGCGCAACTGGGGGCCGGCCATCTTCTGCAGGGCCTCGCTCATCACTTTCATTCCGTAGATGAGCAGGGCGATCGAGCCGAGGAGTTTCAGGAATACCAACATGAATATCTGATAATTAATTATTTCCCTTATGGGCGGGACGCAGGAGGTCCAGCACGACCTTGACCGGATTGAAAGTCTCCAGCGGGACTTCCACGAACAGGGTGTTCCAGTCGCTCATGGCCCCGTTCCAAAGGCCAGGCAGTTCCAGGGCTTTCAAAGCCCTTCCCTGGTAACTCTTGGAGCTCATGAAGCCTGCGTCAGGATCGACATGGGAGGGCAGGTCGAACTTTTCTCCCTTATACCCTCGAGTAAGGCAAACCAGGTCGACCGGGTTGAAATGGGTCGCCCCCGACATGGCGGCCGCCGCGGCGGGGTCAGCCTTGTTGATCTGGACACTCTCGAGAATCTGGAGGGAGGAGCATCCGTCCTTCCCCTCGACGATGTAGGGGCCTCCTCCTGGCTCACCCTCGTTGCGCACCATGCCGCAGACCCTGATTGGCCTGTCGAGTTTCGCCCGGAGCAAAGCCGGGAGAGCCTCCTCACCGATGTCCCCGGGAAGGCTCACACAAAGCTCATTGTCCAGGAAAGACTTTATCTCCTCGAACAAGGACTCCGAGGGAGCCTCGTCGAGTCTCCTCAAGAAAGCGAAGATCTTGTCCCTGAGCCTGAGGGCCTCCCCCATCAGGACCTGCTTGTGGAACGAGGTCACACCGAGGAATCTCTCGTGCGAGACATTGTCAATATTCTTTATAGAGACCAGCTCCGACTCGACCTTGTCCAGGTTGTGGATCAGGGCCCCGTGTCCCGCCGGACGGAAGAGAAGGCTTCCGTCAGAGGCCCGGAAGGGCTCGTTGTCGCCATCCACGGCGATCGTGTCAGTGGCCTTGTCCTGATAGGTGAAAGTGATGTCGTAACGGACCCCGTAGCGTTTCTCGAACTCCGGAACCACCTCAGCCACAGCGTCCTCGAAAAGCTGACGATGCTCCGGGGAGATTGTGACGACAAGGGAGCATGTCCCGTCCGGGGCCCGCATGTATTCCTGAGCCTCGACAAGATGCTCCGCTATCGCGGTCCTGACCTCGGAGGGGTAGCGGTGGAATTTAAGGACACCTTTCGGTTTTGACCCGTAGCCCAGCCCCTCTTCCTTCAGGAGTTTCCTGAGGGTGGCCTCGCGGTAAGCGGGCGTGTCCTCGGGCTCGCCGAAGACCTCCCCGGAATAGAAAGCGAACTCCTTGATCCTGGCCGCCAGCCTGGACCCGGGAGCGTCCGCGGGGAGATCCTGTCCCGACTCAAGAGTCTCAAGGCCGGAGAACATGTCCTTGAACATCCTGGAAGCCGCGCCTGAAGCGGGGACGAACTTGCATTTGCCATGGACCGGGGCGCTTCTGTAGTACTCGACAGAGGCCTTGGCCTCATCCTCGGACAAGACCTTTATCCCCTTGGCGGGAGTGGCGGGAGCCACGATCTTGAGCCAGGGGAAACCGCTCTTGAAACGGCCGATCTGCTCCTCGACCTGCGAGAGGCTGGCGCCTCTCTGCTTTATCTGAACGATATCCTTCTCACTGAACATGATGATGATTCAATATTTTATCTAAAGTGATTGTTTATCCCTTTTGGGTCGCGAGCCACGAGTCGAACCACTCGCAGCGCTTATCGAAAAAGTCGAAGATGTAGTCCACCTCAGCCTCCCAGCTGCCAAGGCTGATCAGACCTACACTGACGTACTGGTCAAGTATCTGCCAACGCTTAAAATTATCCTTCTGGGCCCTCTCGAGGGACGCGGCGTAGGCCCTCATGTCGGACTTCACCTTCGGGATGTTGGTCTTCAGCTTAGCCCACTCGCTCTTGACGATCCCAAGGAAATAAGGGTCGTGCATCATCTGGTAGATGTACAGTTGCGAGCGCTTGATATTACCTTCAATAACAGGTTTTTGCGGTCGTTGCGCCCAACCGTTCGTCCCCACTCCGGCCAGTCCCAGGCTCCATTCCGCGTCCCAGACCGGGAAGAGCTCAAGCTTGCTGGAACGGTCCCGAAGAGTCATGTACATGTTGGTGTCGTAGTTGCCGATGATCTCCTGGACCAGATACCAACGGGCGAAAGTGTACTCGTCGACAAAAGCGCGGTAACCCTTCGCCGGGTCATTGCAGTCGGAGCCGTAGATGGCCGCCTCGAAACGGTTGAGGTAGTCGAGAATAAAGTTGTACCTCTCGTCGTTCTCGTACATGCCCCCCTCCTCGACAACCTTGGGATGCTTGAAAGTGAAATGATGGCCCCTGTCGGTGGTGATGTGGAGAGGCTCCTTGTTCCAATAGTTGTCGTACTCGAATATATAGCCCTGGTCATGGTCGGCCGGGACCCTGTCCTTGGCCTGCTCGACCTGCTCGGTGAGAAGGTACACCCCGAGATAGTCCGTGTCCAGGTACAGCTCGACGAACTGGTGGCGGACAGTGTAAGGCAGCCCGACATATTCGGAGAGAGTCAGCATGAAGGTCTCCCGGAGCAGCGACTTGTCGCAATAGTGGGCGAGCAGCACCCAGTCCCTGTTGGCGGGGAAGCCACAGACAGACTGCTTCTCGTTGAACTTGATCTTGTAAGGCTTCTTCTCATAGCCCCATGTGGCGTTGCCTCGGCCATGGATCTTGCCGTCGCCGGACACGTTGGCGAACTTTCCCTCCGGGTCCACGACTTTGATCGAGCACCCGATCGACTGGGTCTTGTCGGCCGGCACCCCGGCCCCGTTATCTGTCTTGATGGTGACAACGGGCAGGCCGTTGGAGTTATAGATGACTGGTTTCTCGGTGATGATCTCGTCCTTGCGGCAAGAGACCGCCAGGACAGCCAAGGCGAGAGTTGATATGGCTATGTTTCTAAAAGAAGTTTTCATCATGACAAATATACGTCAAATATTTTGATTCTTCGCCCGGCAGACGTCGCAAGATCCGCAGTCCGTCGTCTCGGTCTGCCCGAAATACCTGAGCAAGAAGCGGGAACGGCACTCGCCGGACTCTGACGCGTACTCGACAACAGCCTGGGCCCGGGCGTGATAGTTCTCCCTGAGGGCCTTGAACCTCTCCGGCATGAGATCCACATTCCCAGGCCTCAACCTGTCGTGGTGGAGATAGATGACGTCGGAGTGGGCGGCCGGCACATAAGAGATCACATGCTCGAGGGACAGGGAATAGAGAAGCTGCCGGAGCCTCGGGACCGTGGAGCCCACGCGGCCGGCCACATATTCCTCGTCCAGATTCTGGAGGAATGAGAACACTCCGGGGTAGGAGCGCATCAGGACATCCAGGAGAGTCGCCAGTTCCTGGCTCGGCAAGTCAATGTCATACAACGATTTCCGCTCCGCGATGATTCTCACCCTCGTCGGCGTGTCGACCTCTTCCGAATAGGTCAGGTGGCCTGACCTCTCAAGATACTTCAACGCGTGGAAGACGGGCGCCCGCTGGAAGGCGAACGACTTGCAAAAGTCCTCCAGCGAGAACTTCAGCTGCCGTCCCTGGCCGGTGTCGTAAGGGATCTCGAAGAAGGCGTGGAGCTTCTGGTAGACATCGGCGATGAACTCGAGGGAAGGAAAAGACACGCTCTCAATCTTGGACAGCCTCCTGAGATCGGTCCCGTTCCAGAGCAGAAGGGCGTAGGATCGTTTCCCGTCCCGGCCGGCCCTTCCGGCCTCCTGGAAATACTCTTCCGGGCTGTCCGGAAGGTCATAGTGCGCCACGAATCTCACATCCGGCTTGTCGATGCCCATCCCGAAGGCGTTCGTGCAGACCATGACGCCGATCCTCCCCTCTTTCCACGCCTCCTGGCGCTCGGAGCGGGAGCGCTGCCCCAGACCGGCGTGATAGAATGACGCCGAGACCCCCTCAGATGTCAGCATGGAGGCGAGCTCCTCGCATTTGAGCCTGTTGCGGGCATAGACTATCCCGCTTCCAGGCACTCCCCTGCATATATTCAGTATCTGGGAGTTCTTGTCCTCAACGTGCCTAACGATATAGCTCAGGTTCGGCCTCTCGAAGCCGCTCCTCAGGACAAGCTTCTCCCTGAAGCCGAGCTTATCCATTATGTCGTCGGCGACAGCGGGAGTCGCGGTGGCGGTCAAGGCTATCACCGGGGCGTCCACAACCTGGCGGAGCTCCCCTATCTTGAGGTAGTCAGGGCGGAAATCGTAGCCCCATTGGGAGACGCAATGAGCCTCGTCGACGACTATGTAACTGATATTCAATAATTCCAGATAGGACTGGAAGAGGCGGGTGCTTAGACGCTCGGGAGACAGGTAGAGGAATTTGCAGTCCCCGTAGGCTGCGTTGTTCAAAGCCAGGTCGACTTCCCTGTGAGTCATTCCGGCGTGGATCGCTAGCGCCCTGATCCCCCTCTCCTCAAGGTTGCGGGTCTGGTCTTTCATCAGGGCGATCAACGGGGTGACCACGAGGGTCAGGCCATCCGCAATCAAGCCCGGGACCTGGAAGCAGATCGACTTTCCCCCGCCGGTCGGCATGATCGCCAGGACATCCTTCCCCTCGAGCGCGGACTTGATGACTTCCTCCTGTGACGGGCGGAAAGCGTCATAGCCCCAGTATTTCCCAAGCACCTGCGCTGGCGTCATATTAAACAATTTTAAATCGTTTTATCACAATCTATTACGACCACCGCTGGCAAACAATTTGCAGGAACACCGGAGGCTAGTGCAAATGTACGAAATTAATCGCCGCGAGGCTTGAGTATCGCGCTTTTTTTCCGTAAATTCGCGACAATTTGGAAGGAATAAGTTCAACTCAATAAAACTCAGTTTATTATGACAAACAAAGATCTACGCAAGTACGGTATCAAGAAAGTGAAGGAAGTCCTTTACAATCCCACCTACGAGGTTCTCTACAACGAGGAGACAAAGCCCGGGCTCACCGGATTCGAGGTTGGACAGGTCACCGAACTTGGCGCTATCAACGTTATGACTGGTGTTTTCACCGGCCGTTCCCCCAAGGACAAGTACATCGTGATGGACAAGAAGTCCAAGGACACCGTGTGGTGGAACACCCCTGAGTATCCCAACGACAACCACGAGATGTCCGAGACGGTCTGGAAGGAGGTCAAGAAACTCGCCCAGGACCAGCTCTCCGGCAAGAGGCTCTTCGTCGTGGACGGATTCTGCGGCACCCACAAGGACACCAGGATGAAGGTCCGCTTCATCATGGAGGTCGCCTGGCAGGCCCACTTCGTCACCAATATGTTCATCCGCCCGAAGAACCAGGCCGAGTTCGACCAGGATCCTGACTTCGTCGTCTATTGCGCCTCCAAGGCCAAGGTCGAGAACTACAAGGATCTCGGTCTCCGCAGCGACACCTGCGTCGCGTTCAACGTCTCTTCCCGCGAGCAGGTCATCCTCAACACCTGGTACGGCGGTGAGATGAAGAAGGGTATGTTCTCGATGATGAACTACTACCTCCCCCTGAAGGGCATCGCCGCGATGCACTGCTCGGCCAACACCGACATGAACGGCGAGAACACCGCCATCTTCTTCGGCCTGTCCGGCACCGGCAAGACCACCCTCTCCACCGACCCGAAGCGCAAGCTCATCGGCGACGACGAGCACGGCTGGGACAACAAGGGTGTCTTCAACTTCGAGGGCGGCTGCTA